>NZ_SRLC01000002.1:1200000-1500000 GCF_004765605.1 Hymenobacter aquaticus | reverse complement strand
TTACCACCCGCTGGATTAGTGACCGGACTTGTCGTGGTCATAGGTGTACAGCAAAACGCTGATTTCGGTGATGAGGCGCTCTACCTCCCGCGGCTTGGTGCCGTCGTAAATGCCCCGCACCTGGTGGTTGCGGTCCACCAGGTACAGGTTCTGGCTGTGCACGATGCCGGGGGCGGCTCCCGCGGGCGCGGGCAGGCGAAACTCCTCCGTTGCTAACCGGTACAGCTCAGCTTTGTTGCCGGTCAGGAAAAACCACTTGCCGGCAATAGCACCGTACCGCTCGGCGTAGCGGGCCAGCACCGCCACCGAGTCGTGCTCGGGGTCGACGGTGAAAGACACGAGCTTCACGCGGGGCTCTTTGCGGAACTTCTCCTGCACCCGCATCAGCTGGCTATTGACCTTGGGGCAGGCGCCGGGGCAGGTGGCAAAAAAGAAACTGGCCACGTACAGCCCGCCTTTCAGGTCCTGCTGGCTTACCACGCGCCCCGACTGGGAAGGCAGGCGAAAATCACGCAGGGTATGAAAAACAGTATCGCGCTGCCACTCCCCGCCCACCTGCGTCGAATCGACACGGTCGGGCAGGTACGTTGGCAGCGCGAAACGATTAGTACCGAAGGTTTTTAGAAACAAAAACGCTAGTACCGGCAAGAGCAGAATGAGGCCCAGAACCAGGGTTTGCTTGGGCCGCATTGCTTACTTAAAGGCGTTGTAGATGGCCTCGCCAATAGCCGAGCCCTCGGTAATCAGAGCCACCATCAGCCAGATCAGCAGCGCCATCGGCACCAGAATCGACCAGATCAGGCCCTTGGTTTCATGCTTGAGGTGCATGAACTCCGCCACGATGAAGAAAGCCTTGAAGATGGTCAGCACAATCAGAATCGAGTTCCGGAAGGTGCTGGGGTCCATAATGAAGGTTACGGCAAACTCGAGGGCCGTAACGCCTACCAGAACGAAGAACGTTTTCCAGATCCAGCCCGTGACGGGGCGCGGAATCTCACCGGTTGGCTGGGTGTGGTCAGTTGCGTGATGAGCCATATGCGTAAGGAAGTAAAAGCGAAGGAAAAAAGACGAGTCTAGTTCGTATTAAACGAGGTAGAAGAAGGTGAATACGAATACCCACACCAGGTCTACAAAGTGCCAGTACAAACCGATTTTCTCCACCATCTCGTAGTGGCCGCGCTTCTCAAACGTACCGTTGGTGGTAGCAATGAAGGCCCAGGTCAGCAACACCAGGCCGCTGAATACGTGGGTGCCGTGGAAACCGGTGATGAAGAAGAACAGATCGGCGAACAGTACGGGACCGTACTCATTCATCTGCAGGTTAGCTCCGTGGAAAATCGTGCCGTCCAGCATCTTGGTGCCGGCATCAGTACCACTGATGAAGTGGCTCCACTCCCAGGCCTGGCAGCTCACGAACGTCGCGCCGAAGAGCAAGGTCCACAACAGCCATTTCTGCACGTCAGCCTTGTCCATGCGGTGACCGGCTTCTACGGCCAGTACCATCGTTACGGAACTGAAGATCAGGATCATCGTCATCAACGCCACGAAAGCCAGCGGCAGGTCGTAGCCGTGCAGACCGGGGAAGGAGTTGAATACTTTGTCCGGAATGGGCCAGTACGCCGTGGAGAACACAAAGTCTTTGTGGTCACCGGCGTAAGCCAGGTGGCGGTGGCGCATCAACCCGTAGGTTGTCAGGAAGGCGGCAAACGTGAAGGCATCCGACAGCAGGAAGAACCACATCATCAGCTTGCCATAGCTAGCCTTAAAGGGTTCGTTGCCGCCATCCCAGGTCCCGGAGCGGGGCCGCTCGATGGAGGCGTTGTTGTGAAGCGTCTGCGTCGTGGAGGTGGTGGACATAACGAGCGAAGTAAAAACGAAATCAGTGGTTCAAAAGTAGGAACAAATACAGGTACAACCAAAGCGCGCCGAGGAAGTGCCAGTAGATTGTCGCATTGCCAATGGAGAGCATCTGGCGGGAATGCACCTGATAGTTCAGGCTTCTACGCAAGACGACGACCAAAAAGATGAGGCCCGTAATCAGGTGAAAAGCGTGCACGCCGGTCAATACGTACAGAAAGGAGCCCGACGGATTAGCATCAACGCCGCCAAAGTGAATTTTGTTGGCTACCAGGTCGCCCCAGACGTTCCACTGGCCCACCAGAAATACGATGCCCAGGATAAGCGTCAGAGCAATACCGATTTGCGCGCGCCGCACTTCGTCTTTGCGGGCCGAAAACCACGCCCACTGCATGGTAAGGCTGCTCAGGGTAATAATAACACTGGTATAGAGCAGGCCACCGGGCAGGTCAAATTCCAGCCAGTTGCCTTCCTCCCGCCGCACGATGTAGGCGCTGGTGTAGGCGGCAAAAATCATGGTGATGCTGATCATCATCAGCAGCAGTAAGAGCCGTTTGGGGTGCATCCCCGTGCCGGCTTCTTTGTCTTGCAATATTTCGGAAGTTGCCATCCTGAAACGTTAAATTTTGTCAAAAACCAGCGCAATCTGCACGATTGGCAGGTACAGAAACGACCCGAACATGATGCGCATGGCCGCCTTCTTGGAGCAGGTGCGCATCAGGTAAAAGGTCTGCATCAAAAACAGCACCCCGCAGACCACGGCAATCAGCGCCGAGGTTTTGCCGGCCATGCCCAGCTGCAGCGGCAGCAGACTCAGCGGAATCAGCAGCAGCGTGTAGGTCATGATCTGGAAAGCCGTCCGCAAATCCTTGCCGCCCGGCGTGGGCAGCATCTTGAAGCCGGCCTTCTTGTAGTCCTCATCCAAAACCCAGGCAATGGCCCAAAAGTGCGGAAACTGCCACATGAATTGAATACCAAACAGCACCCAGGCCTCGGTGCCCAATACGCCCGTGGCGGCTACCCAGCCCAGCAAGGGAGGCATGCCCCCCGGAATAGCCCCTACGGCCACGCAAATGGGGGAAATGGTCTTGAGCGGGGTATATACAAACCCGTACAGAATCAGGGACAGCAGGGACAGCGCCGCCGCCAGCGTATTGAAAAAGTACCCGAGAATGAACAGCCCGGCGACGCCCATGATGATGGCAAACACCCAGGCTTCAGCCGCACTCAGCGCGCCCGTGGGCAACGGCCGCTTGGCCGTGCGCTTCATGAGCTTGTCCAGCTCGATTTCGTGGATCTGGTTGATGGTATTGGCCGAGCCTGTGACGGCCAGACCGCCCAACAGCACCAGTAATGCCCGGCTCCAATCAAATTCCTGGGCGCCCAGCAAATAGCCGATGGCGCTGGAAAAGGCCACCGTCAATGCCAGTCGGAATTTGATTAACTGGAAATAGGCCTTGGCTTTCGTCATTCTACGCAATCAAAACTCCCGCCAGATCAGCCTCAAACGGGGCCGCAAAGTTACGCAACAACGCCCGGATAAGCGGCCTGCCGCTTGAATTTCGTTGCCCGACCATACAAAACGATGGTCAGAAACTGGGTTCCGAACAGCACCGTAGCCAGCGTCAGGTGAATTGGCTGCACCAGCGCCGGCAAGGCAAAATAGGCCAGCGTGATGCCCGCCAGGATTTCCAGCCCAATCAGCCCAATGTTTACCAAGGCCATGCGCTGCAGTTGTCCCGACGGCAGCCGGTACAGCCGGAAGGCCACGTACGCGTTGAGCAGCAGCAGTAAAGCCGAAAAGGAACGGTGAAGCTTGAAGATGCTACCCAAATGGTCAATCCAGTCCGCGCGGTTGAGGTAGTTGGCCGCAAATGCTACCATGTCGACCTCCTCCCGCACCTGCGTGCCTAATACAATCTGCACGAAGGTCAGCAGTGTAATCAGCCACAGCCACGGTGCCAGGCTAGGCGTTGCGGGCACAGTCTCCGGATTGGTCGTCTCGCGCTGGGAGCGAATCACCGCGTAGATCAGCATGGCCACAATTACCAGAGCCAGGCCCATGTGAATGGTCACCATCACGGGCAGCAGGTTGGTCGATACGACCAAAGAGCCCAGGTAGCCCTGCACGCCGGTCAGCAGAAACGACCAGAAAGCCAGCCAGAACACTGGCCGGTCGCGACGCCAGTACGGCAGGGCAAACACGACGGTCAGGAACACGAACACGCCAATCAAGGCGCCCACCAGCCGGTTGACGTATTCAATCCAGGTTTTGGTGACGTTGAAGTCGGTTTCGATGTACTGGGTCGGGTGGGCGAAAATCTCACTGGCTACCTGCCGGAAACCCAGCCGTTGCAGGGTCTTCGCCAGCTTCTGGTTTTTGGCCACGCGCTGGGCCGTGTAGATTTCCTTGTAATTGGCGGGCAGCTGGCTAGCCTGCGTGGGCGGTATCCAAGTACCGAAGCATTTGGGCCAGTCGGGGCAACCCATGCCGGAGCCCGTGCTGCGCACGATGCCACCGACCAGAATCAGAACATATACCGCCACTACGGTCACGATGCCGATCAGGCGGAAGCGGCGTACAAACGCGGGTACTGTCATACTTTTTGAAAGGGGCTTAGGCTGCTCAGTAAACAATCCAAAAGTCGGTTTGATTAGACAGCCGAACGGGGAAATCCCGCCGGTAATGCCGGTGCCGGATTTCCCCGTTCTTGGGTAATAAAAAACGGGCCGCCGTGGATACAGCGGCCCGTTTTACATGGCATTTGCAAGACTATTCTTCCATGTCCCGCTCGTAGGGCAGATTCGAAGACTGGGTCTGCGAATAAGGTACGTTCTGCGGGATGAAGTCTTCAGCAGCACCGGGCTTGCTGTAGTCGTAGGGCCAACGGTACACGGCGGGAATTTCGCCGGGCCAGTTGCCGTGCCCAGGCACCACCGGCGTCGTCCACTCCAGCGTGGTCGAGTTCCAGGGGTTCTCGGTAGCGCGACGGCCGCGGAAGATGCTGTAGAAGAAGTTGAAGATGAAGATAAACTGACCGAAGAAGGCCAGGATAGCCGCAGCCGAAATGAACTTGTTCAGGTCAGCAAACTGGCTGAACGAGTCGAAGCCAGTCCAGGCGTAGTAACGGCGGGGGAAACCGGCGATACCCACGTAGTGCATCGGCATGAACACCAGGTAAACCCCGATGAACGTCAGCCAGAAGTGGATGTAGCCCAGCTTCTCGTCGAGCATACGGCCGAACATCTTGGGGAACCAGTGGTACACCCCGGCAAACAGACCAAAGAAGGCCGACGAACCCATTACTAAGTGGAAGTGAGCTACCACGAAGTACGTGTTGTGCATCTGAATGTCGATGGCGGCGTTACCGAGAATAATACCGGTCAGACCACCCGAGATGAACAGCGACACGAAGCCAATCGAGAACAGCATGGCGGTGGTGAAGCGGATGTTACCGCGCCACAGCGTCGCCAGCCAGTTGAAGGTCTTCACGGCCGATGGTACGGCGATGATCAGCGTCAGGAACATGAACACCGAACCCAGGAAGGGATTCATGCCGGTTACGAACATGTGGTGAGCCCACACCACGAACGACAAGAGCGAAATGCCCAGCAGTGAGCCAATCATGGCACGGTAGCCGAAAATCGGCTTACGGGCGTTGGTAGCCAGGATTTCCGACACCATACCCATGGCGGGCATGATAACGATGTATACTTCGGGGTGACCCAGGAACCAGAACAAGTGCTGGAACAGGATGGGGCTACCACCCTGGTGGTTCAGCGCCTGTCCGGCAATGTAGATGTCCGACAGGAAGAACGAGGTACCAAACGAACGGTCGAAGATCAGCAGCAGCGCGGCCGAGAACAGAACCGGGAACGAGAGCAGACCCAGGATAGCGGTGAGGAAGAAAGCCCAGATGGTCAGGGGCAGCTTCGACATCGACATGCCGCGGGTACGCAGGTTAATGACCGTAGTAATGTAGTTAACACCACCCAGCAGCTGCGACACGATGAACAGCGCCATCGACACCAGCCACAGCGTCATGCCCAAACCCGAACCAGGAATAGCCTGGGGCAGGGCGCTCAGCGGCGGGTAGATTGTCCAGCCGGCAGCGGCGGGGCCCGTCTCGATGAAGAGCGAAGTGAACATGATAATGCTCGACAGGAAGAAGAACCAGTACGAGAGCATGTTCATAAAGCCCGAAGCCATGTCGCGGGCACCTACCTGCAATGGAATCAGGAAGTTGGAGAACGTACCCGACAAACCAGCCGTCAGCACGAAGAATACCATGATGGTACCGTGCATCGTAACCAAGGCCAAGTAAAACTCGGGGTTCAGCTTACCGGCTTCGATCCACTTGCCCAGGAACGGCGACAGCCATTCGAAGGTCGACTCGGGCCAGCCGAGCTGTAGGCGGAACAAGCTGGAGAGCGTACCACCGATGATTGCCCAGAAGATACCCGTAATCAGGAACTGCTTGGCAATGACTTTGTGGTCCTGGCTGAAGACGTACTTGAACAGCCAGTGCTGGTCATGGTGCTCGTCGTGGTGCAGGTGCTCGTCGTGCTCGGTGTGCGGCTCGGTTACCCCGATGCCACCTTGCACTTGAGACTGAGTAGGAAGGTTAGCAGCCATAAAAGAGAGCGTGCGTTAAATAAGAGTTAGAGCGAGGCCTTGGCAGCCGGAGTTACAACAGCGGCAGCCGCTGAAGCGTTTTCCGTTTCTCCCAATTTTTCCGATTTCTGCTTGAAGCTAGCCAGCACATCAGGGTTCTGCTCCGAGAAAGACTTCTGCTGCGAGAACCAGGCTACGTAATCGTCCGGCTCATCCACGATGATGTTCAGCTTCATGGCGAAGTGACCACGGCCGCAGATCTGGTTGCAGGCCAGTTCGTAGTTGAACTTGGGGTTGCCCAGCTGAGCACGCATTTCATCGGTCGTCTTGGTTGGCGTAAACCAGAACTTGGTCGGCATACCGGGCACGGCGTACATCTGCACGCGGAAGTGCGGCATGTAAACGGCGTGCAGCACGTCGCGCGAGCGAATCTTCAGCAGCACGGGGTGGCCCTTGGGCACGTGAATCTCACCGGCTACGAAGTCATCCAGGCCGCTCTTGTCGCTGAGGTCGAAACCAAACTCGTTGGTCGCGTCGATCAGACGGTAGTTTACTACGCCCAGCTTCTGGTCGCGGCCGGGGTAGCGCACCAGCCAGTTGAACTGCTTGCCCATTACTTCCAGTACTACCGAGTCTTTGGGAGCCGGACCGGTAATCTTGGTCCATTCCTTCCAGCCGGCGAATACCAGACCAGCCATTACGATGGCCGGAATCACCGTCCAGATAATCTCGATCTTGTTGTTGTGGGGGAAGAAGTAAGCGCGGCGACCTTCCTTGTGCTGGTACTTGTAAGAGTACACGAACAAAGCAATGTGGGTCAGGACGAACACGATGCCGATGATGATCATCGTCGTCCAGAACAGGCGCTCCATCTCATGGCCGTGAACCGACGCAATGGGCGGGTTCATCTTGCCATAGTTTTCAATAAAGGAGTAAGCAAACGCCCCACCACCAATCACCATAAAAAGGATGAATAGGATAGCGTTGACGCGGTTACTCGTGCCAATCTCGCGCGTAGAGCTGCCCGAGAAAATGGAAGTCAGTATCTGGATGCGGAACAGCAGGCCGAAAACGACCAGCAGCAGCACGAGTACCAGAAGAATACCAAGAGCAATCATTAGTTGAGTGAAGAGGTGAGAGTTGAGAGGTTAGAAGTGAGAGTTCCGTTACACATTACAGTCTAACTTCTCACTTCTCAATACTCATGTCTAATTAAGTCGTGTGGTGCACGCTTTCGTCCAGGAACGGGTGATTCACCGGTACCAGGGAGGCTTGCGCCAAGCGCTTGGTAAACAGAATCAGGAAGCTGCCCAGGAAAATCAGCGCAACGCCAATCTCTATGATGAACCCATTCTCGCCCTTCATAGTTGCAGGCTCCAGCATTAAGTAGAAGTCCGACCAGTGGCCAATCAGAATGGCGATGCTCACGATTTTGAGCATGATCATCTGGCGCTTGGCATCGCGGCGCATCAGCACCAGGAACGGGAAGACGAAGTTGATAACCAGGTTGCCAAAGAACATCCAGGTATAGGCACCATTGAAGCCGCCCAGACGCTGGTTGAAGTACACGGCTTCTTCGGGCAGGTTGGCGTACCAGATCAGCATGAACTGCGAGAACCATACGTAGGTCCAGAAGATGCTGAAGCCGAACATGAACTTGCCCAGATCGTGCAGGTGGTTGGCGTTTACAAACTTCAGGTAACCGGCTTGCTTCAGATAGATAGCAGTCAGAGTAGTTACGGCAATGCCCGATACCCACCAGGAGGCGAATACGTACCAGCCGAACATGGTCGAGAACCAGTGCACGTCAACCGACATCACCCAGTCCCAGGCCGACATCGACGAGGTAACGGCGTAGAGCACCAGGAACAGGGCCGCTACGTTGATGCTTTTGTGGAAATACTCGGTACCGCCGTTCAGGTCTTCGGCCAAGGAGAGCTTGCGCAGCCGCTCGGTGAAGAACCACCAGATGCCCAGGTATACGACCATGCGAATCAGGTAGAAAGGCATGTTCAGAAAACCACTCTTGCCTGCAATGATGGCATCGTAGTTTTCCGACTTGGGGTCCATTATACCATCGTGGGTCCAGTGGAACAGGTCGTGACGACCCACGAAGAATACAATCAGGAAGATGGCGAGGCCAGGCAGCAGCCAGGCGCTCATAGCTTCGTTGATGCGCTTAATTACTACCGACCAGCCGGCGTAGGCTACGTACTGCAGCGCGACGAAGAAGGTACCGATAGCCGACACGCCCACGAAGAATACGTTGTTGTGCCACAGGCTCACCAATAGGCGCTTCAGCCATACCGGGCTGCCTTCGTGGTGAGCGGCGCCAGCGCCAGCCTCCGGACCAGCCGCGTGAGCTGCGCCGTGGGCTGCACCAGCAGCTTCGTGTCCGCCGCCGTAGAAGGCGGCCATAATCAGGCCGATTGCCAGCACTACGACACCGGCAACGATAATGCCGATGAAGGTTCTGCGGGTTTTCGGCGAAAGCTCCAGGTATTCAGCCGTGGCGCTTTCATGATGCGTCAGAGTTGCCATAGTTAGTTCGCCGTTCCGTTTCGTGCCTGGTCACCTTGACCGGGAGTAGTTGATGCTTTGTCTGCCTGAGCTTCCAGCGTGGGAGCCTGGGTAGCGCGGTCCGTCATCTGGGTCGAGTCGTTGCTCGTCTTCACCAGATCAGCCAATCCATCGGGGCCTTTGCCTTGCTGCAGCACGCGGACGTACATAGCAATTTTCCAGCGCTCCTCGGGGTTTACGATGGAGCCGTGGGGCATCATGCGGTTTTTACCCCACTGAATCACGTGGTACACGTGGGCATCGTTCATCGTCTTGTAAGCGCCGACCGTGTAGTTCGGCACGCCTTTGAACTTGGCACCTACCGGACCCTGGCCATCACCCTGCTCACCGTGGCAGTGGGAGCAAATGCGGGTATACAGCACCTTTCCTTCTTCTAGGTTGGCTTTGGTGTAAGCGTAAGGATTACGCAAACGACGCTCAGCAGTGCCGACGCTGTCTTTGGGAACGTGGGAGTAGTAATTGAGCTTACCGCGGGGTACCGTGCCCACTACCGGAGTGCGCTCATTGATACCCATGGGGTTCACCGTGTTGGTATTGACCTGGCGCAGCGGGTCGTACGGAATCGATTCGTACATCTGCGGCGCATACTCCAAGCCCGTGTCATCAGCCTTGTTACAAGCTGTAGTCAGCACCGAGGCAAATAGAATAGCCGACGCTTGCAGACCTAGTTTCAGCGTGTGCGTCATTAGTTCTTAGTCATTTCTTTTTCGTTCACCTCCGAGGCGCCGTTCTCGCGCAGCAGCTTGCTCAGGTTGTTGAGGTCAGTGCTTTCGTTGATCTCAATGGCCATCACGAACTTGTCGTCCGTCGAGCGTACGTCCAGCACCGGGGTTCTCCAGCGGGGGTAGAGCTTGCTAATCGTGTAGAAGGTAATTACCATGCCGTGGCAGGTAAAGAACACCGTCAATTCGAAGGATACTGGAATGAAGGCGGGCAGCGCAATGTGGGGCTTACCACCGATAATCATGGGCCAGTCGAAGCCGAGCATGTAGATCTGCATCCACAGGGCGAAGGCCAAACCACAGCAGCCATAGAAGAAGGCGGCAATTGGCAAGCGCGACCGTTCGATACCCAGAGCATCATCGATGCCGTGAATGGGGAACGGGGTAAACACTTCGTAGATTTTGACGCCCGCCGCGCGGACGTTCTCAATGGCGTGCATCAGCACGTCTTCGTCGTCGAAGATGCCGAGGGCGAAGCGCTTAGTCATGCTTGTTGTAGTTTACCGGAGCAGTGGCAGGCACTCCGTGGGTGGTTGGCTTGTGAATCAGGTCGTGGTGCGGGTCGTGACCGGTGTAGGTCGGACCGTTATCCACCGTGTATTTCAGCACGGTCTTCACTTCAGCCATGTTTACCACGGGGAAGAACTTGGCGAAGAGCAGGAACAGCGTGAAGAACAAGCCCAGCGTACCCACATAGATACCGATATCGATAATCGTGGGCGAGAACATTACCCAGCTCGAAGGCAGGTAGTCGCGGTGCAGCGAGGTTACAATAATTACGAAACGCTCGAACCACATCCCGATGTTTACAATGATTGACAGCACGAAAGTCAGCGGGATGCTGTAGCGTACTTTGCGAATCCACACCAGCTGAGGCGTAATTACGTTGCAAGTCATCATCGACCAGTAGGCCCACCAGTAAGGACCGGTAGCGCGGTTGATGAAGGCGTACTGCTCGAACTCAACCTGCGAATACCAGGCGATGAAGAACTCGGTGATGTAAGCCACCCCTACGATCGAGCCGGTGATCATCATGATTTTGTTCATGAGAGCAATGTGCTCCATCGTGATGTAATCTTCCAGCTTAAATACTACCCGGGTGATAAGCATCAGGGTCAGTACCATGGCGAAGCCCGAGAAGATAGCCCCGGCCACGAAGTAGGGAGGGAAGATGGTGGTGTGCCAGCCCGGAACAACCGAGGTTGCAAAGTCCATCGATACAATGGTGTGTACCGACAGTACCAACGGGGTCGAAACACCGGCCAGAATCAGCGACACCGTTTCGTAACGGCTCCAGTGCTTGGCCGAACCCGTCCAGCCCATGCTCAGTAGCGAGTAGGCTACTTTGGCAATCGGACCTTTAGCCCGGTCGCGGATAGTAGCGAAGTCAGGCACCAGACCCGTGTACCAGAACACCAGCGACACGGTGAAGTAGGTCGAGATGGCGAATACGTCCCACAGCAGCGGCGAATTGAAGTTCACCCACAGCGAGCCGAAGGTGTTTTGCAGGGGGAACACCCAGTAGGCGAGCCACGGACGGCCCATGTGCAGTACCGGGAACATGGCGGCGCAGATTACGGCGAAGATCGTCATAGCTTCTGCGGCGCGGTTGATGGAGCTCCGCCACTTCTGACGGAACAGCAGCAGAACTGCCGAAATCAGGGTGCCGGCGTGACCGATACCTACCCACCATACGAAGTTGGTGATGTCCCAGGCCCAGCCGACAGTTTTGTTCAGACCCCACTCTCCGATACCGTACCACAGGGTGCGGTATACTGAGTAGAGGAAGACACCGAGGAAAAAGAGCGCAACGCTCAGGGCGGCCATCCACCGAACATTCGGGGCGGCTTCTACCTGGCGGCACACGTCTTGAGTGACGTCGTGGTACGATTTCCCCCCGGTTACGAGCGGCTCCCGTACAGGCGATACGTGCTGCATAGTTTTTATTGGTTAGTTGGGGTCTTGGGAATGTAGGGTCTCTCGTCTGTTCTGAACCAGTGGTCGGGACAGCTCCCCTACCCTACGTTCCTAAGATCCTTGACCCTGTGATTAAGCGTTGCGAACTTCAGTTTCCGTGTTCCGGATCTTGGTCAGATACGTGATGTTAGGCTGCACGTTGATGGCATCCAGCACGTGGAAGCCCCGCTCGCCATCCTCGCGGCGCATGATCTTCGAGATCTGCGACTCGGGGTCACGCATGTCACCGAATACGATGGCTTGGGTGGGGCACGACTGCGCGCAGGCGGTTACCACTTCTCCATCCTTCGGACGGCGCTTCTGCTTCTTGGCTTCCAGCTTACCGAGCTGAATGCGCTGCACGCAGAACGAGCACTTTTCCATCACACCCCGAGCCCGAACGGTTACGTCAGGGTTCAGGACCATGCGGCCCAGGTCGGTGAACATGTGGCCGTTCACGTCTTCGAACTTCTCGTTGGAGTAGTACGAGAACCAGTTAAAGCGGCGAACCTTATAAGGGCAGTTATTAGCGCAGTAGCGGGTACCCACGCAGCGGTTGTAGGTCATCTGGTTGAGACCTTCCGAGCTGTGAGTGGTAGCCAGTACGGGGCACACCGTTTCGCAGGGAGCGTGGTTGCAGTGCTGGCAGAGCATCGGCTGGAAAATCACCGAAGGGTTTTCCGACGGATCTTCCATGGCCGCGTAGGTGTCCAGCTTGCCTTTCTCGGCGAAATCCTCCTTGCTGGCGTCCGAGCTGTAGTAGCGGTCGATACGCATCCAGTGCATTTCGCGGCGGTTGATTACCTCCTGCTTACCGACTACGGCAACGTTGTTTTCAACCTGGCAACCAATCACGCACGAGCCGCAGCCAATGCACGAGTTGAGGTCGATAACCATCCCCCAGTGGTGGTTCTTGTACTCGTAGTCCTGCCACAGCGAAACCTTGTTGGGTTTCTCTAGGCCTTCCGGCGTAGCAATCTTGTCGTACTCGGTTACCTCTTTGGGGTTTTCAATGTATTTGGCCAGCGTCGACTCCTGCACCACCGGCTTGCGGTCCATGATGGTGTGGTGGGTCTGGGTCTGGGCGATGGGCGACTGGGCACCCGTTTTTTCCAGCGTTACGGTGTTGGCGTAGAGTACCGCGTTGTCGCGTACTACGGCCAAGGGGTAAGCGTTAGCGCCTACTTTATCACCTACTTTGCCGGCCATTTCGCGGCCGTAGCCAATGGCGATGCTCACGGTATCGTTGGCCTGGCCGGGCTGAATCAGCACGGGCAGCTCAATGGATTTACCGTTGGCGGTTACTTTCACCACGTCGCCCTGCTCCCAGCCGTTTTTTACGGCCATAGCGCGCGGAACGGCTACGTAGTTGCCCCAGGTGGCTTTCGAAACCGGGTCAGGCAATTCCTGCAGCCAAGGGTTATTGGCTTCGCAGTTGCCGACGCCCACGCCTACTTTTTCGTAGAGGGCCAATTCAACACCCGAGCCTTTGGGGGCCGAGTTGATAGCGGCAATAGCCTGGTCGGCGCTCATGGCGGGAGCCGCCTGGGCGGCCGGAGCCGGCGACAGGGAGCCGACAGCCACACCGTCGTGCACGGCCTTGTCCCAGCCGGCCTGGAAGTTACCGCCCAGCAGCCCGCGCCACGAAGCGCGCAGGTAGTTGTAGTAGCTCTGCGGATTGCCAGCCCAGGTCAACAGGCTGTCTTGGGCCTGGCGGGTAGCAAACAGCGGCGAAATGGTCGGCTGGCTCAGGCTCAGGAAGCCACGTTTCGGCTCGTAGTCGTTCCACGACTCCAGGAAGTTGTGGTCGGGGCAGGCGTAGTAGCACAGCGAGGTGGTTTCGTCGAGGCGGTCGTTGAACGAGATGCTCAGCGCCACTTTGGCGATACCCGATTTTACTTTCTCCGCCAGCGGATGGTCGTAGGCGGGGTTGGCGTGGTAGAAGATGACCGCGCCAACGGTGCCGGCGTTCATGTCATTCACCAAGCGCAGCATGCGGGCATCATCGCCCTGGCGCAGCATCGACGGATTAGCCACGTCAACAGCCGCGCTGCCGAGGGCCTGGTTGATGGCGGCCACCAGCGTTTGTACCGCTACGTCGTTCGAGCCCGAAACGACCAGGCCACGGCTACCGGCCGCTTTCAGCTCGGCAGCAGCTTTCTTGAGTTGGGCCGAACCAGCAGCACCGCCGCCTACTACCCCATTGTACAGGGCCAGGGCAGCAGCACCCATTTCGGAAGGCTTCACCGGTACGCGGACGTCGGCGTTGGAGCCGGTCAGCGACAGGGCCGTTTCGAACTGGAAGTGGCGCGACATGGTCTTCTTGTCGGCCGATACTTTCCGGTTGGTGATATACTGACGAGCATACTCAACCGGCGACAGCCACGTGCCGAGGAAATCGGCGCCCAGGCTTACGATAACGGCAGCTTTGCTGAAATCGTAGGAAGGCAGCACCCCGCCGTTGGCCCGCAGCAATGCCGACTGCGAGTTGGCGTCGTACATCACGTGCTCCGTGTTGGGGTAACGCGAGGCAAACTCAGCAATTACCTTCTTGGTGCTGGGGCTGATGATGGTCGGCGACACGATGGCAATACGACCGGTAACGCCGGCCAGCTTCGTGCGAATCTCCTGGTCAACCTGGTCGGTAGCGGCTTTCTTGCCTTTGATGGCGAAGTGCTGCAGACGGCCTTTGTCGTAGAGGCCCAGAACCGAAGCCTGCGCCCGGGCCGACAGGCCACCGCGGGTGATAGGCGACTCGGGGTTGCCTTCCAGCTTGATGGGCCGGCCCTCACGGGTTTTCACCAACACGCTGTTGTAGTCGGTGCCGGTGAAATAGGTGGAGGCGTAAAAGTTGGCAATACCCGGATCAACCTCTTCAGGCTTGTTGAGGTAGGGAATTGCCTTGCGGACCGGGGTTTCGCAGCTTGCCAAGGTGGCAGCGGCAATACCAAAGCCCATGAGTTTGAGGAAGTCGCGACGCGGGGCTACCGCGGCGTCGGAAGAGCCGTGGGATTCCTTCACCGGCAGAAAATCCGCAAACTCGCTGAACGCGCCTTTTACGAACTCCGGTGAGCTTTCCAGTTCCTCAATTCCCTTCCAGTACTTAGGCGACTCTTGCATCGTGTTTTTTGGGGACTAGGGTCTTAGGGACTTAGCGACTTGGATTCAGGTCCGGTAAGTCTCTAAGTTGGTATGCTTGTGTTGAAGAAGAAAACAGGTCTTAGGCGCGCCGGAGGCAGCGGCTGCTGGGCTCCGGGCACCTAAGACCTAGTATGCTAGTAGTGGCACTTCGAGCACTCCGTGCCGCCGTTCGACGATACCGTGAACGGTGCAGCACCGTTGGCTTTGTCGTGGAGCTTCACCAGGTTCGAGTAGTAGCCGTTGCCCTTCGTGTTGAGGGGAGTTTCGCGGTGGCAGTTGATGCACCAGCCCATGGTCAGGGGCGAGTACTGGTATACCACTTCCATGTTCTGGATCGGACCGTGGCAGGTCTGGCACTCAATGCCGCCCACCTGGGTGTGCTGCGAGTGGTTGAAGTACGCCAGGTCGGGCAGGTTGTGGATCCGCACCCACTGAATCGGCTGCTTGCGCTCGATGGCGCGGTAGATCTTCTTGATTTCGGGCGACTCCGTCTTGATCTGCGAGTGGCAGTTCATGCAGATGTTGGCCGAAGGAATGTTGGCGCTCTTGCTCTTGTACACCGACGTGTGGCAGTACGAGCAGTTGATCTGGTTTTCGCCGGCGTGCAGCTTGTGCGAGAAGGCAATGGGCTGGGTAGGCTGGTAGCCCTGCGACAAGCCAATGGCCATCACGCCCTGCACCGACTCATACAGTACTACCAGGGCAAACAGGCCCAGGGCCAGGCCCCGCACAACAGGCGAGCGGTAGATCTTGGCCAGGTCGAAGCGCGACTCCAGCTGCTCCACGTCGCGACCATCGAGGTCTTTACGGCCGCGCAGCACGTCCTTCATGATGTTGGCGATGATAACCAGCGTTACCACCAGCACCAGCAGCACTACTACCAAGACAATCAGCAGGATATCCATCGTGCTGCTGCTGGCAGTGGCACCGGCATCGGCCGTAGTGGTGTTGTCACCATCGGTTTTAGCAACGTTTTCTTTCGAAACACCACCACCGGGAGCCTTGCCACTCTCGTCCGTTACGTAAGAGATAATCGAGGTGATTTCAGCGTCGGAGAGCTGGAAGCTCGGCATCTGCTGCTTCTGGTACTGGTTGAAGATCTTCACCGCGTACTCGTCGCCGCTGGCAACAACTTTGCTGGAGTTCTTGATCCACGGAATCAACCAGGAAACCGGCCGGCGCTTGGTAATATCACGCAGGGCGGGACCCACGACCACGTCATTGATGGCGTGGCACTGGGCGCAGTTCTGGGTGAAGAGGGCGGCACCGGCGCTAATAGCGGCGGCATCACCAGTGGTAGCACCCGCAGCGGCGGCTGGGGCGGCGGCGGCAGTAGAGCCGGGCGTCACGCCATCCTTGCTAGCTTCCGGTGCAGTGGCAACCGGGGCTGCTGCTCCTTGCTGGGCGGTGGAATTACCCACGGCAGCAAATGTCAGAAACAGCGCTAGAAAGAAGTGGGAAAGTGGACGAAGTCGGATGCTATTCATAGCACAATGTGACTGGGGAAAAGAAAGGCAGGGGTACTTCAAGGCCACAAATGTAGGTCGGGAAACGCAGACCGCAAACCTGCCCGAGCTAATTTTCGCCCCTGGCAGCTTGCTTAGAATCATTCTAAAAACCGTTCAGCGCGTCTCCTTATATAATAGGAATACACGATGATCCTCCACCCATGAGCCTTGTCCCCTCCCCGATTAATACTACTCCTACTGCTAACTTGTCTTAGCTTCAAAGGTTTGGCTTTGCTTCTAACTCAAGCAGTTATTTCGCGGATAAACAGAAATTTATAGCCGGCTTTGAGTATAACCCCGGATAAATAGTATCTTTGCGCCCTGATTCATTTTTTCATTTAATTTTTTCATCCCGTCTAATGGAAGTAAGAAATTACGAGACGGTCTTCATCCTGACTCCCGTGCTGAACGAGACGCAGGTGCAAGAGACGATCGAGAAGTTCTCGCAGGTGCTTAAGGAAAATAGCGCCGACATTATCCACTCCGAAAACTGGGGCCTCAAGAAGTTGGCTTACCCCATCCAGAAGAAAAACACCGGATACTATTTCCTGGTGGAGTTCACTGGCTCAGGTAACATCGTTGACGTACTCGAGCTGGCGTTCCGCCGCGACGAGCGTGTCATCCGCTTCCTGACGACCGTTCTCGACAAGCACGCGGTGGCTTACAGCCAGCGTCGTCGCAATGGCGAGATGAACCAGCAGAAGGCCCAAAAACAATCGGAAGCCGTAGCCCAGTAAGACCATGAGCCTAGCCAACGAGAAAATCCACAAGCAGGATACCCGTAAGAAATACTGCCGCTTCAAGAAGAACGGCATTAAATACGTGGACTACAAAGACCCGAACTTCCTGCTGAAGTTCGTGAACGAGCAGGGCCGCATTCTGCCCCGTCGTATCACCGGCACCAGCCTGAAATTCCAGCGCAAAATTGCCCAAGCCGTGGCCAAAGCCCGTCACTTGGCCTTGATGCCCTACGTAACCGATTCGTTGAAGTAAACCTTTCTTACAGAGACTGACATGGAAGTAATTCTGAAAGACGACGTAAAGAACCTGGGCTACAAGAACGACATCGTTACTGTAAAGCCTGGCTACGGCCGTAACTACCTGCTGCCGCAGGGTCTGGCCATGCTGGCCGACAAGACCAACAAGAAGATCGTTGCCGAGAACGTACGTCAGGCTGCTCACAAAGCCGACAAGATCAAAGGTGACGCGCAGGCCATTGCCGACAAAATCGGGGATGCCGCTTTCGAAATCAAAGCCAAAGTGGGCGAAACCGGCAAGATTTTCGGCCGCGTGACCACCCTGCAGCTGGCCGAGGCTCTGAAAGCCAAGGGCGTAGACGTAGACCGCAAGCGTATCTCCTTCGACCAGGAGCCTGCGTCGGCTGGTGAGTACACGGCTACCATCAACCTGCACAAAGAAGTGAAGCACCAGGTGCGCTTCAACGTAGTAGCTGAGTAAGCTACTGCCGCTTCGATACAAGAAAAGCCTGACTACCGCGGTAGTCAGGCTTTTTTGCTATTTGCTAGCCGGAATTTTATAGCCGGTAGCGCCGGTCTGTTCCGAACAGATCGAAAAAGGGAAACGTCTTCTTGGTGAGAGGTGTATACCTTTACCGGTGGGAAGACAAAAGGTGCCGCCTGCCCGGCGGCCCGCTTTCCCGGCCCTTGCGCCGCACTTTTCGCGGGGGCTCGTTTTGGCTGAGAGAACAGAGTTGAGTAGGTTGCCTGTTCGTTGGCCGTTGTCAGGCCTTATATCTAAAGAATGTTTCGTACTGAATTACCGCTTACGCCGCACCCGCACCAACTGCCGCTCTCGACCCGGGTGCTGACCGTAGGCTCCTGCTTTTCGGATACCATCGGGAGCCGTCTGGCGGCGGCTAAGGTATCGACCCTGGTCAACCCGTTTGGCACCGTATTCAACCCTTTGTCGGCGTGCCAGCTGCTTCGCGCGGCCGCCGGCGAAGACATGGACTGGCAGCAGCACCTGGTGGAAGCCCGGGGCCGCTGGCAGAGCTACGACCTCCACGCCACCATCGGGGCCGATTCGCCCGTGACCTTGCTGCAGCGCATTCAGGGCCTGCTGCAGGAAGTTGGCGCATTTCTGGCCCAAACCGACGTGGTGGTCCTGACGCTGGGCACGGCCTACGCCTACCGGCTGCTGGAAACCGACGAGGTGGTGAACAACTGTCACAAGGTGCCCGCCGACCGGTTCGAGAAAGTGCTGCTGACGCCCGACGAGATTATCAACGCCGTGGCGGAAACCCACGCCTACCTGCGGCGGGCCAACCCCAAGCTGCGCTTTATTCTGACGGTAAGCCCGGTGCGCCACCTGAAAGATACGCTGCCGCTGAACTCGGTCAGCAAGTCGGTGCTGCGCGTGGCCTGCCACTACCTGAGCGAGCTGCTGCCCGACGTATCGTACTTTCCGGCCTACGAGCTGCTGCTGGACGATTTGCGCGACTACCGCTTCTACGCGGCCGACATGCTGCATCCGTCCGAAACGGCGGAGAACTACATCTGGGAACGGTTTACCCGCACGTACTTCGACCCGGCTTTCGGGCGCTTCCGCAAGGAATGGGAGTCGGTGCGGCAGGCGCTGGGCCACCGGCCGCTGTATCCGGAGGCGCCGGAGCACCGCGAGTTTCTGGAAGCTACCCTGGGCCGCCTGCACCGGCTGGCTGGGCAAGCCGATATCCGGGCCGAAATAGCGGAAGTAGAGCGGCAACTGGCGGAGCTGCCCCTGCCCAAGCCGCAGGCAGTACCCGAACCGGAGCCCGACGACGATGAGGAACGCATTGATATCGGGGAGGTGCAGCAGCCGCTACGTCGGGCAGAAGCCGAGGCGGCGCCTGTCATTACCGCGCCGCGCGTCAGCACCCCAGCGCCTTTGCCGGCAGCGCCGTTAGTAGTCGAGGAGGACGAAGATCAGGAAGAAGAAACGGCCGACGACGAGCCCGAAGGCAACGAGCTGGCCGCCGAAGCTCCGGCATTTCCTAAAAAGAAGCGCCGCAGCCGGGGTGGCGCCAAGCGGACGGCCCGTAAGAAGGCGGCTCAGCTGTATGCCCAGCAGCTAGCCGAAGCCGCCGGCAGCGTTACCACGCAGGAAGAGGTGGCCGCACCGGCGGCGGAAGAAGCACCGGTAGCAGCTGAGCCCGTGGCGCCCGAAGCGGCAGTGCAGCTCGAAGAGCCGGCCCCGGCCCCAGTGGCCGTGACCACGCCGGAAATTGAGGTTCCTAGTGTTCCGGTCGCGCCGGTAGCCACGCCGCGCCCCGTTCCCAGGGCTGCAGTTGCCGCTCCGAACGTTGACTGGCTACAACCAATGGACGAACCCGAGTCGGAACAAGCTCCGAAGCCGAAGCGCGAACCGTATACCCGGACCAAAGCGGCACGGCAGCCGGCCGAGAAAAAGCCCCGGGCGACGAAAGACCGGATTATTACCACTCCGCCCCGTAGCTCCCGCCGCAAGCCCGCTCCGCTGTATGCCGAGCCTATTCCAGAAGCTGAAGCGCCAGCTGTGGAAGCAGTACCGACAGACACTATAGCCCCGGTGGAAGTAGCTGCTACGGTACCGGCAGAAGTCGTTTCTGCTGCGCCAGTGGCAGCCACGCCGGTGGCAGCTGCGCCGGAAGCAGAAACAGCACCCGTCGTTGCGGTTTCGGTGGACGAGGTAGCGCCGCAAGCCGTACCGGAAGCCGCCCAGCCCGAGCCCAAGAAACGAAGCCGGGCAAAAGCCGCCCCCCGCGCAAAGGCCACGCCCAAAGCTGCTGCCCCCGTGCCCACCCCGGCTCCGGAAACGGCACCCGCCGCGGAAGAGCCCAAAGCTGCCCCGAAGAAGCGCAGCCGGCCACCCCGCAAAAAACCGGCGGCCGACGAAACGCCCCCGGCATCATAACCCAAAACCCGGCCCTGGTGGCCGGGTTTTGCATTTCTGGCCGGAACTGTAGGCTCTAGGTGGCACCAGCGGCTGCCGGAGCTGCAATTCACGGCCAGTAGTCAATTGGTATTGGATACCAACTTTTATCCGTTGGTCCTGACCCAGATAAGCGGAAATGGTTTGGGCCGGGAAACCTGCGGCCCGCAATTCGGCTTACCTTTGCGGTCCTGTTGTTAGCTGATCTGTCCGTTGAGCCTTTCCTTTGACTTTGCCCAGCCGGAAGCCGCCGGTGCCGACCGCGTCACGCTGTTCGTGGACGTGATTCTGCCCCTGCCGCTGCCCAAGCTGTATACCTACCGCGTGCCCTACGAGATGAACGACGAGGTCGTCATCGGGGGCCGCGTGATTGTGCAGTTCGGGGCCAAGAAAACGCTCAGCTGCATCGTGGCCGCCGTGCACGAAACGCCGCCAGCCCAGTACCAGGCCAAGTATATCCTGGAGTTTATCGACGACGCGCCCGTAGTGACCCAGGCCCAGCTGAAGCTGTTTCGCTGGATGGCCGACTACTACATGTGCACCCTGGGCGAGGTTATCAATGCCGCGTTGCCTTCCGCCCTGAAGCTCAGCTCGGAGTCGCGCATTCAGCTGCACCCGGCCTTCGAGCCCGAAAACAACCCTTACCCGCTCAGCGAGCAGGAAGAGAAAATCGTGGCCGTGCTCAGCTCCGAGGATGGCAAGGCGCTGACGTTTACGGAGGTGGGCGACCTGCTCGGCAACGCCAACTTTCACAAGGTTATCAAATCCTTGATTCAGAAGGACGTCATCTTTCTGTTTGAGCACCTGGCCGACAAGTATTCGCCTAAAGTGGTGAAGAAAGTGCGCCTGGCCCACCACTTTGTAGAGGAAAACGTGCTGGAGGAGCTGTTTGCCAAGATGGCCAGCAAGCCCAAGCAGCTCGACGTGCTGATGCGCTACCTGCAGCGGGTGCCGGTGTACCAGAACGTGCATAGCAACCACCAGGGCATGGAAAAGGCGGCTCTGACCAGCAGCCCCCACCTCTCCCCTTCGGCGGTGAATACGCTGATCAAAAACGGCGTGCTGGAGCAGTTCGACGTGATTGTGTCGCGCTTTCCGCTGGATGATTCGCCGGAGGCCAAGATGCCGTTCACGCTGAGCGAAGCCCAGCAGGCCGCCCACGACGAGGTGCTCCGGCAGTTCGGCGAAAAGGACATCGTGTTGCTGCACGGCGTAACGGGCGCGGGCAAAACCGAAATCTACATTGAGCTGATCCGCAAGGCGCTGGAAGGCGGCGGGCAGGTGCTGTACCTGCTGCCCGAAATTGCCCTCACGGCCCAGATTGTCACCCGCCTGATGCGCGTGTTCGGCACCCGGCTGGGCGTGTACCACTCCAAGTTCTCGGACAACGAGCGGGTAGAAGTGTGGAATGGCGTGCTCTCGGGCCGCTTCCAGGTGGTGGTGGGCGTGCGCTCGGCCGTGTTTCTGCCTTTCGACAACGTTTCGCTCATCATCGTGGACGAGGAGCACGAATCGAGCTACAAGCAGTACGACCCTTCGCCGCGCTACAACGCCCGCGAAGTAGCCCTGATGATGGCCAACTTCCAGGGGGCCAAAACCCTGCTGGGCTCGGCCACGCCGGCCGTGGAAACCTACTACCAGACCCGGGCCGGGCGCTGGGGCCTGGTCACGCTCAGCAAGCGGTTTGGCGAAGCCGGTCTGCCCGAAATCGAGCTGGTGGACACCCGCAAGCAGCGCGAGGCCAAGAAGATGCTCAACCACTTCACCCCCGAACTGCTCAGCGAGATTGAGCGGAAGCTGGGCCTGAAGGAGCAGGTGATTCTGTTTCAGAACCGCCGCGGCTATTCGCCCTTCATTTCCTGCCTCGACTGCGGCTGGATTCCGAAGTGTAAGAACTGCGCCGTGAGCCTCTCCTACCACAAGCACGCCCACGAGCTGCGCTGCCACTACTGCGGCTTCCACGACCGGATGCCGGTGGAGTGCCCCGCCTGCGGCTCGCGCAACCTGAAAACCGTGGGCTTCGGCACCGAGAAGATTGAGGACGACCTCAAGATCATGCTGCCGCAGGCAAACGTGCAGCGCATGGACCTGGACACGACCCGGGCCAAGAATTCCTACCAGCAGATTATTGCCGACTTCGAGCAGCAGACGACCAACGTGCTGGTGGGCACCCAGATGGTGACCAAGGGCCTGGACTTCGCCAACGTGAGCCTGGTGGGCATCATCAACGCCGACAGCATCATCCACTACCCCGACTTCCGGGCCCACGAGCGGGCGTTCCAGATGTTTGTGCAGGTGAGTGGCCGGGCGGGGCGCAAGGGCAAGAAGGGCAAAGTCATCATCCAGACGGCCGACCCGGCCCAGGTGATTTTCGACAAGGTAATCCGCAACGACTACCTCGAATTCTACGAGTACGAAATAACTCAGCGGCGCGAGTACGGCTTTCCGCCCTTCATGCGCGTCATCCGGCTCACGGTAAAGCACGTGGATCAGCTGGTGGCCGAGCAGGCCGCTATTCTGCTGACCCAGGAACTGGTGTTCCGCCTGGGGCGCGAGGCCGTGCTGGGCCCCGAGGCCCCCTACATTTTCCGGATTCGCAACTTCTACCTACAGGAAATCACCATCAAACTCGACCGGGAACACACCGTCCTCAAGCACGCCAAGGCCCAGATACTGGAAGCCATGAACGTGGTAAAAGACCAGAAGGAATTCAAGCAGGCCCGCCTCGTAGCCGACGTGGACCCCATGTAACTCCAGGCCTTACCAAGTACAAAAAAGCCCCATCCAGATGTCTGGGTGGGGCTTTTTTGTACTTGAGCAAATGAAAACCGAAGAAGGCTCTTCTAGATTTCGTCGAGCAGGTACAGGATGATGAGGACGATACCGATGATGGCCAGAATACCACCGATCAGGCCAAAGATACCGCTGATAGGGCTCAGCAACGATATCAGCAACCCGACCAGAATCAGGATGATACCCGTGCGCAGGTTGCCGCTGAGCTTGTTGGCGCTGGCCGTTTCGCTGTGCTTTTTCACCTGGGCTTTGCGGGCCAGCTTATCGGCCTGCTTGGCTACTTTGCTTACCAGGGCGCGCTCTACCAGATTCAGCTTGCGGGCGGCGGGGGCCGGCGTAGCCACGGCAGCGGTAGTAGCCGGAGCCGCCGCGCGAGCGGCGGGGGCGGCTGGGGTAGCGGGGGCTGGCTGAGCAGCTACAGCCGGGGCTTCCGGAGCCACCACGGCCGGAGCAGCGGCCGTTTCGGGGGCTGGCGCAGGCTTCATGCTAACGGACCGGTGCTCGGTGCCGTGGTAAGAAGACGTCTGGGGCAGCATGGCGTATTCAGCCCGATTACAGCTGCTGAGCGCAACGACAGCGGCAGCAACTACCGTCAGCTTGTGTAGAAGTCCGGATACGTGTTTCATAGGGTTGAGAAAGAATGAAAGAAGGTGAAAACAGGCTTTCTACGGGCCAAAGTAGAAAGAGTGACCCGACTTTATCGTTTGGACGCTATATTTTTATCTGCCGGCACTCCGGGGCCGCCGGCTAGCGCTAGACCGGACCGGATAAAATAAGCTGACGTATACCGCGTTACGGGTAGCAGGGCAGAACGAACCCTTCCACGCGCATGGATGTTTGCCCGAACAGAGTTTATTTGCACCTGTGCGTATGAATCTTCCTTCTTCCTTACCGCTGGCATCGTGGGTGCTGGGCATTGTTCTGACCCAGGCCTGCACGCAGCCGCTGGCCGAAAGCACCGCCGCCGCCGCCGGCGAACAGCGCCGGCAGGCCCCGGTGGCCGACTCCACCGGCTACGAGATTCGCCCCCCGGCCGACCCCAACGGCATCAGCCGCTACTACCTGGGTCGGCAGATTGCCCACGTCATGGGCCACGAAGGTGCCGACTGGCTCGAACGCTCGGGCCGGCAGCAGGAAGAGGGCACCGACGTGCTGCTCAAAGCCCTGCGCCTGAAGCCCACCGACGTGGTGGCCGACATCGGGGCCGGCACCGGCTACTTCTCTTTCCGGATGAGCCCGCTGGTGCCGCAGGGCAAAGTGCTGGCCGTGGATATTCAGCCGGAAATGATAACCTACCTGCAGGAAAACAAGGACCGCAACAACGCCCCGAACGTGGAACCCGTGCTGGGTACGGTGCAGAATCCCAACCTGCCCGCCAACAGCGTCGACCTGGCCCTGATTGTGGATGCCTACCACGAGTTTGACCACCCGCGGGAGATGATGCGCGCCATCAAGACGGCGCTGAAGCCCAACGGGCGCGTGGCCCTGGCCGAATACCGCGCCGAGGATACCAAAGTGCCCATTAAGCGCATTCACAAGATGAGCGTGGAGCAGGCCCGCAAGGAAATGAAGGCCGTGGGCCTGGAGTTTATCGAAACCGTGGAAACCCTGCCCCAGCAGCACCTGATGTTTTTCCGGCGCGCGAAATAGCGTAGCCGCAGCTGGTTTGGGTCCGACTCGTACAGCGCCGCTGCATTAACCCGCAGTCGGCGCTTACCTTTGTGGTCTATGTCTGCTTTCCCCGACCCGCGCCTGCTTTCCATCCACGATTTCACTTACCAGCTTCCCGCCGGACGCATTGCCCCCGAACCCCTCCCCAACCGGGACCAGTCGCAGCTGCTGGTGTACCGCCGGGGTCAGGTGCAGGACAAGCGCTTCACCGACCTGCCGGCGGAGCTGCCCGCCGACGCGCTGCTGGTGTTCAACAACACGAAGGTGGTGCGGGCCCGGCTGTTTTGCCAGAAGCCCACGGGCGGCGTAGTCGAGCTGTTTTGCCTGGAGCCGGTAGCGCCACACCGCTCGGTGGAGCTGGCCATGCAGCAAACCGGCGGCTGCGTCTGGAAATGCCTGGTGGGCAACGGCAAACGCTGGAAGTCCGGGCCGGTGCAGGTCGAGTTCAGCGTGAACGAGCACAGCGCCGTGCTCAGCGCCGTGCGGCTCGAAACGGCCGAGGGCTACTCCCTGATTCAGTTTAGCTGGCAGCCGGCCGAGCTGCCGTTTGCCGAAATCCTGCGGGCGGCGGGCCACTTGCCGCTGCCGCCCTACCTGAACCGGGCCGATACGGAAGTGGATGCCGTGCGCTACCAAACCGTGTACGCGGCCCACGAGGGAGCCGTAGCCGCGCCCACGGCCGGCCTGCACTTCTCCGACGCAGTATTCGCCGAACTCAAGAGCCGGGGCATTGCCACCGCCGAGCTGACCTTGCACGTGGGTGCCGGCACGTTTCAGCCCGTGAAAGCCGACCGGATGGAAGGCCACCCCATGCACGCCGAGCCGATTTCGGTGAATGCCGCGCTGCTGCGCCAGCTGCTGCACCACGCCCCCCACCCTATCATTGCCGTGGGCACCACCAGCCTCCGCACGCTGGAAAGCCTCTACTGGCTGGGCGCCCGCCTGGCCCGGCAGCCCACGCTCAGCAGCCCTGACTTTCTGGTAACCCAGTGGCAGCCCTACGAAGGCGGCCCCGAAGTTTCCATGCCCGAGGCCTTACAGGCATTGCTCGACTATCTGGAGCGCACCGGCTCCGACACGATTCAGGCCACGACGCAGCTGCTGATTGCCCCCGGCTACGCGTTTCGGGTGGTGCAGGGCCTGGTCACTAACTTCCACCAGCCGGAAAGCACCCTGCTGCTGCTCGTCGCCGCACTTATCGGCCCCGACTGGCGCCGCATCTACGACCACGCCCTGGCCCACGACTACCGTTTCCTCAGCTACGGCGACAGTTCCCTGCTGCTCCCTTAGCCAATAAAGAAGGGTTCAACCTTTTCCTGAAGCTCGACTTTACGCCGAACTACAACCTATTTTATCCAGCCCGTATAAGGACCTAGAATTACCCTATTTCAAACGACTTTCCTCATGAAAAAGATAGCACTGCTACTGGGCATGGTAGCCTTTTCGTACGCCGCGCAGGCCCAGGACAATAAAACCACCATCCGTGACAACTCGACGGGCGCCAAAACCACGGCCGAAGTTCGGGACAACGGCACGGTGAAGGTAGAAAGCCGCTCGGGCCGCACCAAGGCGGGCCAGGCTGCTTACAACACCAAAGAAGACGTGAAGTACGCTGGTAAGAAAACCGGCAGCGTAGTGAAAAAAGGTGCTCAGAAAACCGGCCACGCCGTGAAGAAGGGTGCCTCCGCCGTGAAAAACAAGGCGGAAGACGTAGTTGATTAATCAATTGCGTGATTGAGCAAAAAGCCCCCGTCATTTCCATGACGGGGGCTTTTTTTGTGCTTTTATATGGGTTTTACTGCCCCACCAGGAACAGGGCGTTGCCGAACAGAAGCTTGCCGCCCTGCCAGAAGCCCCGAAACAGCGGGTTGTCGGCCATGTATACCACCTGGCCCCGGCCCATTTCCTGGGTGCCCAGCACGAAGGTGTCAGTTAGCTTGCGACGGGCGCCCCGGCCCACAAAGCCGGCCGCGTAGTTGTCGCGCTTCAACACGCCCACGTTCCAGCCGCCCTCGGGCAAAAACCGGTAGTTGAGCGGGTCGCGCACCAGGGCGAAGTAGGTGGAGCCGTAGCCAAACGCCAGCGGGTGGGAGTTGTCGAGCTGCACACGGTAGACGCTGCCCTGCACCCGGTCCCCGATTTGCTGGCGCTCGGCGTCGGCGTAGCGGCGCAGCAGCTGGTACGAGTTCTTGGCTTTCGTCGTATCGGGGGCTTTGGTTTTGAGCAGGAAATCCTTCTTGTTGGCCAGAAAGCCCGCCGCGCCTTCCAGGGCAATGAGCTTGCCCCCGCCGCGCACCCAGGCTTTCAGGGCGTCCAGGCTTTTTTCGGGGTAGATGTCGGTGTAGTCGCCGTCGGGCAGGATCAGCACGTCGAACTTCTGCAGCGGCACCGTGCGCAGGTAGTCGGTGCCCAGCACCGTGACGGGGTAGCCCAGCTGCTGCTCGAAGAAGTGCCAGACCTCGCCAAAGGCCGTCGGGGCCACTCCTTCGCCGGCCACCACGGCCACGTTGGGCCGGCTTACGGGCCGCACGTAGCCCGAGCCCAGGTCGGCACCGCTGGTGGAAAACCCCGAGCCCACGGCCTGCACCCGCACGCCGGCCGAGTCAGCCTGAGCTTGCACCAGCTGGTCGAAGCGCGGGCCGAGGCTTTCGTTGCCGGTGCGGGTGATAATGAGGGTACCCGGCTGGTACTTCTGCCCTTCCGCCTCGAAAGCCCGCTGTGCCACCCGCACCTTGACGCGCTGCTGCAACAATTGGCTCAGAAACCGCAGATCCTGCACGCTGTTCCACCGCGACACGTAGGCGTAGGGCTTACCGGTTTCTTTGCCCACTTCCGGGGTAGCCCGCGCACTGTTACCACTGGCGCTTGGCTGCGGGTCCAGGCGCGACCATAGCGCGTAGCTTTGCACCCCGTAGGCGTAGGGCAAAGCCCAGGCGGTAATGTCGTAGGTCAGGGAATCTTCCAGCGCGGGCCGGGGCTCAAACAGCACCTTTACCAGCGTCGATTTGGGCTGATACATGCTCACCACCACGTCCTGGGGCTGGAGCTGCACGTTTTCGGTGGTGCCGGTGCCATAGCTGAACGCCCGCACCCGCTGCTGCCGGCCCGCGTAGCCGTAGCGAATTTGCTGGCGGTCGAGGTAGGTAGTGAAGGCGCGCAGCTGGCCCGGGTCGCCGCTGCTGCTGAGCACGTAGGTTTTGTACTGGCCGCGGGGCTTGGTGCGGGCGGCGGTGTAGTACTTCTGAAACTCCGCCACCAGCTCGGCACGGCGCTCCGAGGCGGCCTGAATGGTCGCCAGGCTGGCGGCGTGGTGGTGGGCAATGCGCTGCGCCAGGGTCAGGGTGTCGCCGTCGGCCTTGGCGGCCCGGATGCCGGCCCGGCCCGATCCGCCCTGCTCGTAGGTCATGCCGATGGCCCCGTTGAAGCTGGGGTAAGTGTCGCCGTAGCTGGGGTAGAACAGGTCGTAGGTTTCGCGGGTGAAATACAGCCAGTTGTTCTGGTCGAACACCCGGCGGTTGTAGTCGCCGATGACGTTCTGGAAGCTGCGCTGCCAGGGCGTAATGTCTTCGTGAAACGGCTTGGCGGCCGGCGAAAAGTAGTACGGGTCGTCGAGGCTCATTTCGTGGAAGTCGGCGTGCACCTGGGGCAGCCACTGGTTGTAGAGCGCCACCCGCTGCTGACTTTCCTGCTGGGTTTGCCAGGCCCAGTCGCGGTTCAGATCAAAGAAATAATGGTTGTAGCGGCCGCCGGGCCAGGGCTCGTGGTGCTCCCAGGCGTAGAGCGAGGCGTTGGGCTGCTGGTTGCGGCTGCGGTTGTACCACTGCACGTACCGCTCGCGCCCGTCGGGGTTCACGCAGGGGTCCACGAGCACCACCACGTGTTGCAGCCACTGCTGCGCCGCCGTATTGGCGGGGTCGGCCAGGTCGTGGAGCACCGCCAGCACGGCCTCCGACGACACGGCCTCGTTGCCGTGAATGTTGTAGCTGAGCCACACGATGGCCGGCTGCTGGCCCTGCACGGCCCCGCTTTCCAGACCCGCCAGCCGCAGGTTGTTGCGCCGGATGTCGTCGAGGCGGGCCAGGTTTTCCGGCGTCCCGATCTGCACGACTTCCAGCGGACGGCCTTCGTAGGTGGTGCCGTAGGGCTGAAGCCGCATGCGCCCGCCCGAGTGTTGCACCACCTGCTGCACGTAGCTCAGCACTTGGGCGTGGGCCGTAAAGCGGCTGCCCAGCGGATAGCCCAGAAACTGCGCGGGCGTCAGCAGGCGGGCGGCGGTCTGGGCCTTGCCGGGCAGGGCCGCGGCCAACAGCAGCCAGGGCAATAGCAACAGGGCTCGGATCAGAGCCGGTACTTTAATCGTGGGCATGGGCAAACGGCAAGGAAGAGAAACGGCGGAAAATCCGGCAAAGAGGTCAAACCTATTGAATCTGCGGCTACTTTCGGCTGTCGGCCCCCGGCCCGCTGCCCCAAAAACAGCCGCCGCCCCGGCCGGAACGCCCCAGCTTTCTTGTCTATGGAAATTACCCTTACCACGCCGGCGCTGTTGTTTCCGGCTTTGTCGCTGCTGCTGCTGGCCTACACCAACCGGTTTCTGGCGCTGGTCAACATCGTGCGCACGCTCAAAACCCAGTACAAAACCACCCACAGCCCCCACCTGATCCAGCAGATTCACAACCTGCGCCGGCGGGTAGAAATGGTGCGCAACATGCAGGCCGTGGGCGTGGCCTCGATGCTGGGCTGCGTGCTGGCCATGTTCCTGATTTACGCGGGCTTCAACGCGGCCGGGGCGCTGGTGTTTGGCGGCAGCCTGCTGGCCCTGCTGGTGTCGCTGGGCATGTCGCTCTACGAAATCCAGATTTCGGTGGTAGCCCTCCAGATTGAGCTCAACGACCTGGAGGAAAGCGAGGAGCAGCGCCTGGCCGGCCACGCCTGAGCGAAGCCCGGCCCGCCGCGCCCGAAGCCGTAACCGTAGCACCCGAAGCCGCGCCCGTACCAACCCAAGCCGCGCCGGTAGCACCCGAAGCCCCGGGCGCAGCACCCGAAGAGTCGCCGGTAGCACCCGAAGCCTCAGCCGTAACGACCGAAGCGCCAAACGTAACGACCGAAGAGGCATCCGGTAGCTAATTTCGCCGCTTCGGGGCTTGCGGCCGGGTTTTCGGGCCGGAGCTAGTTGCCTTCCGCCGGGGCCGCGTCCTTTTCCCGGATCTGGTAGAGCACATTTTCCGCCACGCCCCGGCCAAACAGGCTGACGCCGGCGTTGAACACGCCCAGGGCCAACGTGCCGGCCCCTACCCACTGCGCCGTGGGCGCGCCGTTCTCTTTCATGGCCGAAGCCCACTGCACCAGGCAGGTACCCAGCCCGATTACCATCAGCCCGGAGGGGGCAAAAACCAGCCATTTTTTCTTGTGTGTCATCGGTGCGGCAAAAGCGTAAAGTGGATGTGAACAGGAGCAGCGTACGGACCACAAACCAAAGCCGGAGCGTAAAGTTGACGCCCACGGCCGCCGAAGCCGGTTCCCATTCCCTGCAATCGTACCTTTGGGCCCGGAGGTTACACGCCGTAACCTTATCCTGCCAATTAATTTGGCCGTGGCTCCACATTTCGGGGGCGGCGGCCCGCCAGTAGTTTTTACCTTTATGAGCAGCAGTTTGTACGAGCAGCTTCTGCGGGAAGCGTTCCGCACCGAGGCCGAAGTCACGCAATACCTCACCCCCGCCGACCTTTCCGCCTATAAAACGTTCGAGCAGGCCCCGGCCGCCGACCTTGCCTTCCGCTTCGAGCGGGTGCGCCTGGCCGTGGCCATGTCGGTGCTGAAGCTGCTGGCCGACCTGGGCGACCATGAGGAAAGCCGCCGGGTGATGGAAGTGATGCACCGCGCTCTGAAGGCCCGCTCGGTAGCCGAAATCGACGCCACGATTACCAAGGACGCCAAGCTGTTCGAGAAGCTCTACACCAACCTGTACGTGAACGAGGACGGCGAGCTGCTGCTCAACCTCTTTGAGCGCACCCTCGACGCGGATACCAAAGACCTGATGGCGGAAGTTGTGCAGGATGCCCTGCACGTGGCCCGGGAGCTGGATTTCAGCCACCACGACGAGGACGACGACGACGAATAGCGCGTGGGCCGGAATGCGGGACAAAACAGTACCTTGCCCGCGTTTTTCGGCGTTGGAATGTCTCTTGAGCGGCTGTCCGCTGCTCTATTACCCGGCTGGTTGGTTTTGCCCGGCCGCCGTGCCTACCTTTACCCCAATGGCCGCTGGCCGGCGTCTGGCCGCGGCTTTGTTGTCTTTCTCTTTGCCTGAATGTCTACACCTACTATTCATTACCTGACTACTGAAGCCGACGTGCAGCAAGCGGCTACTGCCCTGCAAGCCGCCCCCCGCCTGGCCGTCGACCTGGAGTTCGACGACATGCGCCACCGCTACGGCCGCAACCTGGCGCTGATTCAGATCTTCGACGGGCAGGTAGTGTATCTGATTGACCCGATTCCGCTGACCAACCCCGCCCAGGAGCTGGAGCCCATCTGGGTGCTGCTGCGCGAGCCGGCCATCGAGAAGGTATTCCACAGCTGCAAGTCGGATATTCTGCTGCTCGATGAGCTCTACGGCGTGCACGTGCGCAATATTCTGGACACCAGCGTGCAGTACACCCTGCTCGGCGAATCCGACAACAACATCTCCCTGGGCCGCCTGATTCAGGCCGAGCTGGGGCTGGAAGTCGATAAGGGCGAGCAGAAGTCGAACTGGCTGAAGCGCCCCCTCACCGAAGCCCAGAAAGTGTACGCGGCCAACGACGTGCTCTACCTCTTCGAGCTGGCCGACCGCCTGCAGGCCAAGCTGGCGGCCCTGGGCCGTGCCGAGTGGGCCGCGCAGGAAAACGCCACCCTGGAGGAAGTGCGCTACACCCGCGACGACCGGCCCTACCTGCGCATTGCGGGCAAATACCGCATCCTGCCCGGGGAGCTGCCCTTGTTCCGTGACCTGTACATGCTGCGCGACCAGGTGGCCCGGCAGCTCGACAAGCCGCCCTACATGGTGTTTGCCAACGACCGGCTCTCGGAGCTGGTGCGCGACACCCCACGCGACGCCAACGACTGGAAAAACACCCGGGGCCTGCACCCCGAGCTGAAGCGCGCCCCCTACCTCGACCAGCTGGCCGCCCTCTCCCCCGACAACTTTGTGCCGGTGCCCGAGCCCGCCGCCACGGGCGAGCAGCGCCGCTTTCCTTTCCGCCGCCGCCTCAGCGGGGAAAAAGCCGCCAAAGCCGACGCCCGCGAGCAGCTCCTGACCCAGTTAAAAGGCCTCATCACAGCTGATATCAACGTGTACGTGGCCAACCTGGTGCTGTCGAACCGCCTCGTAGCCGACATCATCGAGCTGGGCGCCGACCAGGTGCTACGCCCCTGGCAGAAAACCATTCTGCAGGAAGCCTGCCAGCGCCACGGCCTGAACTACGGCCAGATAGCCACTCCCTTCGACTCGGCTGCGTAATACGCACCTCTTTTTTCCGGCCACGAAAGCCGCTGTTGCACTCACATAGTAAGTGCAGCAGCGGCTTTTTCGTGTTTGGTCTTCGCCCAAGGTGCAGGCATACTCTAGTCTGGTGATGAAAGCGGGTCGAGCAATCGTATTTCTGAACTGACGGGGCCTCTTGCGCCCAGCTAAGCAACCATCAACACTTTTTACTTTTGTCACATTTTATATAATTAAACAAACAAATAAAGCTTACTCAAAACTACAGCAATTTAATAAACAACTATAAGTCAATAGAATATAATATAGTAGGAAACACTATTAACAGCAATGATTTATATATATAGCTGTCACATTATAACGCATTAGTTCCTTTTTTCGGCTCTGGTGTCACCTGTAGCTTTACTATCATTATCCACAGGTCCTTTTTGCCTGATATAAAGGCACAATTGGACTTATACCGGGGACAGGCCGCTGTCTTCCCCAAGCCTATTGTGCCCTTGCCCGCTGCTTGGCTGGCAAGTTCATGCTACGTGTCACTCTTTCTACCCCAACATACCTAACCATGAGCTACCTCAGCGGGCTACGCCTGTCATTTGCCGGTCAGTTTCAAGCGGCGCCTTCCACCGTCAACAACGATGTCAGGCATTTCAACAATGCGACCTTCAAGCCTAACTACCAGCAATTGGGTACGAAAGGACACCCTAATGGCTGGTGGAACCCCACTGGCGGCGCTGAATGGCGGCTGTACGGCTGCAACGTTACGGGGGCTTGGCTGGGGCCCGATGAGGCGGCACCGGCCACCGACAGCATCTTTACCTGCCTGATAGCGGATACCAACCGCCGCGCGCCCGCCAAAATCGTGGACTTGGACCCACAGCAGCAACTCGTGTCCGGGGTGTGGGGCCTGGAGGTGCGGATTTGTGACCAGGATGGCAACGACCTGCTACGGGCCCAGTACGAGCCGGCCAGCTTCAAGGACCTGTGGCCGCGGGCCACGGGCCGCGGCCAAGCCGGCGACATGGGCCTGAGCAGCATCTACCAATCGGTCCTGACGGATCTGGAATGGTTCGATATTTCCAAGTCGCCCTTTTTGCAGGCACTCAAGGCCGCCGCCACCGATGGGCTGTTGTCCATCAAGTTTAACGTGGACGGCTACAATACTAATTTTGGCACCCCCAATTTCACCCGGGGCCGCATCGTGGGCAGTATCGGGGTAGCCACGGCCGCCGAGCCGCGCTTCTTCGTGCCGGGTCGCCAGCTGATTCCGTACGGCTTTCAGGCGTTTGCTACCGATTCCTCCGTTTCTATTGCTGCGCCCCAGATCGGGCCGTGCGTGGCCCGGGTCGATGAGCAAGACCGGCGCATCTACCTCGACCTGGGCAATGCGCTGCCGACCACCCAGCCCGGCGGCCCGCTGCTGGACCAGGGTACGATAACGCTGGTGGCTGACGCCGACAATGCGCAAGGCACACTGCCGCTGGGCTCCTTCGACGGCTACCAGGCCCCCACCTGGTATGAGCAAACCGGCGGCATCCTCGTGTTTCCGCCCGACCGGCCCCTCACCGATGCCGAGCTGGCCAAAGTTCTTACTACCCGTCTGCAAGTACAGGTGGCGCAAGCCAGCACGGCGCCGGATTACGCCAACAACGTAACCACCGAAACCCTACAGGGCCTGTATGTGCGCACCGATGACTACGTTTTCCGGATCGACAGTGGCAACTCGGCCGAAGCCCGCCTGTATGCCACCCAGTACGGCAAGCCCCTGGCCCAAACGGCAGTAACGCTGGAGTACGATGCCTCGCAGCTGGATCCGAACGGCCCCCCACTGGGCCAGGCCGGCCAGGCAATGACGTTTACGCCCGCGGTTACCACCGATGCCAACGGCACCGCCACGCTCACCATCAAGGTAGAGAACCTGGCGACGCCGCGCGACTACATCGACGGGCAGCTTTATGGTATCCGGGCTACGGTGAACGGTATTGGCGCGCCCACCCCAAACGAGCAGAATACCATTGTCGTGTGTCCATTTGGCCCCGATACTTTCGTCAGTATTCTGGGCATGAGCGCCTTTACGGCCGACCAGCCGGTAAGCTGGTATGGCAGCCTACAGCCGATTTTCCAGCAGTACGCCAACCTGTACCCCGTGATGAAGCGCTTCCTGGACCTGGCGGACGTGGACGCGGTATGGGCCAACCGCGGGCTGCTGCAAATGGCATTTGGGCTGCCCATCACTGATTCCAACACGATGCCCGTCACGCGGGACCTGTCGACGCCGAAACGCACGGCCATTCTCAGCTGGCTGGCAGCTCCGGAACTCGTGCTGGGTACTGCGCCATCGGCTTTCCGGGCCACCGCGGCGGCAGATATGGTGGAAAAAGCGGTGCCCGCCGATGCCCCAACCGCCGATGACCTGGCGGTGGCGTCGAAGAAAGCCATGCAAGGCGGCAAAACCGCTGCCCTGTCGCGCCGCATGGGCCTGGTGAACCACTAACGGCTGTCCTGTTCCTTTTTCCGAATCTTTTCCCGTGTCCTATGCTACTTCTGAAATCTTCCCTGGCCCAGGATCTGACCGATCCGGCCGCATTGCGCACCGCTTTACAGCAGGCCATCGAGCTGGAGCACTCTACCATCCCACCCTACCTGTACGCGCTGTACTCGCTGATCCAGGGCAAGAACGACGCTATTGCCGCGCTGATTCAGTCGGTCGTGATTGAGGAAATGACGCACATGGCTTTGGCCTGCAACATTCTCAATGCCATCGGGGGCGCCCCGGTTATCGACTCGCCCGACTTCATTCCGCAGTACCCGGGACCATTGCCCGGCACCGTCGAGTCGCAGCTGACCGTGCCGCTGGCCCCCTTCTCCCTGGATCTGGTGAAGAACGTCTTCATGGTGATTGAGGAGCCGGAAGACCCGCTGAACTATCCGGTGGTGGGCCTGCGGGCTGCGGCCGCGCCGCCGCTTACGATCGGGCAGTTTTACGAAAAGATACGGGAAGCCCTGATAGCCAACGGTGAAGGCATTTTTACCGGCGACACCTCACGGCAGGTAAGCGCCACCTACATGGGCATTACCCCCGTAACCAACCTGGCCCAAGCCGTGGCCGCCATCGACCTGATTGTGGAACAAGGAGAGGGCACGACTACCTCGCCCCAGGCTTCGCCCACCGAGCTGGCGCACTACTACCGGTTTGCCGAAATCTACCACGGCCGCCAGCTGGTGCCGACTACGGCGGCGGTGCCGGTCGGGGCCGAGGACGCGGAGCCGTTCGACGACGGCTACAGCTACAGCGGTCCGGCCATTGCCTTCGATCCGGCGGGCGTGTACCCGGTCGTTACCAATCCGAAAGCGGCGCAGTATGCCCCCGGTACGCTGGCCCGCAACGACTGCGACACGTTCAACTATTCCTACACCGGGCTGTTGCAGGCGCTCCACCAGACCTTCAACGGCACGCCGGCTGCCATTCAGGGCGCTATCGGGGCCATGTTTACCCTGAAAACCCAGGCCATTGGCATGATGCAGGTCGTTATCAAGCCCGGCAGCCCGACCACGGCCGGCCCCAGCTTCGAGTACCAGCCCACCCTACCAGCCGATCAAAGCGCCTAGCGCCAAACTAAGCCAGCGTTTTCTTACAGCTTTCCACGCATGAACACTGCTGCCTTATGCGCCTGGCTAACGCCGCTGGTAATGGCCCAGCTGCCGGCGGAGAGTGTATCCTGGTTGCAGGATACACTCTCCGCTCAGCTTTCGGAGCGCGACTTTCTGGCGGCCTTCAGCCGGGTGCCTCGGCTTAGCGGCAAAGCGCACCTGGCCCTGACTCAGGCTCAGGCTCTTGAAGCCAAAGCGCTGCATGCGGGCTTCAGCCCGGAACGGTGGACGCTGGCCCAGGCGACCCGCGCCTTGCTGCTGGCCCGGGCCCCGCACCACAGTTCGGATGACTATGGCGCGCTGCTGCACCGCCTCAGCGCCACCGCCGACCTGGGCGAGCTGGTGGCATTGTACAGCGGTCTGCCGGTTTTGCCCTACCCGGAAACACACCTGAGCTGGGCCACGGACGGTATACGCTCCACCATAACCGACGTGTTTGACGCCGTAGCGCTGCACAATCCGTATCCGCACGACTTTCTGCCGCCGGAAGCCTGGAATCAGATGGTGCTCAAGGCGGTATTCAACGCCCGGCCGCTTTACCAGATATACGGGCTCGACAACCGCCGCAACCCGACACTGGCGCGGATGCTGCTGGACTATGCGCACGAACGGTGGGCCGCCGGCCGCAGCCTGACGCCGGAAGTGTGGCGGCTGGTTAGCCCCTATTTTACCCCCGAAAGCCTGGAGAATCTGCGGCCCCTGCTCCGCAGCCCTGAACCATTGCAGGTGCAGGCCGCCGCTCTGGCGCTTTCCGAATCTACGCTGCCAGCGGCCGAACAGCTCTTGGCGCAGCATCCGGCCGCCCGACAGACCCTTTCCCACGAATCCGTTACCTGGCACCGCATTGGGGAGCAAGCCTATCTGCTGTAACCCCAGGCCGCCGCACATTCTCCCTCACCCATTCACCTATTGTTGCTCACCGACGCCTATGGCCTACATTGACCCCCACGTACACATGACATCCCGTACCACCGACGACTACCAGGCCATGCAGCGGGCCGGGGTAGTCGCCGTCATCGAGCCGGCCTTCTGGATGGGCCAGCCGCGCACGGAGGTCGGGACGTTCAAAGACTACTACAGCCACCTCATCGGCTTTGAGCGGTTCCGGGCCAGTCAGTTTGGTATCCGGCATTATTGCACGATTGGGCTGAACTCGAAAGAGGCCAACAACGAGGCGCTGGCGGAAGAGGTAATGGAGCTGCTGCCGCTGTTTATCTACAAGGAAGGCGTGGTGGGCGTGGGCGAAATCGGCTACGACGACCAGACCGCCGCCGAGGACAAATACTACCGGCTCCAGCTGGAGCTGGCCCGCGAAGCGGGACTACCCGTCCAGATTCATACGCCCCACCGCGACAAAAAACAGGGCACCATCCGCAGCATGGAGGTAGCACTGGAACACGGCCTGGCCCCGCACATGGTCATTGTAGACCACAACAACGAGGAAACAGTGGAACAGGTGCTGGAACGGGGTTTCTGGGCCGCTTTCACGATTTACCCGCACACCAAGATGGGCAATGAGCGCATGACTGAAATCGTGCGGCAGTACGGGCCGGAGCGCATCATGGTGAACAGCGCCGCCGACTGGGGCATCAGCGACCCGCTGGCCGTGCCCAAGACGGCCCAGCTGATGCTGGAGCGCGGCATCAGCGCCGAAGCCGTGCACCTGGTGACCTACCAAAACGCCCTGGCGGCCTTCGGGCAAAGCGGGCAGATGCCGGAAAGCGACTGGCTGCAGGCCCCCGCCGTCGACCAAAGTCAGCGCTACGCGGGCAGCTCGATTCTGCGCGGCGGGCAGGTGCCGCAGTCCGATCCGTCGTCGGCTCTTATTCGCTGAAGCAGCCGTATGAAGCGAGTAGTGGCGCACCTGCGGCTCATGCGGCCCGCCAACATCATTACCGCCGTGGCGGATATTCTGCTGGGCTTCGCGGCTTCCGGCTCGGCGGCCGGCTTGCTACGCGCAGCACCGGGGGCACGGGTGCAGACGTTGGGCTGGCTGGTCCTGGCTACCGTTGGCCTCTACGGCGGCGGGGTAGTGTTCAACGACGTGTGCGACGCCGAGCTGGACCGCCTGGAGCGCCCCGAACGCCCCATTCCGAGCGGGCAGGCTACCCGCCTGAGTGCCGGCCTGCTGGGTACGGGCTTGCTACTGAGCGGCATTGTGGCAGCCTGGCAGGTGTCTTTTATCAGCGGCCTACTGGCGGCCGGCATTGCCGCGCTGGCCCTGCTCTACGACGCTTGGGGCAAGCACCACTCCTGGCTCGGGCCTCTGAACATGGGCGCGTGCCGAGGGGCCAATCTGCTGCTGGGCCTCAGTGCGGTACCCGCCGCGCTTAGCCATTATTGGTTTATCGGTCTGATTCCGCTGGTTTACATTGCCGCTATTACCAGCATTAGCCGCGGGGAGGTGCACGGCGGCAACAAGAAAGCGTTGCTGGGCTCTTTGGCACTGTATGGGCTGGTCGTCGCGGCTATTCTGGCCGTGTTGGGCTTGCCCCAGGTGGCGGCCCTATCGGCTGTTCCTTTTCTGCTGGGCTTTGGCTACTTCATTTTTCCGCCCTTGCTGCGCGCCCTGGCTTCGCTGCAGGCCCAGGACGTGCGGCAGGCCGTGAAGGCCGGCGTCATGGCCCTGATTCTGCTGGACGCCACGCTGGCGGCGGGCTTCGCGGGCTGGCAGTATGGGGTGCTGGTGCTGCTCCTGTTTCCCGTGTCGCGGCTGCTGGCCCGGGTTTTCGCCGTCACCTGAGGCGCGGCTTTCCACTTTCCTCTATTCCCGATGTATGCTTTCCTCCGTTATTCAGCAGCAGTTTCAGGTTTCGTTTTCTTACCCGGTTTACTTCACGGAAGAGCTTTTCCGGCCCGATAACTCCGTGCTGCGCACCGTGCTGACCCAGGCCGACGCACTCGGGCCGCGCCGGGCCGTCGTGGTGCTGGATAGCGGCGTGGTGGCGCATCATCCGCATATCCAAACCAATATTGCGCAGTACTTTACGGCCCACGCCGAGGCCTTGCAGCTCAACGGCGAACCGCTGGTAGTGGCAGGTGGGGAAGCGTGCAAAAATAGTCCGGCCCTGGTGCAGCAACTGCTGGAAGTAATTCACCAGCGCCACGTCGACCGGCACTCGTACCTGCTGGCGGTGGGCGGCGGCGCCGTGCTCGACCTGGTGGGCTACGTGGCAGCCGTGGCGCACCGGGGCGTGCGGCTGGTGCGGATACCGACGACGGTTCTTTCGCAGAACGACTCGGGCATCGGGGTCAAAAACAGCGTCAATGCCTTCGGAAAGAAAAACTTCCTGGGCACCTTCGCCCCGCCCTACGCCGTGCTCAACGACAGCCGGTTTCTGCTGACCCTCGACGAGCGGGACTGGCGCGCCGGTATTGCCGAGGCCATCAAGGTCGGGCTGATTAAGGACGCGGCTTTTTTCACTTACCTCGAGCAGCACACCCCGGCCCTGGTAGCCCGGCACCTGCCCACGATGCAACACGTTATCCGGCGCTGCGCCGAGCTGCACCTGCAGCACATTGCCGGCCCCGACCCCTTCGAGCAAGGCTCGTCCCGGCCCCTGGATTTTGGCCACTGGGCCGCGCACAAGCTGGAGCAGCTTACCGACTACCAGTTGCGGCATGGCGAAGCCGTAGCCATCGGCATTGCCCTCGACTGCGTGTATTCGCACCTGGCGGGCCTTATTGAGGTGCCGGTGCTGGAACGGGTGCTGCGGGTGCTGCACGAGTTGGGCTTTGCCGTGTTCTGCCCCAAAATGGCCGCCCACGCCGAGCAGCCGGCGCACCCGGACAGCCTACTGCTCGGCTTGCAGGAGTTCCGGGAACATCTGGGTGGGCAGCTCACCGTTATGCTGCTGGCGGAAATCGGGCGGGGCGTCGAAGTCCATGCCCTCGACACGGCCCGGCTGCTGGAAGCCATATCGTACCTAAAAGCCTGGCAAAATACCAGCCGCAGCCCCGTAGAGCCCAATCTTCATCCTCTTAGCCTGGCATAATGAACATCGGCCACGGCTACCACCTGACGTATTGCACCAACATTCACCCCGGCGAAACCTGGGCGGCCGTCTTTCAAAGCCTGCAGGACTATCTGCTGCCCATCAAAGCCCGCCTGGCGCCCACCGAGCCATTGGCCGTCGGTCTGCGGCTTTCCGACCAGGCCAGCCGGGAACTGGCGCAGCCGGGGCAACTGGCCGAATTTCAGGCGTGGCTCACCCAGCAAGGCCTGTACGTGCCCATCATCAACGGCTTTCCGTTCGGGAATTTCCACCACACGGTGGTGAAGGACGCGGTGCACCAGCCCGACTGGACCACGCCGGCCCGGCTGGCGTACACCAAGCGCCTCGCGCATCAGCTGGCAACCCTGTTACCAGCCGGTCTGGATGGCGGCATTTCTACCTCGCCACTTTCCTACAAACCCTGGCTGGCCGGCGACGAAGCCCACACCGCAACCGTGCTGCAGCAAAGCGCCCGGCAGCTGGCCGAGCTGGTGGAAGAACTGGTCGTGTTACAGCGGCTGACCAACCGGCTTATTCACCTGGATATTGAGCCCGAGCCCGATGGTCTGCTCGAAACCTCGGCTGAGTTTGTGGCCTTTTACCAGGAATACCTGCTCCCGCAGGCCACGGCGCGCCTGCAGGCCCGGCTGGGGCTGTCGGCGGCGGCGGCCCATCAGGCCGTGTTCGACCACGTGCGCCTCTGCTACGACGTGTGCCACTTTGCCCTGGCTTACGAAGCCCCGGCCGACGTGCTGGCCCGGCTGGCGGCGGCGGGCATCAAAGTAGGCCGGGTGCAGCTCAGCGCGGCCCTGAAGGCCGATTTGCCCGCCGACTCTGCGGGGCGCCAGGAAATTGCCCGGCAGTTTGCCCGCTTCGTCGAACCCGCCTACCTGCACCAGGTGGTAGCCCGCTCCCACGACGGCCGCCTGCGCCACTACCCCGACCTGCCCCCGGCCCTGGCCGATATTGATGCCCGAGAAGTGCAGGAATGGCGCACCCATTTTCACGTACCCATCTTTTTGGAGCGGTATGAGCAGCTCCAATCCACGCAGGCCGAGCTGCGGCAGGTGCTGGCGCTGTTGGCTGGCCAGCCCATTACCCGCTACCTGGAAGTAGAAACTTACACCTGGGACGTGCTGCCGCCCAGCATCAAGCAGGATCTGGCTACCTCTATCGAGCGGGAATTGCAGTGGGTGCGGCAGGCGCTGACCTTGCCGGCCACCGCCCCGGCCTCAGCTATAATCTCCTGACTTTTTAATCAGCGTATTCAGCCGGCCCGGCCACTGTTTTTACCCCGGAATCCGGGCTTTCCAAATCTATGCGTAAAACCGTTGTCATCAACGTAGTGGGGCTCACGCCGGCGGCCCTGGGCGAAAACACTCCCTTTCTGCGGAGCTGGGCGGCGCAGGCGGCCGTGGCGACGGTGGGGCACGTACTGCCGGCCGTTACGTGCTCGGTGCAGGCTACTTACCTAACGGGCAAGTGGCCCTCCGAACACGGCATCGTGGCCAATGGCTGGTATTTCCGCGACGAAGCCGAACCCCGCCTCTGGCGGCAGTCCAACCACTTGGTGGAAGCGCCTAAGCTCTGGGAAGTGGCCCGGGCCCAGGACCCAAGCTTCACCTGCGCCAACATTTGCTGGTGGTACGCCATGTACAGCAGCGCCGACTATACCGTGACGCCCCGCCCCCAATATCTGGCCGACGGCCGTAAGCTGCCCGACTGCTACACCTACCCCATGGAGCTGCGCCCCAAGCTGGAAGCCAAGTTGGGCACGTTTCCCTTGTTCGACTTCTGGGGGCCGCGCACCAGCATCAAATCCAGCCGCTGGATTGCGGAAGCCGCTATGGAAACCGACCGGCTGCACGACCCAACCCTGACGCTGGTTTACCTGCCCCACCTGGACTACAATGCCCAGCGCTACGGCCCCGCCGACGCCCGCGTGTCCGCCGATTTGCGGGAAATTGACGCCGTGTGCCGCGACCTGACCACCTATTTCGAAGGCCGGGGCGCACAGGTGCTTTTCGTTTCCGAGTACGGCATTGCGCCGGTTTCGCGGCCGGTACACCTGAACCGGGTGCTGCGGGAGCATGGCTACCTCTCCATTCGCGAAGAGCGGGGCTTAGAGCTGCTCGATGCCGGCACCTGCCGCGCTTTCGCCCTGGCCGACCATCAGCTGGCGCACGTGTACGTGAACGACAAAAACCAGCTGGCGGCCGTGCGGCAGCTGCTCGCGGCGGTGCCCGGCGTGGAAAAAGTCATTGGCCCGGAAGAGAAAGCCGCTTACCACCTCGACCATTCCCGCGCCGGCGAGCTGGTGGTAGTCGCCGAAAAAGATGCCTGGTTTACCTACTACTACTGGCTCGACGATGCCAAAGCCCCCGACTTCGCTCGCATCGTCGACATTCACCGCAAGCCCGGCTACGACCCGGTCGAAATGTTCACCGACCCCCGCATCCGGTTTCTGCTGCCTAAAGTAGCGCTGAAGGTTTTGCGCAAAAAGCTGGGTTTCCGCATGCTGATGGACATTATTCCGCTGGATGCCACGCTGGTCAAAGGCTCCCACGGCCGCCCGCCCGCTAGTCCTAGCGAAGGGCCGCTGCTGATGAGCCGCAACACCCGGCTGCTCTCCAAACCGCAGCTGGAAGCCACGGAGGTATTCGACGTTATTCTGGCCCACCTGCGCGACTAGCGTACCCCGGCAACAAAAAAGGACGTCATGCAGAGCTCTGCATGACGTCCTTTTTTGCTGTATCCTCAGCTAGGCCGGGTGATATTTTGCCCTCCAGCCTGCTACAGTTGGCGTTTAGTGCGCGTTCTGGAACTGCGCTTCCTCGGTAGAACCTACCAGGGCCGAGGTGCTGGCCTTGCCCGCAGACACCACGCTTTGCACGGCATCAAAGTAGCCCGTGCCCACGAACGACTGGTGCTTGACGGCCTTGAAACCGTGCTTCTGGAGGGCAAACTCCCGCTCTTGCAACTCCGAGTAGCCAGCCATGCCCCGCTCCCGGTACGCCCGGGCCAGCTCAAACATGCTGGTGTTCAGGGCGTGGAAGCCCGCCAGGGTGATGAACTGGAATTTGAAGCCCAGGGCCGCCAGCTCCTCCCGGAAGGTTTCCATCTGCTCCACGCTCAGCTTGGAAGCCCAGTTGAACGACGGGGAGCAGTTATACGCCAGCAGCTTGCCGGGAAACTGGGCGTGAATGCCTTCGGCAAAGGCGCGGGCCTGCTCCAGGTCGGGGTGCGAGGTTTCCATCCACAGCAGGTCGGCGTAGGGAGCGTAGGCCAGGCCGCGGGCAATGCAGGCCTCCACGCCGGGCCGCACCCGGTAGAAACCCTCACTGGTGCGCTCCTCGTCGGTGAGCACGAAGGGCAGGTCCCGCTCGTCCACGTCGGAGGTAATCAGGTCGGCCGCGTCGGCGTCGGTGCGGGCCACGACCAGCGTGGGCACGTTCAGCACGTCGGCGGCCAGGCGGGCGGCTACCAGCTTGTTGATGGCCTCCTGGGTGGGCACCAGCACCTTGCCGCCCAGGTGGCCGCACTTCTTGGCCGAGGACAGCTGATCCTCGAAATGCACCCCGGCCGCCCCGGCCTCAATCATCATCTTCATCAGCTCAAACGCGTTGAGGTTGCCCCCAAAACCGGCCTCGGCATCAGCCACGATGGGCACCAGCCAATGCACGTTGCCCTCCCCGCTCAGGTTCTGAATCTGGTCGGCGCGCAGCAGGGCGTTGTTGATGCGCTTCACCACGCTCGGCACGCTATCCACGGGGTAGAGGCTTTGGTCGGGGTACATCTGGCCGGCGCCGTTGGCATCGGCGGCCACCTGCCAGCCGCTGAGGTAAATGGCGTTCAGTCCGGCCTGCACTTCCTGCACGGCCTGGTTGCCGGTCAGGGCACCGAGGCCGGCTACGTACTGCTCCGAGTGCAGCAGATTCCAGAGCCGTTCGGCGCCCTGCCGGGCCAGGGAATACTCGATGCGGATGGAGTTTTGCAGCTTCACCACATCCTCGGCCGAGTACGGCCGCTCCACGCCTTTCCAGCGCGGATTCGTGGCCCAGTCGTGTTTGATGGCGGCAATACGTTCTTGCTTGTTCATGGGAGAGTAAGTTGGGCAGGATCAGCCTGCGGGTTGAAAAAAAGAGTTGTGGAAAGTGGTTGTGGAAGTCGAATTAAAAGGGCAAAGTGGTGCCTGGCAGGCTAAAAAGTCGCTTTTCGAAAATCAGGAAGTGTGAATGGAATAGAGTTTCCCTCCTTTTTTTCAAGGAGGGGTGCCCAAAGGGCGGGGTGGTGACGTGTTGTTTAACAGAACGTCATGTCGAGCAGCGCGAGACATCTCGCGTGCTGCCATTGCCAAAGTAATCTGATTACCATTGCACGCGAGATGTCTCGCTATGGCTCGACATGCGGTCAACTAAACATCCTGTACCAATATTTACGGCAGCTGCTCGTAGGCTGGCACGGTCAGGAACTCGACGAACTTCTGGCTGGTCACCAGGCTGTCGAACAGGCGGGCGGCCGGCAGATACTGGCCCCGGGTATAGCGCTCCTCGCCCACCAGCGCCCGGATTTTCTCCAATTGCTGGGGCACGTACGAGCGGTACAGCTCCACGGTGATTTCGCGGCCGTCCTGCAAGGTGGTACCGGGCGTGTGCAGCCACTGCCACACCTGGGCCCGGCTGATTTCGGCCGTGGCGGCATCCTCCATCAGGTTGTAAATCGGCACGCAGCCGTTGCCGCCCAGCCAGGCTTCGATGTACTGAATGGCCACGTCGATGTTGAGCTTGAGCCCGTCTTCAGTGATAGTGCCCTGGGGCGCTTTCACCAGGTCGGCGGCGGTTACCTGCACGTCCTCGCGCTTGTTGTCGATCTGGTTGGGCTGGGGCATCAGCTCGTTGAACACGGCCAGGGCTACCGGCACCAGGCCGGGGTGGGCTACCCAGGTACCGTCGTGGCCGTTTTTGGCCTCACGCACCTTGTCTAGCCGGACTTTCTCCAGGGCGGCTTCGTTGGCTTCGGGGTCATTCTTAATCGGAATCTGGGCGGCCATGCCCCCGATGGCGTGCACCCCGCGGCGGTGGCAGGTCTGGATAACCAGCTGGGAATAGGCCGACATAAACGGCACCGTCATCGTCACCTGGGCGCGGTCGGGCAGGCGGAATTCCGGCTTCAACCCCAGACGCTTGATGTAGGAGAAGATATAGTCCCAGCGGCCACAGTTGAGGCCGGCGCTGTGCTCCCGCAGCTCATACAGAATTTCATTCAGCTCAAACGCGGCGGGCAGGGTTTCAATCAGCACCGTAGCCTTGATGGTGCACTTGGGCATTTTCAACGACCACTGGGCAAAGCCGAAAATGTCGTTCCAGAGCCGGGCTTCCAGGTGACTTTCAATCTTGGGCAGGTAATAATACGGCGCGCTGCCGCGGCTGCACAGCTCGTGGGCGTTGTGGAAAAAGTACAGTCCGAAATCGAACATGGAGGCGCTGATGGGCTCCCCGTCGACCAGGACGTGCTTTTCCACCAGGTGCCAGCCCCGGGGCCGCACCACCAGCGTGGCCGTTTCCGCGTTCAGCTTGTACTCCTTGGTGGGCGTGCTCAGCGAAATGGTGCGGCGCACGGCGTCGCGCAGGTTGCGCTGCCCCTCCACCACGTTGGCCCAGGTCGGCGAGTTGGAATCTTCCAGGTCGGCCATAAACACCTTGGCCCCCGAGTTCAGGGCGTTGATAATCATCTTGCGCTCCACCGGCCCGGTAATTTCCACGCGGCGGTCCTGCAAGTCGGCGGGTACGGGTGCTACGGTCCAGGGCTTTTCCCGAATCATCTGGGTTTCGGGCAGGAAGTCGGGCAGGATGCCGGCCTCGAAGTCGCGCTGCCGGGCTTCGCGGCGCAGCAGCAGCTCCCGGCGGGTCCGGTCGAAGCGGCGGTGCAGCTCGGCCACGAAAGCCAGGGCCGAGGGCGTCAGGATTTCGGCAAACTCGGGCGAATAAGCACCCACCACTTTCACCCGCTCGGGCGTGAGGTAGGCAGGCGGCGAAACCAGGGTCTGGGGCTCAGCGAAAGGTGACATAGGCTTGGGGTTTTGGAAGGAAGCAGGAAAGAATGTAACCAAACATACGCCAGCGAATTTTATAAGTCAAGCGAATTTTCGCTAAAATTTATAAAACGCGGTTTTTACCTACTTTTACCCCGCTTTTGCCTCACTCTCTTTTCTTTGTAGCTGCTTTAGCGCTGGCCCGGCCGGTGCGGCTTCTACTTCTGTTTCCGCCTATATGCTCAGTCACGGCCAGGTTGTCCGGTTAATTTTTGGTTTGAAGCTGCGCGAGCTGCGGCAGGAACGCGGCTTCACCCCCGCCGAGCTGGCCCGGGCCTGCGACGTATCGGTTTCCTACCTGAATGAGATTGAGAAGGGCAAAAAATACCCCAAAGCGGATAAGATCCTGAGCCTGAGCAAAGTGCTGGAAGTAAGCTACGACCAGCTTACTTCGCTCACCCTGAGCCGGAAGCTGGAGCCCATTTCCGAGCTGCTGCAGTCGGATCTGCTTAAGGAGTTTCCGCTGGAAATGTTCGGGCTGGACCCGGTGCGCATCGTGGAGCTGATTTCGGACGCGCCGGCCAAGATGAACGCCTTCATCGGGACGCTGTTTGAAATTGCCCGCAACTACGAAATGCGGCAGGAACACTTCTTTCTGGCCGCCCTGCGCTCTTACCAGGAAATGCACGACAACTACTTCGAAGAGCTGGAGCAGGACGTGCGCACGTTTATCGTGCAGGAAAAGCTGCTGGTGGCCGCCCCCTTCGCCACCCGGCAGCTGGAGCGGGTGCTGACGGAAAAGTACGGCTATACCGTGGACCGCACCAAGCTGGGCGAGTACGCCAGCCTGGGCCGGCTGCGCTCCGTATTTCAGCCCAAAACCAAGCGCCTGCTGATGCGCCCCGGCCTGAGCGGGGCCCAGGAGGCCTTCGTGCTGGGCCGCGAAATTGCCTTCAACTACCTGAATCTGCGCGAGCGGCCCTACGTGAATGCCTCGTTTCCGGTGCGCAGCTTCGATGAGGTGCTCAACAACTTCAAGGCGTCGTACTTCGCCGGGGCCCTCTTGATGGAGGAGGAAAGCCTCACCCGCGACTTTCAAAAGCTGTTTGCCAGCAAGAAGTGGGACCCCACGGCGTTTCTGGACCTGATAACGAAGTATGACGTGTCGCCGGAGATGTTTATGCAGCGCATCACCAACCTGCTGCCCCGGCACTTCGGCCTGCAAAGCCTGTTTTTCCTGCGCTTCGACCAGGCCAATGCCGAGTCGGCCTTCGTGCTGAGCAAGGAGCTGCACCTCTCGCGCCTGCACAACCCCCACGGCAACGAGCTGCACGAGCATTACTGCCGCCGCTGGGTGTCATTGCGCCTGATTTCGGACTTGCGCCAGCAGGCTCCCGAGGCCGCCCCGACTACGGCTATTTCGGCGCAACGCTCCCACTATTTCGGCACCGACGACGAATACCTGTGCCTGACCCTGGCCCGGGCCGGCGGGGCCAACGAGCCGGCCGTGAGCGTCACGGTGGGCTTGCTCTGCGACGACAACCTGCGCCAGAAGGTCACCTTCCTCGACGACCCGGGCATCCCGGTGCGCATCGTGAACGAAACCTGCGAGCGGTGCGCCATCCACGACTGCGAAGTGCGGGCCGCCGCCCCCATCGAAATCGAGCGGAAGCAGCGCACCCAGGAGCTGGAAGCCGCCATTGCCACGCTGGTAAATGGGGGGTGATGGTTGGTTGTTAACTTTTGTACAGGACCACAACCTGGGCCGCGTGCGGAATCTTGCGGGTTGACATTGGTGAAAAGAAATTGCTGTTTAGAGATGGGTTGGCAACGCCCCATTCGGCGCTCCGTTTTAGCCAACAATCAGCAATCATCCATTAACCACCAACTGCTATGTCTTCCTCCGCCAAAGAACAGTTCGACCGTCAGGCCACGCACTACAACACGCAGTGGAACACCTGGAGTGAAGCCTTGCTGCGCTGGCTGGCCGAGCACGCCGACGCCCAACCCACTGATACGGTACTCGACGTGGCCACCGGCACCGGCTTTACGGCCCTGGCCTTTGCCCCGCACGTGCAGTCGGTAGTAGGGCTCGACGTGTCGACGGGCATGCTGACGGAGGCGCGCAAGCGGCAGCAGGAGCAGGGCCTGACCAACGTGCTGTGGGTGACGGGGGCCGCCGAAGCCCTGCCGTTTCTGGATGCCTCGTTCAGCCTCGTGACCTGCCGGGTAGCCCCCCACCACTTCGAGTCGGTACCGCAGTTTCTGGCCGAAGTGGCGCGGGTGCTGCGGCCCGGCGGCCGGTTTCTGCTGGCCGATACCACCGTGCCCGACCACGAGCCCCGCAGCAGTGAGTGGCAGAACAAGGTGGAAAAATTGCGCGACCCCTCGCACGTGCGCAACCTCTCGCCCGAGGAGTGGCGCGCGGCCCTGGAAGAAGCCGGCTTGCGGGTAGAGGAACTCGGGGAGCCCGAGGCCGACGGCACGATGGGCCTGAACGATTGGCTGGACAAGGCCGGCTGCACGGGCAAGAACGCCATTCAGGTGCGGGGCGAGTTTCGCAATACCTCCGAAATGATCCGCCGCCAGTTCCAGATCCGGGAGGTTGCCGACGGAGACTTTACCTTTGTGTGGCGGCGGGTGGTGGCAAAGGCCATCAAGCCCTAAAATCAGCCGTACTTCCGCGTTTTGAGTGAACAGCATCCTTCCCCGTCTACGTCGCTCTGGGGGCGGGTAGGTCGGGGCCTTCTTCTGGTATTTCTCCTGGCGGGCAGCGTAGCATTCTACCTGGCCTGGCAGGCGCTCTGGAAACCCAACGTCGCCGCGTCGCCTTTCGGGCCGGCTTACCTGTACATCCGCTCCGGCTCCTCGTTTCAGGCCGTGCTCGACTCGCTGCGGCAGCACGAGCTGCTGCGCGACCCGGAAACCTTTGAGCAAGTAGCCCGCTGGCGCGAATACCCCGCCCACGTGCGGCCCGGCCGCTATTTGCTGACTCCAAACCTGAGCAACTCGGAGCTGGTAGCCAAGCTCAGCCGGGGCCAGCAGGATACGGTGGCTTTTACCCTCGACGCCTTTAAGTACAAGCCCCAACTGGTGCGCCAGGTAGCCCGGCAGCTTGAAGCCGACTCGGGCCAGCTGCGCCGCCTGCTCAACGACAACGGCCTGCTGCTGCGCCGCTACCACCTCGACACGACCACCATCCTGACCCTATTTCTGCCGGGCCCTTACCGGTTTGAGTGGAACACCTCGGCCACCCAGTTCCTGGACTCGGCCGCGGCCATGCACCAGCGGTTCTGGACGCCCCGGCGGCGCCAGCAGGCCGATTCGCTTCGGCTGACGCCCACACAGGTGCACGTGCTGGCCAGCATCGTGCAGCGCGAAACCTCCGAGCCGACCGACAAGCCCATTATTGCCGGGGTGTACCTGAACCGGCTGCGCACCGGCATGCGCCTGCAGGCCGACCCTACCCTGCTCTGGGCCATCGGCAACTTTGGGGTGAAGCGGGTGCTCAACAAGGATAAGCTCGTGGATTCGCCCTACAACACCTACAAGCACAAAGGCCTGCCGCCCGGCCCCATTACCTCGGCCAACCGCCAAAGCCTGAACGCCGTGCTGCGGCCCGCGGCGCACCAGTACTTTTTCTTCTGCGCCCGGCCCGACCACAGCGGCTTCTCCGACTTTGCCGAGTCGTATGCCGACCACAAGCGCAACGCCCGCAAGTACCAGCATACGTTGGATAGCCTGAAAATTCTGCGCTAAGACACCGTAACGCGAAGTTCCCCTTCGCGAGTCGTTGAACGATTGTCGTTGTTATGGCGCGTACACCTCGCGAAGGGGCACTTCGCGTTACGGCAGCCGGTACAGCCGTAGCTGCACCGAGTCCTGGCGGGCTTCGTGCTGCAAGGCCAGGGTTTGTTCGTAGTTCAGCCCCGTGTACTCGGAGTGCTCCAGAAACAGCAGCGGCGACGTCAGCAGCGGCTCGGGCCAGGCGGCTACCGGCGGCTGGGCGCGCAGGGCTCCAAACTGCGGCACGTTGGTGACGCGCCAGTAGCCATCCAGCAGCACGTAGCGCCAGCCTTTTTGCCGTAACGCATCAAGCTGTGGCGCGGAAGTCACGGCGGCTACCGTATCGGGGTAGAACGGGGCCAGGCCCAGCCCCACCGTAGTAGCTACCGGCCCGGCCTGCCGCTGCCGCAGCCACTGGGCCACCTGCGGGTAGTGGCTGGGCGAGTAGGCGTATATTTCCCGCTGAATCCGGTGCAGGTTCAGGCCACAGGCCACCAGCACGATAATGGCCGCGCGCCAGCCCACCAGCACCCGGCGCACGCTCAGAAACGTCAGGGCATAGAGCAAGCCGTAGGCCAGCAGCAGGCCGCGCGGGGCTTTCAGCAAGAGCGACATGCCGGCCAGATACGCGTAGGCCCACACGGCCAGGTAGCGCACCAGGTTGATGCGCTCCAGCTCGGCAAACAGCTCCCGCCGCCACAGCCAGGGCACCCCGGCCAGCGCCAGCAGCACCAGCGGCGACTCGAAGCCCCACAGAAAATGCAGGTAGTAGGTCAAATCCAGCTGCACGCTGCCCTGCCGGCCCGCCGCGTTGGCCGCGCCCGGAAACAGCACGTTGTAGTACACCGCCGGCCACCGGTACCAGGGCAGCCCGGCCAATACGCCCACCACCCCAAACAGCACAAACGGCGCGGCCAACGTGAGAGCCACCCGCAGCCAATTGCGCCGCTGCCTTAGCAGTCCGTCGCGCTGCAACAGCTCCAGCACGCCCAGAATCGGCAGGGTCAGGATAAACTTGTAGTTGATGCTCAGCCCCACCGCCAGCCAGAGCGCGGCCCGGCGCAGGTGCTGGTCGGTGGGCGCTTCCAGCCGCCGGTAGTACGCCCGCAGCAGCCCGGCAAACACCAAGAGTGAGGCCGAGCCCATGGTAAAGTCGCGGCCCGAGAAGGTGAGAAACACCGAAGAGCCAACAAACAGCGTGAGCAGGGCCGTTTCCAGCCAGGCTAGCCGGGCGACTTTAGTAACCAGCCACGCCAGACTGCCCACGGCGGCCACGGCCAGCAGCGCATTCAGGAACTGAAACACGTGAAAGTTGCTGGTCAGCCAGGCCACCGGCACGTAGAGCACCGAAAAGCCGGGGCTGCCGTGGTGAAACAGGTTCCGAAAGTTGCCGTGGGCTATTTCCCGCACAATCTGCCAGTTGCGCACCGAGTCGTAGTCGGGCAGGGCGGCCTCAGGCAGACCGTAGAGGCGCACCCCGGCCACGGCGACCAGCGCCAGCAGCAGGGAAAGTGCGTTTTTTGTCGTCGGATTGTCGTTCTTCGTGGCGTCCATGGGGTGCGGTGGGTGCGCGAAGGGCCGGTTGGCACTGCGAAGTACGGCAAAACCAGCGCGCCCCCATCCCTCTTTCTGTTTCGGCCCTTTCTACCTCTATGCGAGTCGTTCTTCAGCGCGTCAGCCAAGCCAGCGTCACCGTCGAGGGGCGCGTCACCGGCCAGATCGGCCCCGGCCTGCTGGTGCTGGCCGGCTTCTCCCCCGATGACGACGCCAAATCCCTCGACTGGATGGCCCGCAAGCTGGTGCAGCTGCGCATTTTCGGCGACGAAGAAGGCAAGATGAACCGCAGCGTGCAGGACATTCAGGGCCAGGTGCTGGTGGTAAGCCAGTTTACCCTGCTGGCCGACGCCCGCAAGGGCAACCGCCCCAGCTACATCGGGGCCGCCCCGCCGCCCGTGGCCATTCCGCTCTACCAGCAGTTTGTGCAGCTGCTCGAAACCCTGCTGGGCCAGCCCGTGCCCACCGGCGAATTCGGCGCCGACATGCAAGTCAGCCTGCTCAACGACGGCCCCGTCACCATCGTGCTGGACTCGCCTGAAAGGTGAATGAGTGAATGAGTGAATGAGTGAAGTTGTCGTTCGAATGGTACTGTTATGGCAAGCCACGCAGGCCGACGCAATCCGTCTGCTACTAGTGACAAACTTCCTTCCCCACAAAGCCTTTCCTTATAGAACGATGTAGAGACGCGTATTCGCGTCTCAATCGTTGCGGATGCCTGCTCCGGCAAGGCAGATTGTTCAACGAGGAGACGCGAATACGCGTCTCTACACTCCCTATCGAGGCAGACAATAAGGCTCCGTAGTAACAGGCCGTGACTACCTTCGCACGGGACGGATGGCCTCGCGTGGCTCGCCCCGCCAATATCATTCGAACGACAACCTCACTCATTCACTCATTCACTCATTCACCGCCGCCCATGACCATTGAAGAAGCCCAACAGACCGTGGACACCTGGATTCAGACTACCGGCGTGCGGTATTTCAACGAGTTGACCAACATGGCCATGCTCACCGAGGAAGTCGGGGAAGTAGCCCGCATCATTGCCCGGCAGTACGGCGAGCAGTCGTTCAAGGAGTCGGACAAGGACAAGGTGCTGGCCGACGAGTTGGCCGACGTGCTGTTCGTAGTTATCTGCCTGGCCAACCAAACCGGCGTCAACCTGACCGAAGCCCTGCAACGCAACTTGGCCAAGAAAACCCAGCGCGACGCCACCCGCCACCAGCAAAACGAGAAGCTGCGCTAACCCGCCCAGGTCGTGCCGTCCCCCAACAGCTCGTTCGATACGCTTTCAGGGCCGTGCGAAGCCGCACTTCAGGTGTACGAAGCGCTACTTCAGCCGTGTGAAGCCGTACCAAGACCGTGCGAAGCCGCACTTCAGGTGTGCGAAACCGTATTTCAGGTGTGCGAAACCGGACTTCAGGTGCGCGAAGCGCTACTTTGACCGTGCGAAGCCACATTTCAGGTGTACGAAGTGCTACTTTACGTGTGCAAAGCCCCACTTAGCCACGGTTTCAGACCCACGGCCTAAGTATTCACGACCAACTTCCCGTCCCGCCAGATCGGCACGATATCGTGCGTATCGAGCTGCACGCAATAGGCAAAGTCCTTATTCGCCTCCAGCGAGTTCAGCCGCCGCACGTGGGCCGACTGCAACAGGTACCCTTCCAGATCGGGCTTGGCCTGTTCCCACAAGTGGCGGGCGGCCAGCGTGGCGTCGCTGCCCGTGGTGTCGAAATCGGCGGCCAGCCGCTCGGCCAGGGCCCCGCCAAACACGGTATCTTCCAGATTGAACATGCCTTTCCAGCCGGCGCACACCACCACCACGTCCTTGCCCTGCGCCCGCGCGAACTGCGCCACCGCCTCCAGATTCAGGAAGGCCCCGATGACCACGGCCTCGGCCCCCAGCGACAGGTGCAGGGCCCGGGTGCCGTTGGTAGTCGTGATGGCCACGCCCCGACCCCGCACCGGCAGCACCCCATCGAGGTAGCCGAAAGGCGAGTTACCCAGGTCGAAGCCCTCGGCCTGCCGCCCGTCGCGCTCGGCCGCCGTGAGGTAGCCCTGCGCGGCCAGGGCCCGGCACTCGTCCAGCTCGCTGAACGGCACCACGTGCGTCACGCCCGCCGCCAGCGCCGTCACGATAGAGGAAGTGGCCCGCAGAATATCGACCACCACGGCCACTTTCCCCCGCAAATCATACAACGGCAACAGTTCGGGGCTAAAGCAAATATCGAGAGAGGGCATGCGGAAAAATGGGTAAGTAAAGAGAAATGAAATAAGAACGTCATTCCGAGCGCAGCCGAGAAATCTCGCGTGCTGACGTCTGATCAGTAATCAAACGAGGCCCCGCGAGATTCCTCGGCTGCGCTCGGAATGACGTTTGGAGGGTATCGTGCTACGTCTGGTTCCGAGTGAAGCCGCTTAGACTTCTTCCGTGCCTTTCACGAACGGCAGCTTCACCACCGTGGCCGGGAAGTTCTTGCCCCGCACCTGCACGAAAATCTGGCTGCCGGGCGCGCTGAACTCGGTTTTCACGTAGCCCAGGCCAATGCCCTTGCTCAGCGTGGGCGACTGGGTACCGGAGGTCACCTCCCCGATTTTCTCGCCGGCCTCCGTCACCAGCTCGTAGTGGCTGCGCGGAATGCCGGGGCCGTCCATCAGGAAAGCGACCAGCTTGCGGCTCACGCCCTGCTCCTTCTGGGCCTTCAGGCTGGCCGAGTTGGTGAACTCCTTGGTGAATTTGGTAATCCAGCCCAGGCCGGCTTCCAGCGGCGAAGTCGTGTCGTCGATGTCGTTGCCGTAGAGCGAGAAGCCCATTTCCAGGCGCAGCGTGTCGCGCGCGCCCAGCCCGATGGGCTTCAGGCCGAAGGGCTGACCGGCTTCCATGATCTTGTCCCACACCTGCTGGGCGTACTCATTCGGAATGTAGAGCTCGAAGCCGCCCGCGCCGGTGTAGCCCGTGGCCGAGATGATGACGTTGGGAGCCCCGGCAAACGTACCCTGCACGAAGGAGTAGTACGGAATGCTGGCCAGGTCCGTATCGGTCAGGCTTTGCAGGGCTTCGGCCGCCTTGGGGCCCTGCACGGCAAACAGACTGGTCTGGTCCGAAATGTTCTCCATTTCGGCGCCCTGGGTGTTAAACTGGCTAATCCAGTTCCAGTCTTTGTCGATGTTGGAGGCGTTAACCACCAGCATGTAGTCTTCGTCGGCCAGCTTGTACACCAGCAAATCGTCCACGATGCCGCCGGTTTGGTTGGGCAGGCACGAGTACTGGGCTTTGCCATCGGTGAGCTTGCTGGCGTCGTTGCTGGTCACGCGCTGAATCAGGTCGAGGGCGTGGGGGCCGCGCACCCGGAACTCGCCCATGTGCGACACGTCGAACATGCCCACGGCGCGGCGCACGGTGCGGTGCTCGTCGAGGTCGGAGGAGTAGCGCACGGGCATGTTGTAGCCGGCAAAGGGGACCATTTTGGCACCCAGCTGCTGGTGCACATCATTCAGGACAACGGTTTTGAGTTCTTCGGCCATGGGGCGGGTTGGGAAGGTAGAAGGTGGTTTTGCGCAAGCCCTGCGGAAAGGGCCGGGCGAAATTAGCCATTTCCGGCGGCCGGGCCGTACACGAGGGCAGAGCCCGCGCCGCTGCCGCGGTAATTATGTGGGTAGCCTGGCCGCTTTTTTTTCCGCTCTGTATTTTTGCCCCGCGTTAGTCTCCCTTTTAGCCGGGCCGTTCCTCATGGATTTAGATATTAAACAGGATTTCGAAACCGCGATGCTCAAGCATCTGCTGTTCAAATCCAAGCTGCGTTCCTTTCTCTACGGCAGCGCCCTGGCTGAAGGCCCCGCCCGCGACCCGGACCAGTGCAGCCTGGGCGTCTGGATTACGCAGCGCCGCCAGAGCCACTGGGGCTACGTGCCGGAGTGGGCCGCCCTCGACCGGGCCCACCGCCAGGTGCACGCGCAGGCCAACGAGCTGATGGATATGTATACACAGGGCTTCCGGGAGCAGGCCCTCCAGGGGCTGACGGACCTGTTGCCGCTCACCGACCAAATCACGCAGCTGTTGCAAACCATCCAGAACAAGCTGCGTACGCCCGGCTAACCCTACCTCGTTCCCCGTTATTTGTCGCCGCGCTGCATGAAGCTGAAGCTTTCTACCAAACTATTCGCGGGCTTCCTGGTCATCTCGGCCCTGTTTGCCTTGGTGGTGTTCGTCAACTATCAGCTTTCCCGCCAGGTGCTGCGCAACTCTGAGCGGGTGCAGGCCTCGCAGCTGACTACGGCCGAGGCGGCGGCCCTGTTCCGCAACATCATCGACATGGAATCGGGCTTCCGGGGCTTTATGCTCATCGGCAGCGAAGCCGTGCTGCAACCCTACTACCAGGGCGAGCAGGAGTTGCTGAGCCGCTTCACCCAGCTGCGCCAGCAGATTGCGCCCGACAACCCGCAGTACGCCCGCATCGTGCGCACCCAGCGCCTTTACCAGCAGTGGTCGGCCTATTCCCACCTGCTCATCAGCGAAAAGCGCGAAGCCCGCCGCCGCGACCCTGACCAGATTGGGATGGAAGGCATGGAACACCGCTCCCTGGCCGAAAGCCTGACCGGCAAGCAGATCATGGACCAGATCCGGGTGCTGTTTGCCGGCTTCGAGCGCACCGAGCTGGCCGAGCGCGACAAGGTGCGGCAGAAGCTGGAAGACAGCATCCGGCAGACCCGCCTGATTTCGATTATCGTCACGCTGCTGGCCATCGGCATCGGCCTGCTGTGGGCGTCCTACATCACCCGGCTGATTGCCCGCCGCATCGAAATGATGGTGGGCCTCTCCACCCAGATTGCCACCGGCGACTACACCACCCGCATCCAGGACACTTCCCAGGACGAGCTGACCGAGCTGGCCGACTCGCTCAACGTCATGGCCCGCACCATCGACTCGACCATTACCCAGCTGGAGCGCCGCAACCAGGAGCTCGACCAGTTTGCCTACGTCGTCTCGCACGATTTGAAGGCGCCGCTGCGGGGCATCGAAAGCGCCTCGCGCTGGATTGAGGAAGACATGGGCCAGAACGTGCCCGAGCACATCCGGGAGTTTCTGATGCTGATGCGGACCCGGGTACACCGCATGGAAAACCTGATCAGCGGCATTCTGGACCTGGCCCGCATCGGGCGCACCAAACAGGCCGATGAGCGCATCAACGTGCGCGAGCTGCTCACTGAAATAGTGGACTCGCTGGCTCCGCCGCCCGGCTTCCGCGTCGAGCTGCCTACCTACCTGCCCACCATGCAAACCAACCGGGTGCAGCTGCAGCAGGTATTCACCAACCTGATCAGCAACGCCCTCAAATACCACGACCAGCCCGAGCGGGGCCTCGTGCGCATCGGGTGCCGCGAAGACCGGCAGCAGTACACCTTCTCGGTCACGGACAATGGCCCCGGCATCGACCCGGAGTACCACGAGCGGATCTTTATCATCTTTCAGACCCTGGTGGAGCGCGACACGCTGGAAAGCACCGGCGTGGGGCTGGCCATCGTCAAAAAAATCGTGGAGCGCCAGGGCGGCACCATCCGCGTTGAATCGACAGAAGGCCAGGGAGCTAGCTTTATCTTTACCTGGCCCAAGGAGCGCGCCCTCACCGGGGAGCGGCGCTCCGCGGCCGGGCAATCGGCGCCAAAACCCATCTGAATATTGTAATAGCCGTATAGAAGACGGTTTCTGACCTGATTTTTCCTCCCCTCATATATGTCGACCGACGCCTTTGCCCCCAGCATTCTTCTCGTTGAAGACGACCAGATGGACATCATGAACGTGCAGCGCGAATTGCGCAAGCACGATATCAACGTGCCCCTGCACATTGCCAAAAACGGCCGCGAAGCCCTGCACCTGCTCAAAGGAGAAGGCGGCCAACACCAGATTGACAAGCCCAGCGTGGTGATGCTCGACATCAACATGCCCCGCATGAACGGCCTGGAGCTGCTGGAAGCCCTGCGCTCCGACCCCGAGTTTGTGGGCCTGAACGTGTTTATCATGACCACCTCCGACCTGGAAACCGACCGGCTCAAGGCCCGCGACCTGGCCGTGAGCGGCTACATCATCAAGCCCCTGAATTTCGACAAGTTCGGCGAAGGCGGCTCCACCGTCGACGGCTTCAGCCTCTTCCTGGACCTGCTGCGCCTAAAAGACTAGCGTTTTTTCGCGTCATGGCGAGCGAAGCGTGGCCATCCGACGTCTGCGCAGTATGACTTGCTCTTCTACCAGAAAGCCCTTTACCGTTGGTTCGGTAAAGGGCTTTTGCTTGTACCGCGAAGTTCCACTTCGCGAGTCGATGAACGACGGTCGTTGCAACGGCGCGCACGCCTCGCGAAGTGGAACTTCGCGGTACACGGTTCCGGCGTCAGGGCTTTTCACGTTAGCAGGCTGAGCACATTTCCGCGGACGGAGTGCTGCGCCATCATACATTCCCCACATTTCTCACATTCTGCACATTCCCCACATTAAAAATCAGCACATTCCCCACATCAGCACATCAGCACATTAAAGCAGCCGGAAGCCCATGCGGTGGTATTCGCAGGGGCCGTATTGGCGGATGGCGGCGCGGTGTTTTTCGGTGGGGTAGCCGGCATTTTGCTCCCAGCCATACATCGGGTACTCCAGGGCCAGCTCGTGCATCCGGTCGTCGCGGAAGGTTTTGGCCAGCACCGAAGCGGCCGCGATGCTGCGGTAGCGCCCGTCGCCCTTGACAAAGCAGGTGTGCTCGATACCCAGGTACGGCCGGAAACGGTTGCCGTCGACAATCAGGTGCTCGGGGCGGTGCGGCAGTTGGGCCACGGCGCGGTGCATGGCCAGGTAGCTGGCCTGGGCAATGTTGATGCTGGCAATTTCGTCGGTGTTGGCCTCGCCCACGGCCCAAGCCACAGCCTCGCGGCAGATTTCCTGGCGAATCGTCTCGCGGCGGCGGGCCGTCATCAGCTTGGAGTCGTTGAGGTAAGCGGGGACAAAATCGGGGGGCAGGATAACGGCGGCGGCAAACACGGGCCCGGCCAGGCAGCCCCGGCCGGCTTCGTCGAGGCCCGCTTCCCGCGAAAGGCCAGTATGGGAGGCAAGCAGCATCATGGCGCTAAGGTAGGGCCCGCAGTTGGGGCGGGCCAAGTGCCGGGGCAAACAAAAAGGCCTCCCCGGCTGCCGCAGCACCCGGAGAGGCCCTTTTCAGGAAAATATTTATTACCGTGTTACGGCTGCCTAGTTAGCGACTTATAGCAAATCACTCACTGTTTCACCATCTCACTATTTCACCGTTTAGTGGCGGCCGGCCGTGGAGCCGGCTTCGGGCGTGCCCGACTCGCCGCGGCGGAAGCCCTGCTTGTCGCGGGGTCCTTCGTCGAGGGCATCCTCCTCATCGGTGGTGACGTACTCGTTGGTTATCGGGCCAAGACCGCCCGTATTCTGCACTAATTCGGCTTCTGCCTGCGCGTGTTTCAGGTTGAACAAAGGGTCTCCGGGCTGGGCCTGAGCGGACTGATTTTTGGGTTGATTTGCCATAAAAATATCCGGGGCCGGCTGGGATGTAAACAGCCGGTTTACCCTAAGGTACGCACCCTTTCGCGTTGAGGTTGGCTGGAGGCCGCCGGCCGGGCCTACAAGATTTTGGCCTGCTCGGCCCAAACCGGACGGGCACAAAAAAAGCCGCTGCTCATGGCAACGGCTCTTTACTTTTGCACCGACCGGTAGAAATTCATCCACCCTACTCCTTAGCCCGGTCGGAGCTACACAAACAGAGACTTCCTTTCCACAACCTCTATTTGTGCTGGTTCCTTTCTACGACAAAACTACTTGCTCTCAGTCGTTTATTGCGGCGTTTTTTGTCAAACGCATCTTCTCACCCGACTAACCTAGCTTGCGGCCCGTCGGACAGCCAAGGCCCTTTTCAGCTCCCGGCGAAATTGTACCTTTGCCCTGTTCCGCCGCTCCCGTATTTCCGCATTTATGACCCATATCCCCTCCCCTGACTTCGACGAAACCCATAATCCGTGGCAGGTGCTCAGCTCGGAGGTAACCTATCAGAATCCCTGGATTCGGGTGCGGGAAGACCAGGTCATCAACCCCAAGGGCGGCCGGGGCATCTACGGCGTCGTGACGATGAAGAATAAGGCCTTGGGCATTATCCCGGTGGATGCCCAAGGCAATACCTGGCTGGTGGGCCAGTACCGCTACCCGCTCAATGAGTATTCCTGGGAAATTCCGATGGGCGGCGGGCCGGTGGAAGTGGACATTCTGGAATCGGCGCAGCGGGAGTTGAAGGAGGAAACCGGCTTCACGGCCCGGCGCTGGACCAACATTGCCCGCCTGCACACCTCCAACTCCGTGACCGACGAGGAAGGCTTCGTTTTTCTGGCCGAAGAGCTGGAAGCCGGCGACGTGGAGCCCGAGGAAACCGAGGACCTGCGCCTCTGGAAGCTGCCCCTGTCCGAAGCCGTGGCGATGGTCATGGACAGCCGCATTACCGACGCCATCAGCGTGGCAGGCTTGCTGAAAGCCGAACGCCTGCTGAACGCCCGCCGCGGCTAAGCCCCCGGCGGCGGCGCAGCCTTTCGGGCCGGGCGCGCCGCTTCTAAGTTTCTAGCTCGTATTTTTGCGGTATGCGTCGACTGTTGCGTTATATCTGGCACCGCATCTACACCACGTGGAGCACGTTCTGGTTTGTGCTGCCGTTCTTTGTCACCTACCCCGTGCAGGTGTGGCTGGGGCGGCGCCCGAAGCTGCACCGGCACCTGCACACCATCAACCGGGGCTGGTCGACGTTTGCCATCCGGATGTGGGGCATGCCGGTCGACATCGTGCGCAAGAACCCGCTGCCCAAGTCCCAGCCCTGCGTCTACGTTGCCAACCACAGCTCCTACATCGACATTCCGGTCTTGTTTAAGGCCATTCCGGGCTTTCTGAACATCATTGGCAAAAGCGCCCTGGCCGACGTGCCGCTCTGGGGTCCGGTGTTTGGCAGCGTCTACATCACCGTGAACCGCAACAGCGCCGTGAGCCGGGGCCGGGCCATCGTGCAGGCCCGCCAGAGCCTGGAAGCCGGCCGCTCGGTGGTTATTTTCCCCGAGGGCACGATTTCCAAAAAGCCCGGCGAGGAAATGGGCCCGTTCAAGGATGGAGCCTTCCAGCTAGCCATTGCCACGGGCGTGCCCATCGTGCCCGTCACGATGCCCCTGAACCACCGCTTCATGCCCGACGTTGGGGGTATCCGGGTGCGCTACACGCCGTTGCAGGTCGTGATTCACGAGCCAATTTTCACCCAGGGCCTGACCAGCGCCGACGTGCCCCGGATCCGGGACCAGGCTTTTCGTACTATTGCCAGCGCCTTCCGCCCCGAAGCGGCCGGCATTCCCGGGCCTTCCCGCCCGCCCAAGCCCGCTCCCGACGCCGCCGCGGCGGCCAGCCCGGAGCTGGGTTTGCCTAATTCGTAATCTGAACTTCTTCCAACTTTCCCTACTGTGAGCACCGATTTATCAACCCTGCGCAAACTGGCCCATCTTTCCCGTCTCGAATTTGACGCCACGAAGGAACAGCAGATGCTGGGCGACCTGAACAAGATTCTGGACTGGGTGGCCCAGCTCAGCGAGCTAGATACCGCCAACGTGGAGCCCCTGGTGCATTTGTCGCAGGAAATCAACGTTCTGCGGCCCGACGAGGCCCGCAACTCGGTAAGCCACCAGGAGGGCCTGCGCAACGCCCCGCGCAAGGACTCCGACTACTTCCGCGTGCCCAAAGTGCTGGAATAACCTTTTCCCTTGGCCCTTCTGCTTTCCTCCCCCCGCTCTACCGGCTGGCGCACTATCCTGTGGGTATTGGGCGTGGTTGCCGGCTTTTCCGTCGGCCTGGCGGTGTATTATTACTTTACCGGCGACGATTTCACGTTGCGGGTGCAGGAAGTAGCCCAGCTCAAGCCCGTGCCCACGGTGCTGCAACGGGTGCGCATCGGCCTCGACGAGCTGCCGGTGCGCGTGAATGGCTACCTCGTCACGGAAACCCACGACGTAACCGGGCCCTTCGTGCGGCCCGACGCGGCCGTGCTGCTGCTGGGGCTGGTGGCTTTCTGCCTGGTTTTTTACCTGGCCATCATCAGCCGCCTGCCCCGCCTGTCGTTTGTGGCGGGCATGGCGCTGCTGATGTTCTTCCTGATGTCGCTCAACGCCGATATGCTCGGCATTTTCGACTCCCGGGAGCAATACTTTCTGATTCTGACGCTGCTCACGCTGGGCATTCCGGCCTACGTATTTCATGCCTTCTGGCAGGACGTGTCGTTTGGCCGCCGCCTGCTGACGTTCAGTGCGCTGGTGGCCGGCCTGAGCACCTTGCTGTTTCTGCGCAGCGACAATCCGGCCGATACCACCGCTTTGCACCTGGTGAGCTACGCGACCAGCAGCGGCGCGGCGGCCTTGGCGCTGCTGGTGCTCTGGCTCGGCGTTGAGAATGTCTACGGGTTGCTGTGGTTTAACTCCCAGGCCGAAAACCCCGGCAGCCGCTTCGGGTTGCTGCCGTTTCTGCTGGTCAGTGGCCTGTACCTGGGCACGCTGCTGATGTTTTACTGGAACGGCGGGGAGCTGCTGATTCTGCCCGGCGTCCACCTCGACCCGCTCGTGCTGCTGCTGCCGGCCCTGGTTATCAGCTGGCTGAATCTGCCGCGCCGGGCCGCGACCTTCCAGGCCTGGGTGCCGCTGGCGTCGGCCCAGCTGCTGCTGCTGATCCTGCTGACGCTGGCCGCCGGGTTTCTGGGCTTCGCCTTGGCCACGGCCAACGACCCGCTGCTGGCCGCCGCCCGCGACTTTACCGCCCTGGCGCTGCTGGCCGTGGGCGCGGCGTTTCTGCTCTACGTCCTGTTCAACTTCGTTACCCTGATCCGGCAGAAGCTGCGGGTATTCCGGGTGGTGTATGAGCCGCGGCGCCTGCCGTTCTACATCGTGTACGTGGTGGGCATTGGCAGCATTGTAGCCGTGGAGATGCGCAACAATTTCTACGTGCTCGACCGGGTGCAGGCCGGCTATTTCAACAACGTGGGCGACCTGACCCGCCTGCAAAGCGAGGAGCAGCCCAACGGCGACGGACTGGCCCTGCTGGCCGAGCGCTACTACGCCGAAAGCGACGTTCTGGACCAGCACAACCACCGCGCCAGCATGGGCCGGGCGGCGCTGTATCATTTCCGCTCCCAGCGCCAGAACGAAATCAATGCCCTGCGCCGCGCCCTGAACCGGGCGCCGTCCGAAAAGATTTCCCTGCGCCTGGCCGCGCTTTACAATGAGCCCGGCGACTTTTTCGACCGGTTGCAGGTGCTGCGCCAGGCTATCAAAAATACGCCCCGCAGTGCCCGGCTGGCCAACGACCTGGCCCAGCTTTACACCCGCTCAGCCCTGACCGATTCGGTGGAATACTACCTACAACGCGCCGAAGCTCTGGCTCCCGATAACGCCGTCATCCAAGCCAACCGCTTGGCCTTCCTGCTACAGACCCAGCAAGCCGACGCGGCGCGCAAAGCCGTGCGGGAGCATACTTCCGGGGCAGCCAGTCCGGCCTGGGCCAGCAACGCCGCGTTGCTTAACCTGCTCAGCGGCAAGCCGGAGCAGCCGCAGTCAGCCACGCCAGCTTCTCCGATTCTGACTACGGCCGAGTTTGCCCAAGTCTACCACGAAGGTCTGCGCCGCGCGGCCCTCGGCGACACCACTCAGCTGCGGCTGCTGACGCGCCTGGCCCAACAGCCCGAAAACAACCCGTATTTTGACCAGCTGACGTTTCTGCGCGCCCTCACCCAGCACTACGGCGGGCAGGTGGTAGCCGCCCAAAGTACCCTGCTGCCCCTGGCTAGCGGCAACTCTGCGGGCAGCGCCTACTACCAGAACCTGTGGGGCCTGTGGCTGCTCGAGCAACGCCTTTACCCCAGCGCCGCCGACCGGTTTGCTGCGGCCCGCCGCAATGGCTACTCTGAAGCGGCCTTATATCGGGCCTACGCGCAGGCGCTGTTCAACCAAACCGATTCGGCCAAAGCCTCGGCTACCCAGGCATTATCCGACCAGACGTTTGGCACCAGTCGCCGGGCCCGGCAGCTGCTGGCCGTGCTGAACCTTGACTTCAACACGCAGTACCCCACGGCTCCCGACTCGGTGAAGGCTCAGTACCTGGTGCTGCGCGGCGGCTCGCTCTACCCCGAAAGCCTGATTCCGCGGGCGGCGGCCCTGGGCACGGCGGCTTCGCGGGAAGCGGCGTTGCTGGCCCAGATTCCGCGGGCTCTGCAAGCCGGCCAAATGGCCGCCGCCCAGCAGGCCATCCAGTCGTTTGCCCCGCCGGCGACTACCAAAACCCGGGCCGCCTCGGCCTGGAACGTAGTGCGCGGCCAAGTGTACCTGCAAGCCCAGCAGCTGCCCGCCCTGCGCCAGGTGGTCCAAACCGGCTACTTTGCCCGGCCGCATCAGCCCTACTATCTGTATTACCAGGCCGCCCTGGCGCAGCAGGAAAATAACCGTCCGCAGGCCAGCCGGTTGTTTGCCCGCCTGGTACGGGAGGCGCCTTTTCTGGAAGATGGAGTGCTGGCCGCGGCCAACTTTTACCTAAGCCAGCAGCAGGACATGCTTGCTTACAACGCCCTGCTCAAAGGTCTGGAGTACAACCCCGAGTCGGTAAATCTGTTGAAAGCCTACACGCTGGCCGCCATTCCGGCCGGCCTGACCGAGTACGCCACTGCTTCCCTGGAAAAGCTGCGCCCATTGCTTTCCCCGGCGGAATACAGTACCTTTCTTTCAAAGTACAACGCGCAGCGGGCCACTCAGGCGGCATCCGCTACCCCCTGGAACTAACCGAGCGGCCTATGCTACCTCCTGTAATCGAAACGCACGACATTGCGAAGGAATACCAGATGGGCACCGAGCTCATCCAGGCACTACGGTCCGTTACCATCACCATTCAGCGCGGCGAGTACGTGGCGTTCATGGGGCCGTCGGGCTCGGGCAAATCCACGCTGATGAACATCGTGGGCTGCCTCGATACGCCCACGCGCGGCAACTACATCCTCAACGGCAAGGACGTCAGCCGGATGTCGGACAACCAGCTGGCGGAGGTGCGCAATAAGGAAATCGGGTTCGTTTTCCAGACTTTCAACCTGCTGCCCCGCGCCACTTCCCTCGACAACGTGGCCCTGCCCCTGATTTATGCCGGCTACAGCAAGAGTCAGCGCGAGGAAAAAGCCATGCTGGCCCTGAAAAGCGTGGGCCTCGAAACCCGCGCCAAGCACAAGCCCAACGAGCTGAGCGGCGGCCAGCGGCAGCGCGTGGCCATTGCCCGCGCCCTGGTCAACGACCCCAGCATTATCCTGGCCGACGAACCCACCGGCAACCTCGACACCAAGACCAGCTACGAAATCATGGACTTGTTTGAGGCCCTCTACGTGAAAGGCAACACCATCATTATGGTCACCCACGAGGAAGATATTGCCCGCTACGCGCACCGCATCGTGCGCCTGCGCGACGGCCTGGTGGAGTCCGACAACATCAACACCGACATTGCCAATCACCACGAGCAGCTCACTCCGCAGCGCTGAGCCACCGACATGGAGCTGACTATTTTGTTTAGTACGTTCTCTGCAACCCCAGCTCCTGCCCGCTGTCCTTCGCTCACTGCATGAAAATCTACACCAAAACTGGCGACAAAGGCCTCACGTCCCTTATTGGCGGCACCCGCGTGCCCAAATCCAGCCTCCGCATCGAGTGCTACGGCACCGTCGACGAGCTCAACTCCTACCTCGGGCTGGTGCGCGACCAGGACGTAAACATCTCTCGCCGCGCCCTGTTAAAGGAAATTCAGGACCGCCTTTTCACCATGGGCGCCACCCTGGCTTCCGATCCGGACAAGTCGAAAATGAAGATTCCGGATTTGCACGAAGAGGATATCCTGTTGCTGGAACAAGAAATGGACCGCATGAATGAGGGGCTGCCCGAGCTGCGGGAGTTTATTCTGCCCGGCGGCCACCCCTCCGTTTCCTACGCCCACGTAGCCCGCTGCGTATGCCGCCGCGCCGAGCGGCTGGTAATTGCTTTGCGGGAAGATTCCTTCGTCGCCGACCTGGTCGTGATGTACCTTAACCGCCTTTCGGATTATCTTTTCGTGCTCGGCCGGCAAATGGCGCACGAATTAGGCGCCGAAGAAGTTACCTGGAAACCGCGCCTCTCCTAGGCGCGTTTCAGGAAGTACCCTCTATTCCCACCCGCTCTTTTTCCACTCTCCCATCATCCTGCATTATGCTCGACACTCTCACTATCCGGACTCAGCGCACCACGGCGTCACGGCTTCAGCAGCTGGATCCTGACCACCTCGAATTTGGCAAGGTCTTCTCCGACCATATGTTTGTTGTCGACTATCAGGATGGCGAATGGCAGGAGCCCCAGATTGTGCCCTACGGCGACATGGCCGTGAGCCCCGCCAACTCGGCGCTGCACTACGGGCAGGCCATTTTTGAGGGCATGAAAGCCTACAAGAACCCCCAGGGCGAAATTGCCCTGTTCCGCCCCTACGACAACCTGCACCGCCTGAACCTGTCGGCGGAGCGGATGTGCATGCCCGCCATTCCCGAAGAGCTGTTTATGCAGGGCCTTGCCCAGCTGATTCGCCTCGATGCCAGCTGGGTGCCCGACGCGCCCGGTAGTGCCCTCTATATCCGGCCCTTTATGTTTGCCACCGACGGCTTCATCGGTGTGCGCCCCTCCGACAGCTACCGCTTCATGATTTTCACCTGCCCGGTAGGCTTGTACTATAACAAGCCCCTGCGGGTGCGCTTCGAAGAGAAGTTCGTGCGCTCAGCCGAGGGCGGGGCTGGCTATGCCAAAGCGGCCGGTAACTACGGCGCCGCCATGTGGCCCACCAAGCTGGCCCAGCAGGAAGGCTACCACCAGCTGCTCTGGACCGACTCCTCGGCCCACCAGTTCATCGAAGAATCGGGGACAATGAACGTCATGTTCGTCATCGACGGCAAGGTTATTACCCCCGCCCTCAGCACCTCCATTCTGGATGGCATCACGCGCAAAAGCGTCCTGCAAATGGCCCATGACCTGGGTCTGCCAGTGGAAGAGCGGAAGGTTTCGGCCACGGAAGTAATGACGGCCCAGGCCAACGGCACTCTGCAGGAAGCATTCGGCGTCGGCACGGCCGCGACTATTGCCCCCATTGCCACCATCGGCTTCCAGGGCCAGGACTACGCCCTGCCGGCTCCCTCCGCCGACTCCTTCTCCCAGAAAGCCAGCGCCATGCTCAGCGCCATCCGCACCGGCGAAGCCCCCGACACCCACCACTGGATGGTCCAGGTATAGTCCCTTTTTGCCTCGGCAAAACACTAACGCCTGCTCCGGATGAAATATCCGGGGCAGGCGTTTTGCATTAGCTACCTTTGCCGCCTACCCATTTTTTCACATTCATCTTTTTTTCCCATGACCCAAGACCAGGTTAAGGAATTGAAGGGCCGCGTTGAGGCCTTGAGGAGGTATCTTTGACTACGATGCCCGCAAAGCGCAGGTCGTAGAAACCGAAAAGCAGACCGCCGCCCCCGGCTTTTGGGACGACTCCAAGAAAGCCGAGTCAATCCTGAAAGAGATAAAAACCGTCAAAGTCTGGACCGACGACTACGAAGCAGTAGAAAGCGCCGTATCGGAGGTCGAAATCCTGTTTGACTTTTACCGCGAAGGCGACGTTACCGAAGCCGAGATTCAGCAGGAATTCGACCAGGCCCAGAAGCTGGTGGAGCAGTTGGAGTTCAAGCGGATGCTCTCCGACGAGGAAGACCAGCTTTCCGCTATTATCGACATCAACCCCGGCGCGGGTGGCACCGAAAGCCAGGATTGGGCCGAGATGCTGATGCGCATGTACATCATGTGGGGCGAGAAGCACAACTTCTCCGTGCGCCAGGTCAGCTACCAGCCCGGTGAAGGTGGCGGCATCAAGTCGGCCTCGCTGGAAATCACGGGCGACTTCGCCTACGGCTACCTGAAAAGTGAGATTGGCGTGCACCGGCTGGTCCGCATTTCGCCCTTCGATAGCAGCGGACGGCGCCATACCTCCTTTGCCTCGGTATTCGCTTATCCGGTTGTTGATGAAACGATTAACATTCTCATCAACCCCGCCGACATCACCTGGGACACGTACCGGGCCGGGGGCGCGGGCGGCCAGAACGTAAACAAAGTGGAAACGGCCGTGCGTCTGAAGCACGCTCCTTCCGGCATCGTCATTGAATGCCAGATCGAACGGTCGCAGCTGATGAACAAGGAACACGCCCTGCGGATGCTGAAGTCGCGGTTGTACCAAATCGAGATGGACAAGCGCAACGCCGAGCGCGACAAGATCGAGGCTGGCAAGAAGCGCATCGACTTCGGTTCCCAGATCCGCAACTACGTGCTGCACCCCTACAAGCTGATCAAGGATCTACGCACGGGCATTGAGCGCACCGACGTGCAGGCCGTACTCGACGGCGACTTGGACGAATACATCAAGGGCTACTTAATGCAAAACTAGGCAAAGTTATATATTAGAATTATTTTATTCTATAATTTCCTCATCATATCGTCACGATCTGGCAGCTAAATGCCTATCTTTAAGATGGGACTTGTACGAATCGGCCTCTTATGCTGAGGCAGATACCAGAAATTGAGGCGGAGATAATTGAAAGAGTGAGTGTAGCGGGCCCATCCCTATGTTTCCTAAAAGTTGCTAAATGGGGTTTTTACCGCTATACTTGCCCTATTCGCCCACTTTTACAACTTCTTTCTTCACCTTTTCACTCACCAAACCAACTGTCAAATGAAAAAACTCTTATTTATGGTCATCCTGCTGATGACTAGCCTGTTGCAGCAGGCCATCGCGCAGGACAGGGCCATTTCAGGAAGGGTTACTGACCGCACCAGCGGCCAGGGCTTACCCGGAGTTACTGTAATTGTGAAAGGTACCACCATCGGTGCCTCGACCAACTCGGACGGTACCTACTCGCTGAGCGTTCCGGCCACGGCCACGACCCTGTCGTTTACCTCCATCGGCTACGTTTCCGTTGATCGTCCTATCGGGACGGCTTCCACCATCGACGTGGGTCTGAGCACCGACACCAAGACGCTGGGTGAAGTAGTAGTAACGGCTCTGGGCCGCGAAGAAGAGAAGAAAAGTCTCGGTTACTCCATTCAGGACGTAAAAGGCGCTGATCTGACGCAGGCTCGCGAAACCAACGTGGTTAACTCCCTGAGCGGCAAGATTGCCGGCGTACAAATCACGAACAGCTCGGGCACGCCCGGCAGCTCGTCGCGTATCTTGATCCGGGGTGCCAAATCGGTACAGGGTAACAACCAGCCCTTGTTCGTAATTGACGGCCAGCCAATTGACAACCAGAACTTTTCCAACGGCGTATCTACCGCCCCCGGTAGCGGTGGTGTTGACTACGGCAACGGTGCTTCGGACATCAACCCCGATGACATCGAGTCGATGACGGTCCTGAAAGGTGCTAACGCTGCCGCTCTGTACGGTACGCGCGGTGTAAACGGCGTTATCGTAATCACCACCAAAAACGGCCGTAAGTCGCGTGGTATTGGCATCAGCGTGAACAGCACGACTTCGTTTGAAACGCCCCTGAAGATCCCCAAATTCCAGGACCAGTACGGTCAGGGCTACGGCAGCTACGAGTACGTAGACGGAGCCGGTGGTGGCGACAGCGACAACGTGGACGAAAGCTGGGGTCCCAAACTGGACGGCCGTCTGATTCCTCAGTACAACTCGCCCGTGGTAAACGGCGTGCGCCAGGCTACTCCCTGGGTTAGCCCCGGCAAAGACAACGTGCGCAACTTCTTCGAAACCGGCCGCACGCTGACCAACAACGTGGCCCTGTCGGGTGGTAATGACAAAGCTGGTATCCGGGTATCGTACACGAACCTGGACCAAAAAGGCATTCTGCCCAACACCTTCCTGAAGCGGAACACGGTGAACGTAAACGGTGGTGTTGACATCACCAACAAGTTCAAGCTGAGCACCAACATCAACTACACCAACACCAAGGGTCGCCGCCCCAGCCAGGGCTACGACGAGCTGAACGTAATGCAGCAGCTCTACACGTGGTTTGGCCGTCAGGTAAAACTCTCCGATCTGAAAGACATCTACGAGCAGGGTGGCCGCGAAGGCAGCCGTAACTACAACTGGATCCAGGTTTACTCGAGCAACCCGTACTACATCCTGAACGAGTGCACCAACGACGACGAGCGTGACCGTGTAATCGGCAACCTGACCCTGAGCTACGCTCTGACCGACTGGCTGAACATCACCGCTCGTACCACGAACGATGTGTACAACCAGTTCAACCAGCGCCGGGTGGCCGCTGAAACCCGTGACAACGCTATTCAGGACGACTACACCGAAGAGCGTATCTACGTACTGGAGCGCAACACCGAATTCCTGGCCACGGTAAACCGTAACCTGACCGAAGACCTGAACATCGACGGTCTGATTGGGGTGAACCGTCGCGACAACCGTGGTAACCGTAACGTCGTGGCTGCTCCCGAGCTGGCCGTACCCGGTCTGTACGCGTTGGGCAACTCCGGTTCGCCGCTGGTAACGGGTAACAACTTCGGTTCGAGCAACGACAACAACGCTAACATCCTGAACCCCGAAACTCGCAACCGGATTAACTCGGTTTACGGCTCGGCTCGTCTGGGCTACAAGAACTTCGCATTCATAGGCGTAACCGCCCGTAATGACTGGAGCTCTACGCTGCCTAAGGATAACAACTCTTTCTTCTACCCTTCGGTAGATGCATCGTTGGTACTGACTGAAGCCCTGGGCATCACCGAATCGGTGTTGTCATTTGCTAAAGTTCGGGGCGGTTACGCCCAGGTTGGTAACGACACGGACCCCTATCGGTTGCAGGATATCTACCCCGGCCGCACGCCTTTCGGCAGCTTCGCTCAGCAGACCTACTTCAATACTCTGTTCAATCCAGATCTGAAGCCTGAGCGTACCAACTCGGTAGAAGCAGGTATCGAAGTTCGCTTCCTGCAGGACCGCATTGGCCTGGAATTGACGGGCTACCAGTCGACCACGACCGACCAGATCCTGAGCATTCCAACTTCGGCCGCTACGGGCTATGCCTTCCAGGTACTGAACGCTGGGGAAGTACAGAACAAAGGCTTGGAAGCCATCCTGAACATTGCTCCCCTGCCCGCCACCAGCGCCCTGCAGTGGAACATCCAGACCAACTTCGCTGCTAACCGCAACAAAGTGGTGAAATTCGACGACGAAGGTCAGATCAAAAACCTGATCCTGGGTGCTTCGGGCTTCGGCGTAAACGTAGAAGCTCGTATCGGTGAGCGGTACGGCGTCCTGTTCGCAGAAGACTTCCTGCGCGCCCCCGATGGCCAGATCATCTACGAAGACGGTCTGCCCGTAGCCGACCCAACCCGCAAGATCCTGGGTTCTTATACCCCTGACTGGGTAGGTGGCATCACCAACCGTCTGGGCTTCAAAGGCGTTGATTTCAGCTTCACCATCGACACCCGCCAGGGTGGCCAGCTGCAGAGCGAAACCAACATGTGGGGTAACTACACCGGCTCGCTGGAAAGCACGCTGAAAGGTCGTGAGGAAGGCATCGTGGGTGACGGCGTAATGCTGGGCCCCGATGGCAAAACCTACGTTCCCAACAACGTAAACGTACCGGCTCAGGACTGGAATGCTGCCTACTACTACAACGTTCGTTCGAGCAGCGTGTACGATGCTTCGTTCGTGAAACTGCGCGAAGTACGTCTGGGCTACCAGCTGCCCAAGTCGCTTGTTGAAAAGACGTTCCTGAAAGGTATCGGTGTTTCGGCCGTTGGTCGTAACCTGTGGCTGATCAGCTCGAAGGCTCCTGGTATCGATCCAGAAACTTCTTTCAATAGTGGTAACGTTCAGGGCCTGGAGTCTACCCAGATTCCTTCGGTTCGGAGCTACGGCTTCAACATCAACCTGACCCTGTAATCAAATAGAGCCGCTCTCTCGCGGGAGTGGCTCTCTTTACCTTCACTTTACTCACTATGTTGTCCAAATACAATAAAATCGCACTAATGCTGCCGCTGGCTCTGGGCCTGGGCGCATGCGAAAAGGGGTTTGAAGAGTTCAACACGAACCCCAACCAGCCGCTGACGGTAAGCCCCGACGCGCTGCTAACCGGTGCCGAAACGGCCACTGCTTTCCGTCTGTTTGACGTACCTGCTAACATGGATGGCGGCCTGCTGATTGCTCAACACTGGGCCAAGTCGCAGTACACCACGGAAGACCGTTACAGCTTCCGGTCCACTTCTTACCAGAGCATCTGGGACGGTTTCTATACCGGCACGGCAGCTTTGCCCGGTGGTCTGAAAGACTTCAACGAACTGCTCCGTATCGGTAAAGAGTCGAACAACCCCAACATGCAGGCAGTTGCGCTGGTTATGCGCAGCTACTACTTCTCGGTGCTGACGGATATCTTCGGTGATATTCCTTACTCGGATGCACTGAAGCTTTCGACTACGGTAAACGTCATTACGCCCAAGTACGACAAGCAGGAAGACGTTTACAAAGGCTTGCTGGCCGATTTGAAGCAGGCTACGACTTTGTTGAAGCAGAAAAGCACGATGGCCGTTGGTGGCGACGTGATGTTCGGCGGCAACATGACCAAGTGGGAGAAGTTCTCCAACTCGCTGCGTCTGCGTCTGGCCATGCGTGCAATTGATGCTAATGAAGGATTGGCGAAACCAGAAATTGCTGATGTACTGAATGGCTCGAACCTGCTGATGACCAGCAATGCTGACAACGCCCAGGTCGTCTTCCTGAGTGCTCAGCCGAACACCAACCCGGTGTTTGAAAACCGCCTGACTCGTGATGACCACCGCGTAAGCCAGTCTATCACCTCGGTGCTGAGCCGTCGGAAAGACCCTCGTCTGCCGATCTACGCTAACCCCGCCGAGTGCGCGGCAAAGCCTGATGATAAGTCAGTACCAGACTCCACAGGACTGTACCGCGGTATTAAGAACGGCCTGACCAACCCGGTTGCTCAACGTGGTCCGCTGTGCAGCATGTCGAAAGTAGGCGACTACTTCACGAAGGCTGATGCCCCTGGTGTGCTGATGACGTGGTCGGAAGTACTGTTCTTCACGGCTGAGGCCCGCGCCCGTGGTATCGTTACCGGTGATGCTGAAGCTGCCTATAACAGCGCTATCCGCGCCTCTATGGCCCAGTACGGCATTACGGATGTTGCCGCAGTCGATGCTTACATCGCCCAGCCACTGGTGAAGTACAACAAGACCAGCCTGGAAACGCAGAAAGCCAGCATCGGTACCCAGAAGTGGATTGCTCTCTACGGCCAAGGTGTTGAAGCCTGGTCGGAACTGCGCCGCTTGGACTACCCCTTCCTGAGCCTGCCCGCTTCGCCAGTTGGTGCTGCCGGTGGCAAGCTGCCCGTACGTTTCCGCTACCCTTCCAACGAACAGTCGCTGAACCAGGCCAACTACACTGCTGCCGTAGCGCGCCAGGGTGCTGACCTGATCAGAACCCGTTTGTGGTGGGATGTTAAAAACTAGTTTTTAACAGCTTCTCTGTTTCTAAAAAGCCTCTCACTGAATAGTGAGGGGCTTTTTTAGGTTATGGCCAAATTTTTCTCGGTATCTTAGGGAAATAAACCACCCTTTCCCAGGTTTACCAACAAGTGAAACGACCTCTTTTGTATTGCTTGCCCCGAATACCGAACGGAACCTTCTTACTCGTATTTTTCTGCTTGCTGCTGAACACCCTGCCAGGAGCGGCCCAGCAGAAAAAAGAAGTTACCTACTCCGAGCACATTGCCCCTATCGTGGCTGCTAACTGCGTGGCCTGCCACAAGCCCAACGGCGCCGCCCCTTTCTCGCTGCTCACGTACCCAGACGTGGCGCGGCGGGCCAAGACCATTCAGCGCGTGACGGAAAGCCGCTACATGCCCCCGTGGAAGGCCGACCCGCACTACAGCTCGTTTGCCAACGAACGGCGGCTGACGGATGAGCAGATTGGGCAGATCAAGAGCTGGGTGGAAGCCGGGGCGCCGCAGGGCCCGAACCGGAAGCCCAAGAAAGCTGACCTGCGCGGCCATGCCCCGCTGGGCGCGCCCGACTTGGTGCTGCGCCCCAAAGAAGCTTTTCGGATCAAGGGCAACGGCAACGAGAACTTCGTCATGTTCAAGATTCCGTTTGAGCTGCCGGCCGCGCAGCCCATCCGTGCCATTGAGTTTATTGCCAACAACCGGCGCCTGTTGCACCATGCCAACTACGCGGTGCAGAGTGTCGGCCCGGAAGTGGACATTTACAAAGGCAACGACCTGGTAATTTCCGACCAGTTTCTGAGCAACATGCAGGAATTTAAGCCCCTGATGCAGGAAGTTGCTTATTACGGCGGCTGGATTCCGGGCAGCACCACCCAGGAGTTTCCCGCCGGGGTTGGCTTCACGATGCCCAAGCGCGGGGTAATCCTGCTCACGGTGCACTACGGACCGTCGCCCGTGGACACGACCGACTGGTCGAGCGTGAATATTTACTTTGCCAAGGAGCCCATCAAACGGGAAATCAGGGCCCTGAGCATTGGCTCGGCGGGCGTGGGCGAAATCACGCCTCCGCTTATCATCCCGGCCGACAGCATCAAGAAGTTCCATGTAGACCTGAAGCTGGCGCAGGACCTGTCGTTGCTGTACGTGTGGCCCCACATGCACTTGCTGGGCAAGTCATTCACCGCGTGGGCCACCACGCCCGAGGGGGCCAAGATCAACCTGGTAAATATTCCGGAGTGGGACTTCCGCTGGCAGGAAGCTTACCGATTCCGGCAGATGCAGCACTTGCCCAAGGGCTCGGTCATTACCGTGGAAGGGCAATACGATAATACGGCGGCCAATCCCAACAACCCGTTTTCGCCGCCCCGACGCGTCATTTCCGAGGATCTGATGGAAACCCGCAGTGAGATGCTGAACCTGATTATCCTGTTTTTGCCCTACCAGCCGGGCGACGAAGCAAAAAATCTGTAGCCCCCCTCGCCCGCCGGTGTGGAATCCGGCGGGCGGCGGCATCATGCTAATAGAGCGTCACATTTCAAGCAACGCCGCCTATATAGCTCTTCCGGGCCGAGTAGCTGATCCAGAAAATATGTTTTACTTTTAGCAATTAAACCTTTCTTCACACCTCGCATTTTTTCCATTTTCACTCCACTTCTTTCATGAAAAAACTCTTACTACTGAGTTTATTCCTGTCTTTGACCCTGATTGGGCGCGCTTGGGCGCAGAATCGGGTTATTTCAGGACGAGTACTCGATGTCACGACCAATGAAGGCTTGCCGGGTGTAAGCGTTCTGGTAAAAGGATCCAGTGTTGGTACTGCTACCAATGCGGAGGGAACTTACACGCTGTCGGTTCCGGCTGATGCCACCACCCTGGTGTTCAAGCAACTGGGTTACGGTTCGCTGGAGCGCGCCATCACCAATAGCAATACGATTGACGTTTCGCTGTCGGTCAGCACGGAAGAGCTGAGCGAAGTCGTGGTAACGGCCCTGGGTATCTCCCGCGAAAAGCGCGCTCTGGGCTATGCCGTAGCCGATATTGATGCCCAGCAACTGGTGCAGAAATCGGAGCCGGACGTGGTTCGGACCTTGTCGGGTAAGGTAGCCGGTGTAGTGGTATCGAACTCCAGCAGCACGCCTGGTGGCTCGACCCGCATTATCATCCGCGGTAATACCTCGATGTCCAAAGCCAACGGCCCGCTGTTCGTAGTGGATGGCATTCCGTACGACAACAAACAGACCGACTCGGATAGCCCACTGGTAGAAGGCACTAACTATTCGAACCGGGCTGCTGACATTGACCCCAACAACATTGCGTCGATGACGATCCTGAAAGGTGCCGCCGCCGGTGCCCTGTACGGTTCGCGCGCCGCCGGTGGCGTAGTGGTTATCACGACCAAAACCGGCAGCATGCAGCGCGGTGTCAAGGGTATTCAAATCAACTACAACTCGGGCTACTCGCTGGAAACCATTGCTGGTTTGCCCGAATACCAGAACAGCTATGGCACCGGCGCCAACTTTGTCGGCCCGTTCCTGACCAACGGCTCGTGGGGTCCTCGTTTTGGCAGCCCCGAAGCTCCCGCTACCCTGCCTCACCCCCAGGCTGGTAACCCTAACTTCCCGAACATTCCGGCCGGTACTACCATTCCTTACCAAGCTGCGCCCAACAACGTAAAGGATTTCTTCAACACGGGTAGCCTGTTTGACAACTCTATTTCTTTGACCGGCAATAGCGACAATGCCAAGTTCACGGCCGTGGTTTCGCGCTACGACCAGAAAGGCATCATCCCGAACTCGTCGTTCCTGCGTCACAACATCAGCGCGGGCGGCTCGGGTACCTACAACAAGTTCGTCATCGGTGGTAACGTTGCCTACACTAACTCGTATCAGCGCGGCCCACTGGTAGGTGGCAGCAGTGCCCAGGGTGGTGCTTCGGCTCTGTCGCGCATCATGTTCCTGCCCCGCAACCTGGATCTGCAAAACCTGCCCAACACGGACCCGGTAACGAACGGCTCGGTTTTCGGCTGGCTCTCCACGCAGGCCGACAACCCGTACTGGTCGACCAACAACAACTCGTTCACCTCGCGTGTTGACCGGGTAGCAGGTAATATCACGGCTAGTTACGCCATCAAAGACTGGTTGACCCTGAGCTACACCGGCGGTGTAAACACCTACACGGATGCCCGTCGCTCGACGATTCGTCCCGGTAACACGGGTAAGTATGCCACGGGCCGTACCGTGGAAGACATGATCCAAAACACGGAGCTGGAGCAGACGGTCCTGTTGACCTTCGACAAAAACCTGACGGAAGACCTGAGCCTGAAAGCCATTGTTGGTAACAACATCAACCAACGCGTTTTCGAAAGCACTTCCTTCCTGGGCACCGGCAGCGTGGTATTCGGTATCGATAACCTGAGCAACGCCACCGAAATTCAGCCGTACGGCTCTACCATCCAGAAGCGTCGTCTGGTAGGTGTACTGGCCGACGTAACGTTGGGCTACAAAGACTGGGCTTACCTGAACGCCACTGCTCGTCGCGACAACTCGTCGACGTTGAACAAAGGTGGTGACGTGAACAAACCCGGTCGTGGCTTCTTCTACCCCAGCGTGAGCGGCTCGGTCATCTTCACTGAAGCTCTGGGCCTGGATTACTCCTGGCTGTCTTCCGGCAAGATTCGCGCTGGCTATGCCCGCGTTGGTAACGATGCTGGTCCCTACGAGTCGGGCCTGGTTACGTACTTCAGCAATCCTAAATACGGCAACAACGTCGGCACTACCGACTTTCCCTTCAACGGGGTGCCCGCTCAGGCTCTGAACTTCGCCATCAACAACCCTGCGCTGACGCCGGAATTCACCAACGAATTTGAAGTTGGTACCGACTTCGATTTCTTCAAGAACCGCATCAACATCAGCGCTTCGTACTACGACCGTCGCACGACCAACCAAATCGGTGATGTGACGCTGCCCACGGCTTCGGGCTTCTACCAGCTGCGCACCAACTTCGGTGAAATCTCGAACAAAGGCGTGGAACTGGCCGCTACCGTCGTTCCGGTAGATCTGCGGGGCTTCCGCTGGTCGAGCACGTTCAACTTCACCCACAACAAGAACATTGTGGAGAAGCTAACCGAAGGAGTTGACCAGATTGTTATCAATGCCGCTTTCGGCTCGGGCCTTGTGCAGCCCATTCTGATGCCTGGCCAGCCTTTCGGCGTGCTTTATGGCTCGAATGCTGACCGCGACGAGCAGGGCAACCTCTTGGTGGATCCTTCTACCGGCCGTCTGATTCCGGCCCTGAACCCCAAGGTAATTGGCAACCCCAACCCACAGTTCCTGATGGGCTTCATCAACCAGTTCACCTTCAAAGGTCTGACGCTGAATACCCTGATTGACTACCGTAAAGGGGGCAATATCTACTCGACTACCCTGCAGTCGGAACTGGGCCGTGGTGTTACCAAAGACACCGAAGATCGTGACCAGCTCTACGTTATCAAAGGTGTGAAAGGTGACCCCATCACGCACCAGCCCATCCGTGACGCGAATGGCAACACGATTCCGAACAACACCGCTATTTCGCTGAACGATTACTACTTCGGTACGGGTTCTGCCGGTATCGGTGGCACGGCTGAGCAGTCCATCTACGACGCTACCACCGTTCGTCTGCGCGAAGTAACGCTGGGCTATGACCTGCCCAAGACGCTGCTGGCCAAGACGCCCTTCAGCATGATCAACGTTTCGCTGTCCGGTCGTAACCTGTACTGGTATTCGCCCAACATTCCGAAGTACACGAACTATGACCCCGAGGTCAACACGTTCAACTCGGCATCCAACGCCCAGGGCATTGAGTTCACCAACTCGCCTTCTACGCGTCGCTACGGTGTAAACCTGCGGGTTACTTTCTAATTCTGATTTTCTTGCTTTCACATATGAACTTACGTAAAGGTACTGCTGCACTGGCTCTCGCGAGCCTGTTGGCAGCCACCCCGGGATGCAAAGATTTCTACGACGTTAACGTAGACCCAATCAACGCAACCTCGGCTCGCATAGAAAAACTTCTCCCGGCGTCTCAGGGTGCCATGAGCGTCTACCTGGGCCTGAGCGCGCTGGGGATGAGCCAGGCTACCTCAACCCTGGTCAACCAGCTCTCCAGCTCTCGCGACATTGGTTCGTACACTCCCGATGGGGGCTCGTTCAGCAACCAGTGGGGCGGCCTGTACGCCGACTGCTTGGTCAACAACGAGCAGGTATTGAAGCAGGCTACCGAATCCCAGAACTGGGATTACGTAGGCATTGCCCAGCTCCAGAAGGCTTTCGTATTTAGCCAGATGGTTGACCTGTGGGGTGACATTCCTTACTCGCAGGCCCTGCAGGGTGCTGCTAACCCAGCTCCGAAGTTCGACAAGGATTCGGAAATTTATAAGAGCCTGCTCGGCCTGATTGACGCCGGTCTTGAGAATCTGGCGAAGCCTTCGTCTACGGCTACTCTGGGTACTGCCGACCTTATCTATGGTGGCAGCAAAACCAAGTGGGCTCGGATGGGCCGCACCCTGAAGCTGAAGCTGCTCAATCAGATTCGCCTGAACCCTACCCCGGTAATCAGCGAAGCGGCCTTGAACACGCAAGTTTCGGCGCTGTTGGCTCAGGATCTGATGCAAAGCATTGGCGACGACTACGAGTTCAAGTACAACAGCTCGACTACGCCGGAAAACCGTAACCTGGGGTACATTGCCGACTACGTTACGGCTAGCCGCGAAAACTCCGTGGGCCGCTTTTTCTACCAGGATATTATGACGGGCGACCCACGTCGGCCATACTATTTCTACAGACAGGTCACCAGCTTCCAGGCTGCAGCCGACTTTTCGGATGCTACCGGTTTCGTAACCGTTCTGCTCGGCAGCATCGGCCCGGCGGCTAACACGGCAATTGCTAACAGTGTTACGCTGCCCGGCCTGTACGCCGTAGGCGGCAAGTTCGACGATGGCAAGGGTGGCGTGGCAACTGGCGTAGCCGGCAAAGGCACCGTAGCCCAGCGCTTCCTGACTTCGGCCAGCCGCTATTTCACGGAAGCGGAAGTTCGGCTGATGATTCTGAAAGACCAGGCAGGGGCCGCGACGGCCATGGAAAAAGGCATCCGGTTGGCGTTCGATAAAGTGAACGACATTGCGGCTGCTGACAACGCCAGCAACCCTGCTCCGACGACCCCTCAGATTTCTGCCACGGTCATTGACAACTACGTGCAGAATGCCCTGAGTGGGGGCGTGACCCTCGAGAAAATCATGATTGAGAAGTACAAGGCCGGCTTTGGCTTTGGTGAAGATGTTTACACGGACTACCGCCGGACTGGCTTCCCTGCCATTACGCTGCCGGGCACTAGTGCCGAGCCGCACACGCGCCTTACCGGTGGTTACCCCCGTCGTCTGCCCTACCGCCAGGACGACCTGACGTCGAACCCGAACGCACCGAAGCAGCAGCCGAACCTTGTATTAGATAAAATTTTCTGGGACAGACGCTGAGTTTGCTCTTCTGTTTAAAATCACAACTCTGACTTCCATGAAAAAAATAGTTTTTGGCTTGTTTTTGCTGTTTGCTTCCGGAGCGGGACTGAGTTCCTGCAAGGATGATAGCAGACTGCCAGCCCCAGCCGTTGAAAGCGTACCGGCCATTTTCCCTAAGGTTACTGCCGGCAAGGACTTTTATAACCTGGCGGCGGCCAAAGCCGCAACCAGCACAAATCCGACGCGGCCGATTTTCGAATTTACCATCGACCCGGGTCAGGAGCGCGACCTGAAGATTCAGACTATTGAGGTCTACAAAAGCTACCGGCGCGGTGCCATTCTGGGCCCACGGGTGAAAGTAGGTGACTATAGCTCGTTTCCGGCAACCATATCCATCAATAGTAAAGATGCTCTGCAGGGCTTGCAGCGTCTTTCGGGTACCAACCTGGTAGCGGTGATTCCGGCGGCGGGGCCGGATGCGTTCAACAACCTGGTTCTGCTGAACGACGCCATCGTCTTCACGTTTGAAATGGTAGCGGAAGGTGGCCGTCGTATCGTGCTGACTCCACTTAACTCGTTCAACGCTCCTACAGGTACGCAAATCCTGGCACCATACGCCGCCATTGCTGTATTCCGCTAATTCGTGCGTTAACGATTAGAATTTTATTAAAAAGTGCTGGTGCCTTCATTGGTACCAGCACTTTTTATTTTTATGCTAGCTCCAACTGATATAGCATTTTTTATTTTGGATAGATTAATTTCCTCATTCTACATCACATACCTAAAAAAACCACTATATCATATAAATACCTTCATATACAGCTATTCAACCAATCACCTCGTAAAGCTCGAGTCGAGGAAAAAAAAGCAGTTAGAAAATTTAGTTTCGCTCAACTGTGAGTATTTTTAAGAAGTAAAAGCGGTCCTCTCGCCCCGCTTATATTCTAACCCAAACTTTTTTCTGCATGAAAAAAATTCTATTCATGAGTTTTCTGCTCATGTTCACCCTGTTACAGCAGGTAACTGCCCAGAACCGGAATATTTCCGGGCGGGTTACGGACCGTCAGACGGGAGAAGGCCTGCCAGGCGTTACGGTTCTGCTTAAAGGCACCAGCAATGGTGTTTCCACGAACTCGGATGGTACCTATACCCTGAGTGTTCCTTCCGCCGGTGGCACCTTGGTATTTAGCTCCATCGGGTACATCCAAACGGAGCGGCCCATTGGCGCGGAAGACCAACTCAACATCGGTCTGGCCGTTGACAGCAAGCAATTGAGCGAAGTAGTAGTTACGGGTTACGGCACGCAGGAACGCCGCGACGTAACCGGCTCTATTGCTTCGGTACAAGGCGAAGCCGTTGCAAACCTGGCTACTCCCAGCTTTGCCCAGCAACTTGCTGGCCGCGCTGCCGGTGTGCAGGTACAGGCTCCCTCGGGCCTGTTGGGCCAGCAGCCCCGCATCCAGATTCGGGGTACTAACTCGATTTCTTCGAGTACTTCGCCTCTGATTGTAGTGGATGGTCAGCCCATCTTTACGGGTAACACCAGCGCCCTGGGCAACGGTTTCTCGAATGCTCTGGCTGACATCAACCCCGCCGACATCGAATCGTACGAAGTACTGAAAGACGGTTCGGCTACCGCCATCTACGGTTCGCGGGCTGCCAACGGTGTAATTCTGATTACGACCAAGAAAGGCCGTCTCGGCAAAACCACCGTTTCGTACGACACCTATATCGGTGTGGCTCAAACGCTGAAGCGCTACGACGTACTGGGTGCTGAAGACTTCATCACCATCAGCAACGAAAAGCAGCGTAACACCAACCCGGCTCCGGGCACCAAGCTGTTGGCTGCTCCTTACTTTGATGCCAACGGCAACCAGGTGAGCACCGACTGGCAGAAAGAGATTTTCCGCACGGGCTTCCAGCAAAACCACGTGGTATCAGTTTCGGGTGCTAACGAGAAAACCAACTACTACTTCTCGGCCGGTTACACCGACCAGGACGGCGTAGTAAAGAACAACTCGCTGCAGCGTTTCACCTTCCGCTCGAACCTGGATACGGAAGTTAAAAAGTGGCTGCGTCTGGGTATGAACCTGGGCTTGTCGCGCACGCAGACGCTGGGCCTGAACACCAGCCCCAACGCCCTGTCGGGCAACGTGACCAACGCTCTGTCGTTGTTCCCCAACGTACCGGCTCGTAACCCCGACGGCACTCCTTACCAAGATGCTGGTGGGGCTATTGGCCAAGGCAACAACGCCACGGGTATTTCCTTTGCCTATACCAACATTATTTTCCCCCTGGAAAATAACATCTTCCGCTCGATTGGCTACCGCATCCTGGGCAACACGTACCTGGAAGTAGAGCCCGTAACGGGCCTGCGTCTGCGTTCCCAGATTGGTACCGACACCCAGATGAACGACGACTTCCAGTACTACGACCCCCGCGCCGGTGACGGCCGCGCTTTGCAAGGTCTGGTTTTCCAAGGCTTCGGTCCTTCCGTTCGCTGGAACCTGTCGAACACGGCTTCTTATAGCACCACGTTCGCTGAAGCGCACAAAATCAACGCCGTAATCGGTACGGAATATCAGAAGACGAAAGACTACTTCTATCAGGCACAAGGTACCGGTCTGTCGGACCGTGCACTGGGTCCGAACAGCATCGTATCGGGCACCGTGGCTACTCCCACTATCTTCGGTGGCAACGGCCAGCAGGGCTTGTCTTCGTACTTCGGCCGTCTGAACTACTCGTTCAAAGACCGTTACCTGATCAGCGCCACGCTGCGGGCTGACAAGCTGTCGTCGCTGCCAGCTGCTACTCGCCTGGGTTACTTCCCCGGTGGTTCGTTGGGCTGGCGCGTATCGGAAGAGCCTTTCTTCAAGAGCTCGGGCCTGAACTCGTTCTGGAGCGACTTCAAACTGCGTGGTAGCTACGCTCAAGTGGGTAACACCGACCTGGGCAGCAACTTCCCCTACGCTCCTTTGTACGGTGCCGGCAAATACGGCGCGCAGAACGGACTTGCGTACACGCAGTTCGGTAACGACCGCCTGAAGTGGGAAACTTCCAAGAAAACCGACTTCGGTATCGACTTGGGCTTCCTCAACAACCGCATCAACGTGAACGTTGACTACTACCGCAACAACATCGACGGCGCTATCCTGGCCGTACGTACGCCGCTGTCGCTGGGTGTTCCCAACAACAGCTCGTACCGCGCCAACGTTGGCTCGCTCTACAACCGCGGTCTGGAAGTAACGGTTAACACGCAGAACATCCAGAAGGAAGGTTTCACTTGGTCGACCAGCTTCAACTTCTCGACCAACAAGAACCAGATTACGGCTCTGAGCAACAACGAAGACATCATCAGCCCCTACAACATCACCCGCGTAGGTGAGTCGATTGGTGCTCTCTTCGGCTACGACTATCAGGGTGTAAACCCTTACAACGGCTACCCGATCTACAAGCGTGGTAACGGCACCCTGATTCAGGCCAGCACCGACCGTGGTGCCCGTCAGAGCCAGTACTACCTCTACGATGCCAACAACCCCAGCGCTGCCCTGGTAACGACTACCCCCCTGGCTGCTAGCGATAAGTTCATCCTGGGCCAGACCAACCCGAAATACTTCGGTGGTTTGTCGAACACGTTGACCTTCAAAGGCTTTGACCTGGACGTATTCCTGCGCTACAGCGGCGGCAACAAGATCTTCAACCAGAGCCGTCAGCAGTTGCTGCGTATGGACTTCGTAAACAACTCGACCGAGATTCTGGACCGTTGGCAGAAAGAAGGTGACGTTACCAGCACGCCTAAAATCGTACAGGGTAACGGTGCTTTCATCAACAAAGAAGGCGAAGCACTGACCCGCTTTGTGGAGAAAGGCGACTTCATCCGTCTGCAGAACGTCACCCTGGGTTACACCCTGCCCCAGCGCTTCTCGAACGTAGTTAGCCTGAGCCGCGTACGCGTGTTCGTTCAAGCACAGAACATCGCAACGATTACGGGCTACAAAGGTGTTGACCCAGAGGTAAACTCCAACTACTCGAACTCCTCGAACAACAACATCATCAACCAGCAAGCCGGTGTTGACTTCAACAGCAACCCGCAGCAGCGTGTATTCACGGGTGGTCTCAACGTTGCATTCTAATTCTGGCCTCTGAAATCACATGAAACAATTCCTTAATTCTTTCTCTAAAGCCCGTTTCGTAGCCTTGGCATTCACGGCTACGCTGGGCCTGAGTGCCTGCGACAAGGAAGTGACGGACCTGGTTCCGCAGAACTCCCTGACCGAATCAGATGCCTTCTCTGATCCAGCTCGAATTGCTTTGGCTATTACCGGCGTGTACAACGCTGCTCAGTCGGGCTACTATGACCCCTTGAACGGTACTGCTCTGGCAACCCGGGGCTATCCGTTCGGTGGCGCCGCCAACGCACTGGATGATGCCCGTGGGGAAGACGTATCGGACATGGCGGGTTTCTTTGGCTTGGTTTTCACCAACGCCATCAGCCCCTCGGCTCCGAACATCGTCAACATGTGGTCGAACCTGTATTCGGTCATCAACCAAGCTAACGTAGCTATTGACGGGGTCCGCAAGGCAGCCGCCAGCGGTCTGATTACTCAGGCAGCCGCCAACGACTACGAAGGCGAAATGCGCTTCCTGCGCGCACTGGCTCACCACGAACTGGTTATCCACTTCTCGCGTCCGTACATGGATGGTAAGGGAAGCGCAGCGGGCGTTCCTTACCGGGCAACTCCCGTAAACACCATTGCGGGTCTGGAACTGGCCAAGTCTCAGGGTCGCGGCACGGTAGCAGAAGATTACACCAAGATGCTGGCCGACCTGGATTTTGCCGAAAACAACCTCCAGGCTAACCGTGGATCTGGTACCACGGCTTATTTCCGGGTAACCCGCGCTACGAAAGGGGCCGCTATTGCTCTGAAGCAGCGTCTGCGTCTGCACCAGGGTGAGTGGGCTGAAGCAGTGAAAGAAGGTGACAAGCTGATCGGTAAGTCTGTTTCCGGTGGCACTACTTCGTTTACGTATGCTTTGGCCGCTACGCCGCGTGCCGCATTCCCTGGCGGCATCAACGTAACCGCCGAGAATATTTTCTCGGTGGAGAACAGCTCGGACGACAACCCTGGCGCTAACGGTGCATTGCCGCAAGTATATGGCAACTCAGCTAGCGTTGCCAACGGGGGCATTGGCGGTCGTGCTCTGCTGGCGGTCAGCCCGATTCTGTACAACGCACCCTTCTTCACGTGCAATGATACTCGTCGTACGGAGCTGATGCAGCAGGACAAAGGCCTGCGGGTAGCTGCTTTCGTAACGCGCAAGTACACGGACGCAACGACCAACACGGACTTCGCTCCTATCATTCGCTACGCTGAAGTACTGCTGAACCAAGCGGAGGCTTTGGCCCGGACTAATAACGATGCCCAGGCGCTGACGTACCTGAACAGCGTGCGTAACCGCGCAGTAGCGGTTGCCGACCGCTACGCCGTTGGTTCGCTGAGTGGTGATGCCCTCATCCGGGCCATCCTGAATGAGCGTCGTATCGAGCTGGTAGCCGAAGGCTTCCGCTGGGACGACATTCACCGTCTGTCGGGCGAGAAAACCTTCAGCCCGGTTGCTAATGGTGGTATTCCCGCTAAGCTTGACGGCAACGGTGGTCAGCTGACTAGCCTTGCTTTCTACAGCTGTGGTGGTACGTATCCCAATCCGAACATTTCGGCTGTGCCTTATAGCAGCCCGCTGTTCCTGTGGCCTATTCCTGCCAGCGAATTGGTTACGAACCCGAACATCACGCCGAACCCTGGCTACTAAGTCAGATTTAGTTCTCATGAAAAAGCCCCGGTCATATGACCGGGGCTTTTTTTGTGTTCTTCCTGTCTTAGGCTATGTCTGCCAGCCGCAATAGGACGGGCTCCGCTGGTTGGTCTTTTCTTTGCAGCCACTGCATTATCTGACCAGCCACGTGCTCGGCGGCGTTCAGGCTGTTCTGCGCGTGCAGGGCGTGGAAGCGGGCTGACTCGCTGAAGCTGCTCGGGTCGGCGGCCCGGATGTGCTCCTGCATGCTCGTGTCGATTACCCCCGGCGACAGGCTGTGAATCCGGACGTTGGAGCCGCGCAGCTGCTGTTCCTTGTGGGCCGTGGCCGTCAGGGCCTCGAGGGCGGCTTTGGAGGCGCAGTAGGCCGCCCACCCGTCGACGGGGCGCTGGGCGGCCCCGCTGCTGATGTTGAGCACGGCGCGCGGTACGCTCAAGCCGGAGTACGCACTCAAAAAGGTATTCATCAGCATGGCCGGCGCCACCAGGTTGATGTCGAACACGAAGTTGTAGTGCTCGTTGGTTTGCTCGCCGACGTAGCCTATTTCCCCCACTACCGCCGCGTTATTCACCAGGGTAATGCTGGCCGCATCGGTCCAGCGCGGAAACACCTTGTGCAGGTTATTTTCCACCGCCGCAATATCCGACAGGTCCAGGGGCTGGTGCTGGTAACGCGGGTGGTCGATGGTGGCGTGGCGCGACACGCCCACGACGGTAGTGCCGGGCTGGCGCAGAATAGCTTCGGCCAGGGCCTTGCCCAGCCCCCGACTCGCGCCGGTGATGATATAGTAGTGCATCGGTGAAATGGTAAGGTGGTGAAATGGCGAGTGCCGTTCAACGGCCGCCGCCGCCATCCGCCTGAATTACGTGCGGAGGTCAGCAACCGTTGAACGGCACTCCCTATTTCACCACTTCCCTATCTCACAGAATATACTGGCTCAGGTCGCGGTTACGGACCATGTCGCGCAGGCGCTCCTCGACCAGCTCGCGCGTTACCCGGATGCGGGCGTGGGCGCCGATAACGTCGGGCACATCGAACAGGATATCGTTCAGCAGGCGGCTCATGACGGTGTGCAGGCGGCGGGCCCCGATGTTTTCCACTTCGGAGTTGACCTCGAAGGCAATTTCGGCCAGGCGCTCCAGGGCTTCATCCTCGAACAACAGCTCCACTTCCTCGGCTTTCAGCAAAGCCTCGTACTGCTTGGTAAGCGCATTTTTGGGGTCTTTCAGGATGCGGTAGAAGTCGTCCTTGGTCAGGCTCTGCAGCTCAACGCGGATGGGGAAGCGGCCCTGTAGCTCGGGGATAAGGTCGCTGGGCTTAGCCACGTGGAAAGCCCCGGCGGCAATAAACAGGATATGGTCGGTGTGGATGATGCCGTACTTGGTGCTCACGGCGCTGCCTTCCACGATGGGCAGCAGGTCGCGCTGCACGCCTTCCCGGCTGACGTCGGGGCCGCCGCCCGCACCCTTGCCGCCGCGGCTGGCCACCTTGTCGATTTCGTCGATGAAGATGATGCCCGCGTTTTCGGCCTGCCGGATGGCTTCATCCTTCACCTCATCCATGTCGATGAGCTTGGAGGCCTCTTCCTCCAGCAGGATTTTGCGGGCCTCGGCAATGGTGACTTTGCGCTTGCGCGTCTTCTTGGGAATCATGCTGCCCAGCATGTCCTGCAACCCCGACAGGGAAGCCTCATCCAAGCCGGCAGGGCCACCCACGACGCCAATGCCGGGGGTGCTGTGCTGCTGCACCTGAATGTCAATCTTGCGGTCTTCCAGCTCGCCGTTGCGGATTTTGAGGCGGAACTTCTCCCGGGTGCGCTCATTCAGCTCGTAGTCCGAATCGGGCATGCCGGTGGCTTCGTTGCCGAAGCCCAGGGAAGGCTTGGGCACGGCCACGCTGCTGCCCGTAACGGGCGGAATCAGGGCGTCGAGGATGATGTCTTCCACCACCTGAGCGGCGCGGCTTTTCACTTCCTCCTTGCGGCGCTGCTTCACCATGTTCACCGACTGCTCCACCAAGTCGCGGACCATGCTTTCCACGTCGCGGCCCACGTAGCCGACTTCCGTGAACTTGGAGGCTTCCACCTTCGTGAAGGGGGCGCCGGCAATGCTGGCCAGGCGGCGGGCTATTTCCGTTTTACCCACCCCCGTCGAGCCGATCATCAGGATGTTGTTGGGCACGATTTCGCGCTGCATGTCGAGGGGCGCGTGCAGGCGGCGCCACCGGTTGCGCAGGGCAATGGCCACGTGGCGCTTGGCGTCGTGCTGGCCGATGATGTACTTATCGAGCTCGGCCACAATCTGGGCCGGGGTGAGAAACGTGGCGGAATCTAGCATAGAGAGGAGAGAAAAGGCAGTAGCGCGAACTTTGCAGTTCGCGCCCCCGCGCAATTAGGTCGTTCGGGGACGCGAACTACAAAGTTCGCGCTACTAAAGTTATGCGAAAGTTTGGGGCTAGTCGGTCTTCTTGAACAGGGTATCGATGTTGCGGGCCACGGTGAAGTAGTTGGCCGCCCCGGAGGCGTGGTAGCCGGCCCGGGTGTAATCGAGCTGAAACTGGCTGATGCGCAGCATCACGCCGAAGCTGATGCCCGCGCCGCCGGCCGTGTTGTCGAGGCGCAGCTCGCGGCGCTGCAAGTGGTTGTAGCCCAGGCGCACGTTCAGGTTTTTACCCAGAATCAGCTCCCCGCCGACTACGAAGTGCCGGGCAATTTTGTCGCCCAGGCTTTTCTTGGGCTTGATTTCCTCGTTGTTCTCATCGAGCTGCCCGCGTTGGTTAGGGTCGAGGTACACGATGTCGAGCTGCTGGAGGTGGTGAGCCGAAATGGAGATGCGCAGCGGCATGTGCTCGGGCTTGAAGGAGGTGCCGATCTGCACGTCGAGCGGCATGGGCTCCCGGCTGGAGCCAGCGTAGGGCTTGAGCTGAATCCCGGCGTTGCGCACGACCAGGCCCACGTTGAAATCCTGGGTGGGGTGGTGAAACAGGGCCCCCACGTCGGCCAGCGTCGCCACGGAGTGATTGCCGGCAATGCCCGACACGGCCAGCTTCAGGGTGCCGGCCAGGGTGAAGTTGCCGCTGGTGTAGGCATCCGACACGCCCAAGGCGTACTCGCTCACCGAAAACTGCCCCTGGCTGTTGCCGGCCGCGTCGAGCTGCTCAAACTTGCCGTAGTCGAGGTAGGTGAGGCCCACGCCGAAGCGGCCGGCCTTTTCGGTGTTGAAGACGTAAGAGGCGGTGCTTTGCTTGATGTCGGCCAGGAAATCGACGTAGCCCAGGGCTAGGCGGCCGTCCATGTCCGCGTTGAGCAGGGCCGGGTTGCCGTAGAGCATCGTGCCGTCGGCATCGCGCGACGACACGTTGACGCCCCCCAGGCCCGCCAGCTTGGCGCTGGGCGGCAGATTCAGAAAGGAAAAGGCCTGCTGCCCGCCAATCTGGGCGGCGGCCGGCCGGGCCAGCAAGCCGCCCAGGCCGAGCAATGTAAAGCTGACGAAAGCCGAGCGGCGTAGCAGTTGATTCATACCTCTAAGATAGGTAATTGGGAAGCATCCTGGGTAAGACGCTGGGGCCGCAGGTTTTATTGTTTTACTGATCGGAAGAAGTCCCCCGAGCCCGGAAACAATTGTTTTGGTGCTCGGGGGCTCCCCCCGAGCCCGGAAACAATCGTTGGAAGCCTCGGGGAGAGCAGCCGGGGTTATATTTTTTTGTTTTGGTGCCCGGGGGCGTCCTCCCGGCACCAAAACAAAAAAATATAGGCCCGGGGGCGTCCTCCCAGCACCAAAACAAAAAAATATAGCCCGGGAGGAATCCTCCCGGCGCTAAAACAATCGTGGGAAGGCCGGGAGGAATCCTCCCAACCTTCCCACAAGTACAGCCGGCTCAGGAAGACTACGACCTACGCCACTTCCACGCTGGCCGGCGGGGCCAGGGCCGGCTCGTCGCGGACGATGAGCTTGATAGGGTGGGCCACTTTTTCGTCGAGCAGCGCCACTTTCAGCACGTCATCGACCCGGTCGGCGTAGTGCACAGTCAGGTCCTTGAGGTAGTCGGCGGGTATTTCCAGGATGTCCTTGCGGTTTTTCTCGCAGAGGATAACGTCCCGGATACCGGCGCGCTTGGCGGCCAGAATCTTCTCCTTGATGCCCCCCACCGGCAGCACCTTGCCGCGCAAGGTGATTTCGCCGGTCATGGCCAAATGGCTGCGGATTTTGCGCTGGGTGAACACCGAGGCAATGCTGGTGAAGATGGCAATGCCGGCGCTGGGCCCATCCTTGGGCACGGCGCCCTCGGGGAAGTGAATGTGCAGGTCGTACTGGTCGAAGACGCGGTAGTCGATGTCCAGCTCCTCGGCCCGGCTGCGCAGGTACGAAAGCGCCGTCACGGCCGATTCCTTCATTACGTCGCCCAATTGGCCGCTCAGGGTCAGCTTGCCCCGGCCCCGGCTCAGCAGGCTTTCGATGAAGAGAATGTCGCCGCCGACGCTGGTCCAGGCCAGGCCCGTGACCACGCCGGCGGTTTCGTTGTCCTGGTACAGGTCCCGGTCGAAGATGGCCGCGCCCAGGATCTTGCTGACGTCCTTGGGCTCCAGCGTATCGGGAAAGGGCTCCTTCAGGGCCTTGTGCTTGGCAATGTTGCGCGTCACGGCCCCGAGCTTGCGCTCCAGGCTCCGCACCCCCGATTCGCGGGTGTAGTCGTCGATGACGCGCTGCAAGGCGGGCGTGGTGATGGTCACGTCCTTGGCGCTCAGGCCGTGCTCGGTGAGCTGCTTGGGCCAGAGGTGCTTTTTGGCAATCTGGGTTTTCTCCTCCAGGGTGTAGCCGGTCAAATCGATGATTTCCATCCGGTCGCGCAGGGCGGGCTGAATGGTGTCGAGCGAGTTGGCCGTGGCAATGAAGAGGACTTTCGACAGGTCGTACTCCACCTCCAGGTAGTTGTCGGTGAAGGTCGAGTTCTGTTCCGGGTCCAGCACTTCCAGCAATGCCGACGAAGGGTCGCCGCGGAAGTCGGAGGCAATCTTGTCGATTTCGTCGAGCACGATAACCGGGTTGGAAGCCCCGGCCTTTTTGATCTGGGCAATGATGCGGCCGGGCATGGCGCCCACATAGGTTTTGCGGTGCCCCCGGATTTCAGCCTCGTCGCGCACCCCGCCCAGGCTCATGCGCACGTACTTGCGGCCCAAAGACTTGGCAATGGAGCGGCCCAGGGAGGTTTTGCCCACGCCGGGCGGGCCGTAGAGGCACAGAATCGGGGCCTTCATATCCTGCTTGAGCTTGAGCACGGCCAGGTACTCAATGATGCGCTCCTTCACCTTTTCCAGGCCGTAGTGGTCCTGGTCGAGGATTTTCTTGGTGCGCTTCAAATTGAAGTTGTCCTTGGTGTACTCGGCCCAGGGCAAGTCGAGCAGGAACTCGACGTAGTTGACGCTGATGGGAAACTCGGCGGCCTGCGGATTCACGCGGGCCAGCTTTTCCAGCTCCTTGTGGAAGTGCTTGGCCACGGCCTCGGGCCACTTCTTGTCCTTGGCCCGCAGGCGCAGCTTCTCGATTTCCTGGTCGGGCCCGTCGAAGCCCAACTCGTCCTGCAGCACCTTGATTTGCTGGCGCAGGAAATAGTCGCGCTGCTGCTGGTCGATGTCGGTGTGGACCTTGGTCTGGATTTCGTGCTTGATTTCCAGGAGCTGAATCTCCTTCATCATCATCTCCAGCAGCATGGTGCCGCGCTCCACGCCGTCGTTGATTTCGAGCAGCTTCTGCTTGAGGCCCACTTCCACGTTGATGTTGGACGAGAGAAAGTGCGTCAGAAAGGCCGGCGACTCGATGTTGTCGAGGGCCACCTGAGCTTCCTGCGGAATTTCGGGATTGAGCTTGAGCATCTTGGCCGCCGCGTCTTTCAGCGACGACACCAGGCCCTTTACTTCCTTGGTGTTCTTGTTGGGGAAGGTTTCGGGCGAGTAGCTGACGCGGGCCGTGAGGTAGGGCGTGTCCTGGAGCTGCTCCTCGATGCGGAAGCGGCTCTGGCCCTGAATGATGATGGTCGTGTTGCCGTCGGGCAGCACCAGCAGCTTCAGGATGCGGGCCATGGTGCCCACCTCGAACAGGTCGGCCAGGGCCGGGTCGTCGCTGCCGGTGTTTTTCTGGGCCACGACGCCGACGATCTTGTTGCCGCGGTAAGCCTTGCGCACCAGCCGGATGCTTTTCTTGCGCGTGACGGTGACGGGCAGCACCACGCCGGGAAACAGCACGGTGTTGCGCACCGGCAGCAGGGGCAGCACATCCGGCGACTCCTGCTCCGACAGGGGCTGGTCCGGATCGGAGGCCACGATGGACACCATTTCGGCGGGGTCCTCCGTCATCAGCAGAACGTCGGGTTTGGGCTTGCGCGGATCGTATGAACTCATAAGACAGGATCGGGGAAGTAGTAGGGCGGTGCCAGAATGACAGCAAAAGCAGGCAACACGCAGGACGAAGCGAGCGAGCTTCCGAAGATACAGCTTTGGCAAGTGCTATGCCACGGGGAATAAGCAGGAATATACGGGGATATAACCCGCCAAGGCGACACACGGGCCCGCCAGTCCGGCAGCACCCGGGATAGTACTGAATAGATGAGAAAATCCCTATTTTTGATCTTTCGCCGCGCCGTTTGGGCTGGCTATTGTGCTTTATTGAATTATGCTCCGCTCTCTACGCCCGCTTCTCACCCTTTTGCTCTTTCTTGCCGTTATCGGGACCGGGCAGGGCCAACAAAAAAACACGCCGCCACCCACGCGCAAGCTCACCGGCAAGGTAACCCGGCAGCTGCGGGTGCGCCCCGACGGTACGCCCGACTTTATCAACATCAACAAGCTGGCGTACTTCCAGGATAAAAAGGCGCTGAAAGCCATTCAGAAGGCCGAGAAGCGGCGCAACTACAACCAGGCCCGCAGCCTGCTCGAAGCCTACGTGTCGCTGTTCGGCATCCAGAACTTCTACAAGGACACGCCCCTGCTCTGGCGCCTGGCCCAGCTCTGGGAAAAAGCCGGCAACGAGGAAAAAGCCAAAGCCTACTACCGCTTGGCGCTGAAGCACCACCGCCAGGACGTGAAGAAAATCCAGCTCTACTACGACTCGCTGGAGCAGAAGGACGCCGACCTCTACGTGCCGCTCAAGGTGTATTACGACATCGTGGAGTACCGCAAGAGCATTGCCACGTTTCACCCGCCCAAGGGTGTGTACACCACGATGGGCGACGCCATCAACTCGAAGGTGGAAGACTACGGCCCGACCCTCAATGCCGGGGCCGACCAGCTGATTTTCTCCTCGAAGCGCAAAACCCGGGGCATTCAGGACGCGGTGGACGAGGATCTGTACACCTCCCACAAGGAAGGCGTGTCGTGGACCGATGCCGAGCCCCTGCCCAAGCCGATTAACTCCCAATACAACGAGGGCTCGGCCTGCATCAGCAAGGACGGCAAGACGCTCTACTTTGCCCGCTGCGAGTGCCCTACCTGCCACGGCAACTGCGACCTGTACGTATCCACGTTCAAGGAAGGCCAGTGGACCACGCCCAAGAGCCTGGGCACGACGGTCAACTCCCCGGCCTGGGACTCGCAGCCCACCCTCTCGCGCAACGAGGACACGCTGTACTTCGCCTCCGACCGGCTCGGCGGCTTTGGCTTGTCGGACATCTGGTTTACGGCCAAAAACAAAGCCGGCCAGTGGACCAAGGCCCAGAACCTGGGCCCGGTGGTGAATACCCGCGAAAGTGAGGTGAGCCCCTACTACCACCCGCTCTACAACGTGCTGTACTTCTCGTCGCGCGGGCAGCTGCTCAACTACGGCGACTTCGACATCTACAAAACTTACCGGGTGCGGGGCCGCTGGCAGGAACCGCGCAACATCGGGCCGCTGGTGAACGGCAAGGGCTCGGAGTACTACTTCACCATCGACTCCGAATCGAAGGATCTGTACTACGCGCGCTCCGAGGCCAAGGACCTGAAAAACCTGGACCTCTACTCCTTTCCGCTGCCCATGGAAGCCCAGCCCCTAGCCACCACGCACATCGAGGGCTCGTTGGTCGATTCGGTCAGCAGCAAGCCGCTCAACGGCATCGTGAGCGTCATCGACACCGACAACGGCATTGAAGTAGCCAGCAAGTACGTGCGGCCCGACGGCTCGTTCGACTTCGATTTGATTGAAGGCTCGCACTACGTCATCCTGATTCAGAGCCCCGACTACTTCACGGTGGAAAAGCAGTTTGAGCTGAAAGGCGACACGGTAATGAAGCTCGTCACCAACTCGATTGACTACGGTCTGCCGCTGATTTTCAAGAACATCGAGTTTGACCAGGACAAGGCCAACATCCGGGCCGCCATGCACCCGATTCTGGACCGGATTGCCCTGTTCATGGTCGACCACCCCACGTTCCGGCTCAGCATCAAGGGCCACACCGACTCCAAGGGCGACCCGGACTTCAACGAAAACCTGTCGAAGGACCGCGCCGAGGCCATTCGCCGCTACATCGAAGCGAAAGGCAAGCTCAAGCCCAACCGCATCGAAAGTATGGGCTACGGCAGCACTCAGCCGCTGAAGGAAGAAGTCACGGAGGAAGACGCGCGCATCAACCGCCGCGTGGAGTTTCGCCTCATCAAGCCCGACGAAGACAAACCCAAGCCCCCCAGCGACGACAAGAAACCCGCCGACGGCACGCTGGATTGGAAATAGGGTTTAATGTGCTGATGTGCTAATGTGTTGAAATGTGCTAATGCCCAACGTGTCATTGCGAGGCCGAAGGCCGAAGCTATTCGTCCCCTACGAAGGCAATTAACCCATCGTTTTACCAAAAAGCCCTTTACAGAACGTTCTGTAAAGGGCTTTTCATTTCAGGACACCCGGCACATTTCAACATACGGACTGCCGCGCTTTGCTCACGATTACACAAGGGCCTTAGCACATTAGCACATTCCAACACATTCGCACATTAACCCTACATTCTACCACATTAACCTCTGCGTCTCGTTGCCGTCCCGGAACAGGGCGCTTTGCTTTTTGCCGCCGGCGTCGAGGTTGACGATGTTCATCTGGTCGGCGAAGTTGGGCAGTAGCAGCTGGTGGCGCAGCACGAGGCTGCTGGTGGGTTTGGGCAGCTTCACGGCCAGGTACAGCCAGTGCGCTTCGTGGTCTTTCTCGAAGCCGATAAACTGCAGCGGCAGCGCTTCGCCGGGCTTGGTGCCAAAGGCCAGGGACTTGCGCAGCAGGTCGGTGGTCAGCTGCGTCACCTGGGCCCGGGGCGTCGTCTCGAAGCTGATGGCGCGGGGCTGGCCCACCGACAAGGCCTTTTCGAAGTCGTCGGTGAACACCTTCAGGCTGATTTCCAGCTGCTGCTTGGGCGCGTTGTAGCGCACCTCCATGATGCTGGCGTGGTAGGCGTGGGCGGCGGCGGCCAGACTCAGCAGACAGGCGGCCAAAACAACGAAAAGACGACGCATAGCTAAAGAATCGGCAAATGAAAAAGCTCCTCCCTTAAGCAAAGGGAGGAGCTTTTTCGTTCAGGACGCCGCTTAGAACAGCAGCTTGAAGAAGTCGTTGAAGATGACGAAGACCATCAGGCCCAAAATCATGACCATGCCGACTTTCTGGGCGTTTTCCAGGAAAGAGTCGGACGGCTTGCGGCCGGCAATCATTTCGTAGAGCAGGAACAGCACGTGGCCGCCGTCGAGGGCCGGAATGGGCAGCAGGTTCATGAAAGCCAGCACCATCGACAGCATGCCGGTCAAAGTCCAGAAGCGCAGCCAGTCCCACACGCCGCCGTACTGCTGGGCAATGGCCATTGGGCCGCCCAGCGACTTACGAGCCGAGGCCTCGCCGCGGAAAATCTTACCGAAGGCCTTCATCTGCGTCGTTACTACGCCAAAGGCCTTTTTCGTGCCGGCCGGCACCGACTCCGCCAGGCTGTAGGTGCGCGTCGCCTCTTTCAGCAAGGACTTGGGCATGAAACCGATATGGCCTTCGTCGTCCACGGCAATCTGCAGGGTCTGGGGCTGGCCGCCGCGCACGATCTGCACCGGTACGGTTTTGCCGGCGTTGGCCTTCAGGGCTTCCTGCAGCTCGGGGAAAAACTGCGTGGGCTTGCCCGCTACCGAGGTTATCTGGTCGTTGGTTTGCAGGCCGCCCTTGGCCGCGCCGCTGCCCGACACCACTTGGTCTACCACGAAGGGGTTCAGGGGCAGCACGAAGGGCGTCTGGTCCTTGTCGGAGAGGCGGTCCATGAAGTTCGTGGGAATCGGAATGTCCAGCAGCTGCCCGTTGCGGTCCACGGTGTAGTAACTGTTCGAGCCCAGCATCACATCGGTGCTGTATACCTCGTCGAACTCGGTGAAGGGCCGGCCGTTGATTTTCACGATTTTGTCGCCGGTGCGGAAGCCCATTTCCTCGCCCAGCTTGTTGGGCACCACGCCGTAGCGGGCCTCGGAGGCGGGCAGGTATTTCTCGCCGTAGTTGAAGGTCAGGGCCGAGAAGATGACGATGCCGGTAATGACGTTCATGATGATGCCGCCCAGCATCACAATCAGGCGCTGCCAGGCCGGCTTCGAGCGGAACTCGTTGGGCTGGGGCTCGGCGGCCAGCTGGTCGGCGTCGGTGGTTTCGTCGATCATGCCGTGGATGGCCACGTAGCCGCCCAGCGGGAACCAGCCCAGGCCGTACTCCGTCTCCCCGATTTTCTTCTTGAACAGGGCGAAGTTCATCACGCCCGGCATGGGGAACAGGAAGTCGAAGAAGATGTAAAACTTATCGACGCGAATCTTGAAGTACTTGGCGGCGGCGAAGTGCCCGAACTCGTGCAAACCCACCAGAATAGAAAGGCCCAGCAACATCTGGCCGGCCATGATTAATACTTCCAAAGCGAAACTTGGTATTGAGGAGAAAGGGAAGAAAAACTGGAATGGCTGGTATTTTCTACGTCTGTCATCCTGAGCCCAGCGAAGGACCTTATCACGTTGAAATAAGTCGTTCAACTGGCAGAAGGTCCTTCGCTGGGCTCAGGATGACAGACGATAAAAAAAGCCAATGTAACCAGACAACACTTACCGGCGGCCAACCAGTTCGTGCGCCACGCGGCGCGTTTCCTGGTCGGTCAGCACGTAGTCGTCCAGCGACGGTTCGGCAAGGTACGAAACCTTCGTGAGGCAGCTTTCCACCAGGCTCGGCATTTCCAGAAACCCGATTTCGTCGCGCAGAAAAGCGGCTACGGCAATTTCGTTGGCCGCGTTGAGCACGCACGGCGCGTTGCCGCCCTGGCGCATGGCCTCAAACGCCAGCGGCAGGTTGCGGAAGGTGGTGCGGTCGGGCTGCTCGAAGGTGAGCGTGGGATAATCAAGGAAGGAGAAGCGGGGAAAGTCGCTGGGCAGCCGCTCGGGGTAACCCAGGGCGTACTGAATGGGCAGCTTCATGTCGGGCAGGCCCAGCTGAGCCTTCAAAGAGCCGTCCTGGAACTGCACCAGGGAGTGGATAATGCTCTGCGGGTGCACCACCACGTCGATCTGGTCATTGGTGAGCCCGAAGAGCCATTTGGCCTCAATAACTTCCAGGCCCTTGTTCATGAGCGAGGCCGAGTCGATGGTGATTTTGGCGCCCATGTCCCAGTTGGGATGTTTCAGGGCCTGGGCCTTGGTCACGGAAGCAAGCTGCTCGGCCGTGCGGCCCCGGAACGGTCCGCCCGAGGCCGTCAGGATAATCTTCTCAATCGGGTTGCGCTCCTCCCCTACCAGGCACTGAAAAATGGCCGAATGCTCCGAGTCGACGGGGTAAAGGCCCACGCCGTGCTCTTTTACGAGGCGGGTAATCAGCTGGCCGGCCACCACCAGGGTTTCCTTGTTGGCCAGGGCAATGTCTTTGCCGGCCCGGATGGCGGCCACCGTGGGCAGCAAGCCCGAGTAGCCGACCATGGCCGTCAGCACGATGTCGGTGTCGGGGCGGCCGGCTACTTCGGTCAGGGCGGCACTGCCGGCCAGCACTTCGGTACTTTGGCCGGCCAGGGCAGCTTTTACGGCGTCGTACTGCCGCTCGTCGCCGATGACCGCCACGGTGGGCCGGAACTCGCGGGCCTGCCGGATCAGCAGCTCGGCGTTGGAGTGGGCCGACAGAGCCGCCACCTGAAAGCGGCCGGGGTGGGCGCGGATAACGTCGAGGGCCTGGGTGCCGATGGAGCCGGTGGAGCCCAGCAGGGTGACGCGTTTGGAAAGAGCAGACATGGAAATAGAAACAGCTACGGGCCTGGTGGGGTTGGCCCCGGCAAAAGTAAGCCGAACTTTGTGTTCGTGGGCGGGCAGCAGCTAGTTCCCGCCCCGGAAGGACGTACTTTTGTGGCCGCGCTATTCTTTATCCTGCATGAACACCCCTACTCCCGCCCCACTTTCCGCCTTCGACAAAGCCCGCAAAGGCCTCTGGACCAGCCTGCAAAAGCACCTCGACACCGTATACGCCGCCGAAAAAGACTTCCGCGCCGCCACGGCCTTTACTACTTCTTTTCCCTTCTCGGCCGCCCAAACCGAACCCGAGCAGCTGGCCGACTACCAGCAGCAGCGCCTGTACCTGCGCGACCTGTTCATCGACGAAACCAACCAGCTCGACAGCCTGGTGAAGGCCGTGCGGACCAAAAGCTACCAGGAAGACGAAAAGAAGCTGCTGCTGCTCATGATTCTGGGCTACATCGACATTGCCGACAGCATCTTCGCCCTACTCGACACCCAGCGCCCCAGCAAGCTGGAGAAGGACGAGGAACTGGAAGAAACCACCGCCAAGTTCGAGCGGGTCAAAAACTTCGTGCGGCTCAACATCAAGGGCATTTCGGGGCTGTTGCCCAAGCTGTAAGCCTGCCTCCGATGCCGCGTCACCTCAAGCTTACCGTTGGCCGGGAGTATATTTTCATTGACTCGCTCTATGTGAGTGACTTTGCTGAGAAACCAGCGCTGTTACTGACTAATCCGGACTTGCGGAAACTTAGAACGGTCATTTTTCCCTATCCCAGCACCGGTATTCCATACGCACTTTTCACGGCTGACGTAGAAGACTTCGACATAGCCCGAATTCACTACTTCAACAGCGACGAAAGCACCGCCGATAATCTGCTGCAATTCTGCTCTGATACCGGACTTATCCTGGTCGTTGACACGGCCGTTTTCTTTGAGGTGGCTGCTAAGTTCAACCCCGAAGTCCTGGAGGACGTCCTGGAAGAACAACCCGAGTACCTTTCCCGCGCCAAAAACTGGACTGCACTAGTCGCCGAGTACACGGGTGCCCTGCACTACTTTGAAACCGCCGAAATCGATAAGCGCCTAGCCGGTGGCGGTGAATTTCGAATAATGTAATCAGGCTACGGGAACTACCCAGTCGTAAAAAAGCCCCATTCCAGCCACTTGGCCCGCCAGATCTGCCATAACATGGCAGCCGTGGCGTGGTCTATATCGGGTTGGGTGGCCAGCAGCGTAAGGGCTTCTTCTATTGAACGGCCTTGTTGCAGCCACTGAAGAAACCGGAATTGCAGAGGCTTCACGTCGAATAGGCCGAGCTGGTAGTGGCGGCGGGTAATGACGACGTAACTGGGCCAGGCGGGCGGCAACGGCGGCTCAAGGCCCTGATACACGGCCTGATAGTACTGATTCACCGGAAACTGAAAGGCCAGCAGTGTGACGCACGGGGCCAGCCGCAAGGCGGTATCCGCAGTAGTAAGCTTCGGCGCGGGCTGATTTTCGGCACCGGGCGCGTCGAAGGCCACGAAGGCGGCGCGCTCCAGCCGGGCCAGATCAATCATGAAGTCGGGCCAGGAGTCCCGCTCGGCGGGCGGTGCGTCCCGGTCGGGGCGGGTTTCGGCCAGAAACTGCGGAAACCGCGCCCCCAACTCGCCCAGGGTATAGGTCTGGGATGGGTACACGCTCAAGTATTCGCGGGCAAAATCCTCGAACAGCTCCGGGCCCAGCGCCTGCCGCAGCACCTGAAACTGGCCGGCCATGCACTCCAGCAGCCGGGCAAAGTACCCCCGCTGGTACACGGCCAGCCGCTGCCCCCCGCTCATCCGGCTGGAAGGCGCAATCAGCTGCTCCACGTCCTGCGGTAGCAAGGGCAGCACCGTCTGGGCCGCCGGGCCGCGCATCGCCGCGCCCAGGCCGGCCGAATCGGTGAGCACCGTTTGCATCCAGTGCTGCACCTGTTGCAGCGAAAAGGCAGAGTCAGACACGAACGGGGGCGGTTGGGGGCGACATGATGCCCGGCGTCAGAAAGCTCAGCGGGTTGGACACCACGCCCGCCGCGGCTACCACCGGCGCTTCGGCAGTCAGCAGGGCCGGCATGGCTTCCATAAACTGCCGGGCCTTGAGCAGCTCGGCGTGGTACTCGGCGAAGGGCGGAATCTGGCTGTCCCACTCCAGCAGGGTGGCTACGCCGCCGGTGCGCTGCCAGGCCCGCTGGAAAAGGGCCCACACCGGCGACAACACTTCCCGGTCGTGGGTGTCGATGATGTGGGTGCCGCAGTGCTGGTGGCCGGCCAGGTGCATCTGCACAATCCGGTCGGCGGGCAGCGCGTCGATGTAGGCCAGCGGGTCCTCGTCGTTGTTGAAGCAGCTCACGTACACGTTGTTCACGTCGAGCAGCAGGCCACAGCCGGTTTCCTGGGCCAGCCGGCCCAGAAACTCAGCCTCCGGAATCGTGGAATGGGTAAAGCTGAGGTAGGTGCTCGGGTTTTCCAGGACGAGGGGCCGCTCCAGAAAGTCCTGGATGACGCGCACCCGATTGGCAATGTGGCGCAGGGTTTCCTCAGTCAGGGGCACGGGCAGCAAATCGTGGGTGTTCAGGCCCAACGCCCCGGTCCAGCACAGATGGTCACTCACCCAGGCGGGCCGGATAGCCCGGGCCAGCGTTTTGAGCCGACTCAGGTAATCGAAATCCAACCCATCAGTACTGCCCACCGACAATGACACGCCGTGCATCACCACCGGGTAGCGCTCCGCAATCTGGTCGAGCACGTAGCGCGGCCGGCCCCGGGAGTCGATGAAGTTCTCGGAAATGATTTCAAACCAGTCGACCTGGGGCCAGTGCTCCAGAATGTGGGCGAAGTGCACGTGCCGCAACCCCAGCCCGAGGCCGAGGTTGGGCAGTTGCTGCACCTGCTGATACAACGCGGTGCTCATCGTTACTGCGCGTCGCTGCCGGCCCCGTGCTTCTGGCCCGAGCGCACGCCGCACAGGTTGCCGCTGTCGCCGAAGCTGCAGCTGGGGTTGCCGCTGGAGCCGCAGCCGTCGAACGGCCCCAAGGAGCGCAGCCACCACGTGGGCGGGCCTTCCTTGAACTGGGGCGTGCCCACTTCCCGGTCTTCGCGCTTGAGGCGCTCCTCAAACAGGGCCCGGGCCCGCAGCCACACGCTCTTGCCTTGGTTGGGGCCCAGCGTGCTGAAGCGCTCCGCCTGAATCGGGGTGGCGCAGCTGCCTTTCCAGGCGCAGTCGTTCTGGCCGGGCTGGTTTTGCTCCTCGGCGCTGCCGTAGAGGCCGCAGCCGCCCTGCCCGCGGCAGTTGTTCAGGGAGTGGCACACGTGCTCGGTGGTGGCGCACATGCCGGTGCCGGCGCAGCTGTTGGTGCCAAACCGGTCGTGGCCCTTGCAGGCGTTCAGGCCCATGCAGGCGTGCAGCTCCAGGGGTACGAAGGCGGCCTTGGCAGCCACGGGTGCGCTGCTGGGTGCCGGAGCCGGGGCCGAGCCGCAGCCGTTGGAGCTGCCGCAACCGTTGCTGGCGCTGGCGGCCAGGTTGCCGGCCTGGGCGGCGGGCGTATTTTTCGCGGAGGTATTCATAAGAGTAGGGTATCGGGGCTAAGGATTAGGCGAAGCTGAGCACTTTCTTGGTCACGATGTCCATGTCGGGCAGGGTCTGGATGCGGGCCAGCACGTTTTGGCTGGGGTTCAGCGCGGCCGGAATCTTGTTGAACAAAGCCACGAGCTGGGACTTGGCGCTGGTGGCGGGAGCAAACTCGTAGTTCTCGAACGTGGGCCCGGCCACGCCGCCCCAGGGCAGCGGCAAGGAGGTAATATAGTCGCAGAGCGTGCTCAGAATGAAGATCATGCCCTTGTGCATGCCGAAGTTGAAGATTTCCTTCTGCTTGGGAATTTCCTGGCGGTAGCAGGCCTCAGTCATCATATAGAGGTAGGTGTACACCGCGTTGAGCAGGTTCGACACCGTCTGAATGTCGGCGGGGTAGCCGGCGGTGGTCGGGTTTTCGGGCACGGGCTTCACGAAGTAGTCGAGCAGGGAAAAATCCTGCAACTGGCCTTCCTCGCTGAGCATGTCCTTCAGCTCGTCGTAGAGCTGGCAGTACTTCTGGTAGTGCGACTCTTCCTGGTCTACTGTATGGTCGCCGTATTTCTGCCAGGGCCGGCCGGCGTCCTTGCCGGTGCCTTTTTTCTCCACGTGGCCTTCGCCCTGCTCCACGATGATGTCGATGGCCGCCAGGGCGCTTTTCACGTCCACGATGCGGATCAGGTCGCCCACGTTGCCGTGCGGGTTTTTCGGGTCGGCGTCCCGGTTGGTAAAGCGCGGCTTGTGCTCGGCGTCGTAGTAGAGGGTGTTGACGTTGTTGGTGGCGTAGTAGCCCTGGTTGGGTCCCAGCTGGGGCTCGTCCTTAAACTGCTCGAAGTCGGGCGGCGTCACGTTGTCCGTAATCTGGGCGCTGATCCAGCCGTAGAGCTCCCCCAACGAAGTCCAGTCGCGCGTGGGGTCGGGCTCGGCGCGCAGCAACGCTTTCGGCTGCTCGGGCAGCTCGATTTGCTTGAACACGTCGAGCTGGGCCAGCCCGAAGCCCCGCAGCGGAATTTCCAGGCCGGGCTGGTGGCCGCGCAGCTGGGCCGGGTACTGGCTGGGCGACTTGCCCACCAGCTTGGGCATGCCCACCAGGGCGCGCTTGAGGTTGCAGGCCAGGGCCATGTGCAGCATTTCTTCCACCGCCACGCTCATAATGGTAGCCCCGGCCTTGTTGGCGTGCACCATAATCTGCACCGATACGTCTTGGGCGCGCTGCGCCGCCTGGTCGGTGGGCAGGCCCCGGTCGATGAACCGGTTGGTCAGGTCAGCAATAATCTTGTTCTGATCCGGCACCCGGTTGATGGAATAATAGGTGTACAGATAAATCGGAATCGTGCTCAGCTCGATTTCAATGGCCTGCTGAATGGCAGCCTTGAGGTCCCGGGGAACGGCTTGTAAAGAATTTGGCATAAACGCGAGGGGGTGAGAGTGGGAAAGAAAATAAAAGCTCCGATACAGGCACTTCGTACTAGCTCGACGGGGGGCGGGAGGCGGCCAGGGCCAGCCGGTGCTGCTGCCGCGACTCGGTGGCGGGCGGGGCGCCGGCTAGGCGGGCCAGCTGCGGGGCTAGGTCGTGCTTCGGAATCACGATTTCCACCAGGCAGGGCTGGCCGGTGGTAGCCATGATTTCGGGGAGATGCTGCTGGAGCTCTTCCACAGTTTCGGCGCGGTAGCCGCGCACCCCGAAGGCCTGGGCCAGGGCTGCGTAGTCCCAGCTGGGCAGCAGGTCGAACTCGGCAAACTCCTGGCCGGGCTGGAAAGCGTTGATGTCGACGAAGGCCTGCTCAATGGCGTAGCCCTGGTTGCTCATCACGAACACCACCGCGTTAGACTTGGCCCGCACCAGGCTCGACAGCTCCTGGCACACCATCATGAAGCCGCCGTCGCCGGCCACTACCACGGGCTGCTTGCCGCTGCCCAGGGCCACGCCCAACGCGCAGCCGGTTTCGTGCCCCAGCGAGCCCCAGGCCGCCTGGGCCACGAAGCTGTTGCGGGGCAGGCCCATCAGGTTGCCAAACACGTAGAGCGAGGTGCTTTCGCCCAGCACCAGCACGGTGTCGTGGGTCAGCTGCTGGTCGTGTAAAAAGCCTGTTAGCGCCCCATAAAACGTGTTATAGGTCAGCGGCCCGGTCAGCGCAGGCGTGGGGTCGGCGGGTACGGCGGGCAGCTCGTAGGCCGGCCGCGCGCCCGCCGCGCGGAAGCGGGTCAGCAGCGCGTCCAGAAAATCCGGCAGCGTGACGTAGGGGTAATGCTGGTAGCCGATGCGGACTTCCTCATCCGTCACCTCCAGCATGGCCCCGAACGAAGCCTTCATGATGTCGAGGTAGTCGTCGGTGATGATGGTGCCCAGGGCAATGGGGCAGTCGGTAGCGGCCATGACGGCCCGGGTCAGGGCGGGTGAGGCGGGGCCGGCGTAGGTGCCGATAAACTGGGGCTGGCTTTCGTCGAGCACCGTTTTGCCCACGCTGGTGGTCGTAAAGGGCAGGCCGCTCAGCTCTACCAACTCCTGCGCCAGCTCCTGCAAGCCGTAGCGCTGAATTTCAACGCCCAACCACAACACCGGCAGCCGGGCTTCCTGAATCCGGGTCCAGGCCGCAGCCACGGCCGCTTCGAGGGCGGCCGGGTCGCTGGGGCGGGGCTGCGCGGCCAACATACCCACCGGCTCGGCGCACTCCTTGGCCCAGATGTCATTGAGCACTTCAATATAAATCGGACGCTGGTGGGTGAGCATGGCCGTGAGGGCCCGGTCAATCTGGGCCGGGGCCGCGCCGGCATCGTTAACGATTTCGGAAGCTACCGTCACGCGCTGAAACACCTGCTGATCGGCCCGCAAATTGCCGGTGCTGTGGTGAAACAGGATGCCCTGCTGGCGCTCCAGCTTGCGGTCCGAGGTTTTGGGGCTGGCCGAAATAACGACGACCGGCAGCCGCTCCACGTAGGAGCCGGCCGTGCAGTTGAGCAAACTAAACGTGCCCACCCCGTACTGCACGCAGGCCGCCCCGATGCCCCGAAACCGGGCGTAGCCATCGGCGGCGTAGCCCGAGCCCAGCTCATTAATGTTGGGCACCCGGGTAATGCCGGGCGTTTGGTCGAGCACCGACAGGAACGGGCTGGCGTAGTCGCCGGGCACGGCAAAAATATGTTCCAGCCCCAGCTGCTTAAGCCGGGCCAGAATGTAGTCAGAAACGGTCATGGAAGTGAGAGAATAGCAGGATTGGGAAGTAGCCGCTGGGGCGATGATGTCATGTCGAGCTTTGCGAGACATCGCGCGTGCTGACGTTGCCATGGCAATCAGATTACTGTGGCAACGTCAGCACGCGAGATGTCTCACTGCGTTCGACATGACGGACTTTTACCCTAGCATTTAGCTGGGCTGAATGGGCGTGAGGCAGTTGGGAATGCTCTTTTTCAGCTTGTCGGCCGTGGCCTTCGAGTACGGGATGCAGGCCTGGGTATCCCCGCCGCTGGGCGTAGAATTGGGCTCGGGCAGCAGCGGATAGGCCGCCTCGGGCAGCCAGGAGGGCGGATCCAGCTGGAAATACTTCTGCAGCATGGCCTCGGCCGTGTCGAGGGAGCCTTCCACCCAGCCCTGGTCGTAGGAATAGGCCTCGCCCACGATGTGAATGTCCTGGTCGGCCACGGGCTTGAGCATCTGGTGCATGATCTGGTCGAGGCGGTAGTTGGCTTTCCACTCGTGCCAGCCGCCGCCGTAGGGGTCCTCATTCCAGCTGTGGTACACGGCCGAGTAGGGCATCGGAATTTCGGGCAGGGCGTGCACTTCGGCTACCTGCCGGTTGGCGGCCTGCACCATCTCGTCGGTGGCCCGGAACTCCATGTCGGGAATCACGTCCGTCACGCCGGGCTCGATGCAGGCGGGCATGTAGCCCGGGTATTCCTTGCCTTTTTCCAGGCCTTTCCAGAACGGCACGGTGCTGATGTCGTTGTAGCTGGCCATCAGCAGCGAGTTCATGTAGGGCAGGCCCTGGGGCTGCTCGGCCTCGGTGCCGAAGTAAAACACCTGGCGCACGGGCAGGTCCGTTACGGAGCGGCCTGATACCAGGCCCAGGGCGCGCCACCAGGGCCGCTCGTAGGCCAGAAACAGCTTGAAGGCGCTCTGAATCAGCACCGAGCCCATGTTTTTCTTCAGCTCGGCATCGTCAAAGAAGCTGCTCTTGATGAGTTCCAGCGAGCGACGGGGCAAGCCCAGAATCACCTTTTTGGCCCGCACCGTGATGCGCTCGGCCGCGGCTTGCACCACCGTGCACTGCTTGTAGTCGGTTTCGGTGGGCTCGAAGTGCAGGGTGTAGGGGTACTCACCCGTGCCGATGACGATTTCCGCCAGCCGGTGATTCATGTGTACCCGCTGGCCCTTGGGAATAGCGCCGTCGAAGGTGTCGTTGAACTGCTTGACCAGGGTAATCGGGAGCTGATCGTAGCCGTCGCGCAGGGTCAGGAACTGGGTTTGGTCGCTGTACTCGGTGGCGGGCAGCTGAGTCACGGCGTTGGCGTTGGCCACGTTGGCGTCGTAGCCGCCGGCGTCCTTCATAAACTGGTAGCCTTCACTGCTGAGCGTGCGGTACATCAGGTTCCAGAACCCGTACTTCCACATGGGCTTGCCAAAGGCGTTGATTTGCATCAGCTCGCTCAAACTCAGATTGCTCATGCCCGGATAGATGCTGTTCATGACCTGCACCTGCAGGTTGGTCGGCCCCAGGCCGCGCTCCGACCAGGCCAGGTTGTAGGGCACTTTGGCCGGGTCGCTGAGCTCGTGCAGGCGCAGGTGCTTGCCGCGCAGGTAGTAGAGGTTGCAGTTGGCGCCGACCGGGGCAGGGGCCCCCATCGGGAAGTTTTCGGTGGGCAGGGCCAGGTGGTCAATCAGGCTGGCCACCGTCACGTGCGACTCCGGGATGTAGCGCATGCCACCCACTTCGGCCTTTACGTGGGGCAGGCCCGGAATCGTGACCGAATACAGGCGGCCCCCGATGCGGTTACTGTACTCAAACAAGGCCACGCGGGCTTTGCCCCCGTTTTCCTGTTGCAAACGCCAGGCGCTGTAGGCCCCCGAAACTCCTCCGCCGATAACGGCAACGTCAAGATTCATTGGATTGGGAATAGTTGGTGGATTGGTAGTACAAGGCCGCTGCCGGAACCGTGGGACCCGGGGCGGTAGAATGGCAGGAAGAGCAGGGGCCGGGCGACAGGCGCGCCGACGTGAGGTAATGTGGAGTAGCGGAAAGAGAATAACGCGGCCAGCCGGCACCCAAATCGGGCGGCGGGCATAATCAGAATAAGTCCGTAGCGGATACTGCCCGCGCCGACCAAGAGCGGCGGCGGCGCGTAGAGTTACCTGTCCCTTTCCGTTACCGGGCCAGCAGGCCGGCAGAAAAGTACCATGAGCCAGCCGGGCAGCCCAACTGATGGACCACCGCAGCGTTGTGTGCAGGACAGGTGTGTGAAGTAGTAGAGCGGGGCAGGGCGGCCCAGCTCACAGAGCCGGGTTGTACTGACAATACTACAAGGTTTTTCGAAGAATGTATAGTACTTAAATAAAAATAAGCTGAACCTTATATATGCAGGATAAAAGCGGGTTTATTGAACACTACAGTCCAGCAAAAGCCCACGGGCATATCGACTTAGCGCGGGTGCAGCCAGCCGATAAGCCATAACCAATGACCGAGCTTCTATAACACTTCCAGCACCTGGATTTTCTTGCCGTTGAACAGGGCCTCCTCCCCTGCCCGCTTGCCGCTGAGGGCCGCCGCCACCGGGGCCGCCGCCGACACGGCGAAGTAGTCAGTGCCATCCACGGTGAGCTTGCCGGCGCTGATGCTGATAAAGAACCAGCCCATGCCGGTGCGTACCAGGGCGCCGGGCCGCACGGTGTCGCAGGGGCGGGTGGGGTCGATGCGCTGCAACTCGCCCAGCAGCTGCCGGGCCTGCTGGAGCTGCACCAGGTTTCGGTCCCGCTCGTTCTGGGCCATGGCGCGGCCGGTTTCGTACTTGTCGCCGGCGCTGCTCTTGGTTTCGCTGTTAGCCGATTCCTGGGCGGCAGCAATGGCGGCCTGGATGGCAGTGAGGCGGTCCTGGGTGTACTGCTCGCAGAGCGTGTAGAGTTGTTGTTTGATCAGCTCGTTTGGGCTTGCCATATTATTTCAGAGTCATTTTCGACTTGCCAGTCCAATAAAAGGCGGCCTAAATTGTTGATGGATGCGGCTTCGGCACGAATGGAGAACTCCATCCGACATCTGCCCGGTATATCCTCATTGTTGTCGGTAATTACTTGTACTGCCGTGTGTCCGGCAGCATCGTAGCAATAAGCGTTGAGGCAAAAATAGTCTTGGCATGGACCACCTCTCACTTCGAAGGCAGCCTTGTCATTTACCGTGGCAGGATACCGAAGCAAGTGCTTGGCAAAAGTCTGCCACGTATCGACTGACCCTAAAAAGGTCACGTGCGTTTCGATTTTCCCCTTGAGTATCGTTACGTCAAAGGTGCAATCCTCATCGTAATCCACGGAAGCAGCGAAGCGTATTACGTCTGTCCTATTTGTCATCTTGCCTGTTCACTGCTCATCAACCCCTCGGCCACCTTCCGGTCATTGCTCAGCCGCGGCACCTTGTTCTGCCCGCCCAGCTTGCCCAGGCTTTTCATGTAGCGCTGAAACGCCCCGGCCGGCAGCGGCGTGAGCAGTAGCGGGGCCAGAATGGAGCCCGAAAGTAAATCGTCGTAGTACACGTTGCGGCGGCGCAGGCCGGCATCCAGGGCGGCGGCAAAGGCGGCGGCATCGTGGGGCGGGCGGGCAAACTCGATGAGCCATTCGTGCCGGCTCGGCTCCTGCGGGTCGCTGCTCACGCGCGGGGCCACGGTAAATTCCACTACTTCCACCTCCGGAAACTGGCTCATGGCTTCGCGCAGGGTCTGCTCGACTTCCTCCCCGATGACATGCTCGCCGAAGGCCGAGAGGAAGTGCTTGATGCGCCCACTGACCACCACGCGGTACGGATTCCGGCTCACGAAGCGCACCGTGTCGCCGAGGCTGTAGCCCCAGAGGCCGGCGTTGGAGTTGAGCACCAGCGCGTACTGCCGGTCCAGCTCGACTTCCCCGATGGTCAGGCGGGGCGGGTTGGGCTCGAAAAATTGCTCGGCGGGAATAAACTCGTAGAAAATACCCGCGTCGAGCAGCAGCAGCAGGCCGGGGTTGCCGGGCTGATCCTGAAACGCCAGAAACCCCTCGGAAGCCGGAAACAGCTCGATGCTGTCGATGGGCCGGCCGATGGTTTCGAACAGCTTGGCCCGGTACGGCTCGAAGTTGACCCCGCCGTAGACGAACAGGTCGAACTGCGGAAAAATGTCCTTCACCGGCTTGCCCGTAATCTGCACCAGCTTGTCGAAATACATCTGTACCCAGGGCGGAATGCCCGAAATCAGGGTCATGTTTTCGGGCAGGGTTTCCTCCACGATGTGGTCGAGCTTGGTTTCCCAGTCCTCGATGATGTTGGTGCGGTAGCTGGGCAGCTGGTTGCGGCGCAGATACGCCGGCACGTGGTGATTCACGATGCCCGACAGCCGCCCGGTGTGAATGCCGCCCACTTTCTCCAGCTCCGGGGAGCCCGACAAAAACATCAGCTTGCCGTCCAGGAAGCGGCTGTTGCCGGTGGCGTGCACGTAGTGCAACAGCGCGTCGCGGGCCCCGTTGATGTGGTTGGGCAGGCTGTCCTTGGTCAGGGGAATGTACTTGGCGCCGGACGTGGTGCCCGAGGTTTTGGCCAGGTATTCGGGCCGGCCGGGCCAGAGCACGTCGGCCTCGCCTTGCTTTACCCGCTCGAAGTACGGGGCCAGGGCTTCGTAGTCGCGCGCGGGTACCTGCCGGGCCAGGTCGGCGGGCGTCCGGATGGCGGCAACGTCATGGTCGCGCCCGAAGGCGGTGTGCCGGCCCTTTTCCAGCAGCTGCCGAAAAATACGCTGCTGGGTAGCCACGGGGTCTTGCTGCCACTGCTGGTAGCGGTGGTGAATGTAGGCGGCCAGCGGACGGCTCAGGGCAGATTTCAGACCCATGTGGTGAAATGGTGAACTTGTGAGATGGTGAGTTTGCACCACTGCGCGGCAACTCCGGTTCTCAAAGGTACACTTCCGGGCAAATCGGCACTTTTTATCCTTTCCCTACTTCCTGTCGTACCTACTAGTCGAGTTCACCATTTCACAACTTCACCAGTTCACCTATCATGATTAATCAGCGCGGAAATGCCGTTTGGAACGGCGACATCAAAGGCAGCGGCGAAATCTCGACCCAGAGCGGCACGGTAAAAGCCCCGTACTCCGTCGGAGCCCGGTTTGAAGGCCAGAAAGGCACTAACCCCGAGGAGCTGATTGGGGCGGCCCACGCCGGCTGCTACACCATGTTCCTGACCGGCCAGCTCACCAAGGCCGGGGCCCAGGTCAAGCAGATCCGGACCGAGTCGAAAGTCACGCTCGACACCTCGGGCGAAATACCCAAGGTGGTGAAAATCGTGCTGACGACCGAAGGCGAAGTGGAAGGCATTACGCAGGAGGAGTTCCAGAAGCAGGCCGAAAACGCCAAGGAGCACTGCCCCATTTCCCAGCTGCTGAGCGCCGTGCCCGAAATGGAGCTGGCCTCGGCCACGTTGAAGTAGATTGTTGATTGTTGTGGATTGATTGTTATCTGTTCAACAACCAACAATTAACTCCCAACAATCAACAATCAGCGAAAAACCGGTAAGGCCCGACGCCTTGCCGGTTTTTCGTTTACTTTGTGGTCAGACCTCTACTTTCTATGCCCCGCGCTACCAAAACGACCCGCATCCGGCTGCGGCCCGCCGACACGTCCAAGGTTCCCTTCTGGGGCCAGCTGCTCATCGGCTTCCTCTGGATTGCCTACACCGTGTTCCTGATTGCCGCCGGCCAGGGCGAGCAGGATTACCACTTCCTGCACTACGTGTTCCTGGTTTTCAGCCTGATTTACATCGGCTACGTGCTGGTACACAACGCGCCCATCTTCGGCACCCAGAGCTACCTGGAGTTTACGCCCGGCTACATCGTGCACAAGGGCGGTCTGTTCCGCGCGAAGCAGGTGTTTGCCGCCGAAGACATCGAGGCCATCGACCTGGCCCCCATGCAGCTGCGCATCCGCCTGCGCTCCAACGACCTCTACACCCTGAACCTGCGGGAAGTGAAAGGGCCCAAGCGCCGGGAAAATTTCCGCAACGAAATCCGCCAGTTTGCCGCGCAGTACAATATCACGCTGCGCGAAACGGCCCCGGCTCCGCGGGTATAGCCGCCCGACCAATCCAACTACAAACCGAAAGGTCCTGCTGAGCGTGGCTCGGCAGGACCTTTCGGTTTAGGGGCAATGCAATAGAATGGGGCTTACTTCTTGACAAACTTCTTGCGCAGGTCCACTATCGTGTTGCGGAAGTTCTTGTCGGAGTCAATCAGGTCGGAAACGGTCTGGACGGAGTGGATGACGGTGCTATGGTCGCGGCCGCCAAAGTGGAAACCGATGCTCTTGAGCGAGTGACTGGTGTGCTCCTTGGCGAAGTACATGGCCACCTGCCGCGCCGTCACGACTTCCTTCTTGCGGGTTTTGGCCTTGAGCAGGTCCAGGGAAATGCTGAAGTACTCGGCCACGGTTTTCTGAATGAAGTCCAAGTTGACCTCCGCTTCCACTTCCTCAATGATGTGGCGCAGGGCCTGCTTGGCCATTTCCAGGTCAATTTCCCGGCGGTTGAGGCTACTCTGGGCCACCAGGGAAATCAGCACGCCTTCCAGCTCCCGCACGTTGGTATTCACCGAGTGAGCCAGGTATTCCACCACCTGCGGCGGAATGTCGATGCCATCCTGCTCCATCTTGTTCTGGATGATGGCCATGCGCGTCTCGAAGTCGGGACTTTGCAAATCGGCCGTCAACCCCCACTTAAAGCGGGACAAGAGGCGGTCTTCCAACCCGTTCAGGTCGCGCGGGGGCCTATCCGAGGTCATCACGATCTGCTTGCCGGCCTGGTGCAGGTGGTTGAAGATGTGGAAGAACATCTCCTGGGTTTTGTCCTTGCCCGAGAGAAACTGCACGTCGTCCAGAATCAGGATGTCGACCAGCAGGTAGAAGTTGGCAAAGTCCTGCACCCCGTTGTTGCGCAGGCTCTCGATAAACTGGTTGGTGAACTTCTCGGCCGAGACGTAGAGCACGAACTTATCGGGCGAGGTGGCCTTGATGTGGTTGCCGATGGCCTGCACCAGGTGGGTTTTGCCCAGCCCTACCCCGCCGTATACCATCAGGGGGTTGAAGGAGGTGGTGCCGGGCTTGTTGGCCACGGCGAGGCCGGCCGAGCGGGCCAGGCGGTTACAGTCGCCCTCCACGTAGTTCTCGAAGGAGTACGTGTTGTTCAGCTGCGACTTGACGTAGTTCCGGTCGATGGCCTTGGTGGCTTCGAACGGGTTGCGGAGCATGTCGGGGTTGGCAGCGGGCGCCGCGGCGGCGGCGGCTACGTTGCGGGCCGAGCCGGTGAGGGCACTGGCCGCAATGGCCCCGGCCGTCGAGGCGGCCTGGGTGGGCGCGGCGGCTTTGCGGGCCGTCGGGATGTTGACGGTGCGCGGCTTGTTCTGGCTGTTGCCCTGGTCAACGACAATGGAATACTCCAAACGGCCTTCCGGCCCCAGCTCCTGGTAGATGCCTTTCTTCAGGACATCGACGTAGTGCTCCTCCAGCCATTCATAAAAAAATTGGCTGGGCACTTGGATGATCAGGACGTTATTGTGGAGCTGTACCGGCACGATTGGCTCGAACCACGTGCGGAAGCTCTGCTCACCAATATTAGCCTTGATGACGCGAAGACAGTTGGCCCATACGGTTCGGCAATCCTTCAGCATCAATTAGTTAAGACAAAAGCACCAGGTGCTTGCAGGGCGGACAATAGGGTCAGAAACGGGCCAAAAAAAGCCCGTTTTTTCTAGGGGGAGACAAAAATGTGGAAAAGTCAGGATACAAAAAAACGCTCTTTTCCTTGCTTTTCTCACGCCGTCGTTACAGGCACCACGGCCGAGCTGGCCACCGCCAGCCGCTTGGCGCCATGCTCGAAGGAGTAGTCGATGCGGCCCAGGTTGATGCCGGACCAGCCCACCTGGTTGACCAGGGTGCGGTGCCCGTTGGGGCCGTCGATGACGTCGGGCTTGTCGAGGAACGTGTGCGTGTGGCCGCCCAGAATCAGGTCGATGCCCGACACCCGCGCGGCCAGCTTCAGGTCGTCGATTTTGGCGCTTTCGTACTTGTAGCCCAGGTGGGAAAGGCAGATAACCATGTCGCACCGCTCGGCCCCGCGCAGCTGGGCCACCATGGTCTGCGAGGTAGCCACCGGGTCGAGGTACTTGGTGCCCCCAATGTTGCGGTCCGAAATCAGGCCCTGCATTTCGATGCCGATGCCGAATACGCCAATGCGCATACCGGCCTTCTCAAATACCTTGTAGGGCTTGAACTGGCCCGCCAGAATGGTCTGGGAGAAGTCGTAGTTGGCAATCAGGAAGGGAAAGCCGGCGTTGGGCAACTGCTTTTTCAGGCCTTCCAGCCCGTTGTCGAAGTCGTGGTTGCCCAGCGTGGCGGCATCGTAGGCCATCTGGCTCATCAGCTTATACTCCAGCTCCCCGTTGAAGAAGTTGAAGTAAGGCGTGCCCTGCCAGATGTCGCCCGAGTCGAGCAGCAGCACGTTGGGCTCCTGTTTGCGGATCTGCTCGATGAGGCTGGCGCGGCGGGCCATGCCGCCCATACCGGCCCACTGCGCGCTGCCCTCCGGAAACGGCTCGATGCGCGAGTGCATGTCGTTGGTGTGCAGAATGGTGAGGCGCGCGTTTTTGGTATCGCGGCCTACCGCGGGCAAACTCAGCCCCATCAGTCCCAGGCTGGCAGCCCCCAGCGACGTATGCTTAAGAAAATCGCGACGATTCATGGTTTTAATGTGCTAATGTGGGGTGAATGTGCTCAAGTGCTAATGTGGGAAATGTGCTGAATGAGGACTAGCACATTTCCCACATTAGCACTTGAGCACATTATTTCACTCTTCCTTCTACCTTGGCCACGACGGGCTTGCCCTGCTTGGTGAGCTGGCGCAGGTGGTCGGCAATGGCGTTGCGCAGCAGCACGCCCGTGCCGCGGGGCTTCAGGGCTTTGAAAAACACCATCTGGTCGCCGCCCCCGGCCAAATAGTCGGAAATGGCGATGGTGTAGGTGCGGCTGGGGTCGAAGGGCCGGGCGCCGATGAGCACGTTGGTGGGCTTGCCGTCGGGGCTGACGGTGTACGTCACGTTCGACAGGGCCATTTTGATGCGGGCGGCGTAGTTGAGCAGCTCCTGCATCACCGGGCCGGGCGCATCGAGCACCACCAATTCGTTCTCAAACGGCATCAGCTCGAACACCGAGCCCAGCGTGAGGGGCCCGGCCGGCAGGCTGGCCCGCAGGCCGCCGTTGGTCATCACGCCCAGGTCGATGGGCTGCCCCAGCGCCTGGCTGGCCCGCGCGACTTGTATGTCGCCCACGAAATTGGCCAGGGGCGACTCACCGCTGTTTTTGAGAATGGCCACCGGCGCTACGCCCAGCACCTCGCTCATCTGCTGATTGACGCGCTGCCGGTACGGCTCGATGGTAGCGGCGGCCTGGGGGTTGTCGGGCAGGGACTTCGTGACGGGCTGGGCCGTGGTGGGTGCCAGCTGGGGCTTGGCCTGGTAGCCGCCGCGCTGGCAGCTGAAGGTGAGGCTGGTGACCAGCACCAGGCTCCAGACCGAGAACTTCGAACGGGAAAAAATCATGCGGTTGCGAAAGAGGCGGAGGGCAAAGGTACGTCCGCCAAAACTTATTTGGTCAGGTTAACACCCAACAGCAGCTGGTAGTGCCACAGCTCACTATTGATGGCCGAGATATACACGAAGCCAGTGCTGCGCTCGGCCCGGGCTTCCAGCGTGAGCTGCCGCCCACCCAACCCCGAAGTGAGCACGCCCACACTGGCCGTCGGGCCCCAGTCGAAGAGACTCAGCGCTTCCTTGTCGAAAGCCGGGCGCCAGGTACCGTAGGAGCCGTCGAGGTTTTGCTGCCGGAACTCGGCCGTCGTGCTCAGGCTCAGGTTGGGCGAGACGCCCAGCTGCACCATGGGCCGCACTGCCCCACGGGGGTAAGTGTAGCGCAGCATGAAGGGAACTTTGAGGTAGTTCAGCGCCACCCGGGCCTGCTCCCGGTACGCGCTGCTGCTGCCGAAGCGGGTCGTATACTCCGACTCGTAGCGCTGCCGCTGGTACAGCGCTTCTATCTGCAAGGAGAGTTTCTCGTTGAGACGGGGCATGGGAATACCCAACCGCAAGCCTACTACTGGCTGCACCGAACTCGGGAAGTTGGCCTGCTCGAAGCTGGTGTACCCACTGAGCTGCATCTGGCTGACTCCTACCCCGGCTACTACCCCGAGGCTGTAGCGAGCTGAGCGCCGCGCGGATACTGGCTGCCCGGCGCCAGGGCCACCTACGCAAGCGTTGTAGCGCTCCACGATGCCCACCAGGCTGCTGGCCTTGTACTGCAAGCTCGACACCTGCTGCTGCACGGCGGGGCAGGCGGCGAAGGTTTCGGCCAGCGTCCCCCGGAACAGGTTCTTTTCCTGGTAACGGCTAACCATGGTTACCCATTCCCCGCCGGCCATCTGCAGCAGGACGCGGCGGTACACGAGTTCCGTGGCGGTTTGGCCGCCCACGCTGATGTAGTAATGGTCGATGCCGCCCGGGTCGCGTCGGTAGTAAAGCTGAGCCGGGCCGGCCGCCAGCACTTCCAGGAAATAGGTCCGGGCGGGCTGGGCGGCGCTGTCGGGTACGGTTACGGTGCGGGTGCGGTACACTTTGCGGCCGGTCAGGCCAAAGCCCAGCAGCTCGGCCGGCGCATATTCCCGGACGGAGCCGGCCTGGCGAAACCGGCACGCAGCGGCATTGCGCACGTCGCTGCGGTTATCGACCTCGCCGCGCAGGGTGTCGCCGGCGGGCTGCACTACGTAGCCGGGCCGGAAATCGGCCTGAGCCAGGGCCCCGAAAGAAATAGCGAGTAAAGGAAGGGTAAGCAGACGTAAAAAACGGGGCATAATCAAGGCAATAGGATTTGGAAACGGGATGAGGCAAGCGGAAAGAGGTACCCCGCCGTAGCTGGGGCACCTCTTTCATCAATTGATATTGCCGCGTTACTTGCCGAAGGTGAAGCCGGCCACTACCGAAACGCCGGACTTGCCGGAGATGCCGTCGTCGTGCACCAGGGCGTCCGTCACGTCGTTGCGGGCTTCCAGGGTGAAGTCGCCCACGGCGGTAGGAATGGCCACGCCCACGCCAATGGTGCCCCCGATGCCGTAGCTGCGCATCTCGAGCGAGGAGTTTTCGGTTTTTGCTACCCCGGCGTAGGTTTTGTAGGTCAGCACGGCGTCGGCCGAGTTTTTCGTAAACAACGAAAGCAGCGGCCCGGCCTGCAGATACGGCCGCACGGGGCCCTTGGGATAGGTGTAGCGCAGCAGCACCGGAATCTGAATCGTGTTTTGCACGATGCTGTAGTTAATGCGGCCGTCGGTGCCGGTCACCAGCTGGGCGTCGGAAACGGCCTGCTCCTTGGTAAAGGAGTGCTGGGTGTAGAGCAGTTGCAGCTGCAGGGTCAGCTTGGGGTTGAAAAAGGCCGGGGCGAAATCCAGGCCCAGGCCGCCACCGGCACTCCAGCCCGACTGCACCTTGTCTTTGCCCACCCGCTCGATGTCCATTTGCCCGCGGTTGGCCAGCACCAGGGCCGTAAAGCGCGTTTTGGAAGTCCGGGCCGGCCGGGCATAGGTGGCCGCGCCCCCCTGGCAGGCATTGTAGGCCGTTACCGCTTTCAGCAGCTGCGACTCTTTCAGCTCCAGACTTTTCACGGCCACCTGCGCGGTGGGGCAGTCGGCCATCTGGCTCCAGAGTACGGCGCGCAGCGGGTACTGCCGCTCTTTGGTGGTTACGGGCAGACCGGTTTGGGCATTTACCCGGGTCACGGTCGTGTCGCGCTGCACCAGGGGCAGCAGGGGTTCGGTACCCTTGCGGGTATAGTAATGCTCTTTGCCGGCCGCGTCGGTATAATGATACAAGGAGAGCTGACCCAGGGCCAATACCTCCAGAAACGCCTTGGTGGGCACTTGGCCCGGCAGCGTCAGGGCCTGATAGTGCTGCCCGCTGACGAAGCCGTAGCCCGCCAGCTGCTGGGGCTGATACTCAACGACCGTCGCGGCCGCGTCGGGCCGGAACCGGCTGATGGTGCCGTTGTACTGCGCCCCGCGGTTGTCGACTTCGCCGCGCAGGGTGTCGCCGGCGGGCTGCACCACGTAGCCGGGCCGGAAATTGGTTTGGGCCAGCGCCCCGGAAGAAATAGCGAGTAAGGGCAGCGCCAATAAGCGTAAAGAAGAACGCATAAACGAAAAATGAGTGAAACAGCGGGTTGCAATGGTCCGCCGGCTGATTGTAAATCGACAAAGCTACGGCGAAATCGGCCCCAACCAAGCCGCGCCGACCATGCTTGTTGTTCGCCCAATGCGGTATCTTTACCCCGTTCCTATCCGCCGGTCCCTCCCACTGGCTTTATTTTTCTTCCCTATGGCCGACGCCCTGCCTTCCCCGCCCCTTTCGTTTTCCGAGTTTGAGTCCTTGAGCACCGCGGCCTGGCAGGAACGCATCCGGCGCGACTTGAAAGGCGCGGACCCCGCCAGCCTGAAGTGGACGACGCCCGAGGGCATTACCGTGCAGCCCTTCTACCACCAGGAAGCCCTGCAAAACCTGCCGACCGGGCAGCTGACCAATACGAATACCAACTGGCTGAACCTGCCGACCTTTGCCGTGGGAGCCGCCGACGCGGGCCACTTGGCCATTGAGCGGGCCGCCGATGCGCTGCAGCGCGGGGCCGACGGGGCATACTTCGAGCTAACCGACGCGGCGGCCTTCGACGTGGCCTACCTGCACGAGCGGCTGCCGCTGGCCTCCACCTACGTCGGGTATTCCATCCGGATAGGCGCCGCCGACTTCGTGGCCCGGCTGCTGGCCACGGGCGCCACGGCCCTGCGCGGCTTTTTGCGCTTCGACCCCGTCACGGACCACACGGCCGACCTGCCTCACCAGCTGGCCGACCTGCGCACGATTATCGGCCTCACCCGCCACCTGCCCGAGTTCCGCGCCCTGACGCTGAACGGCACTTTTTTCGCCAACCGGGGCGGGACCGTCATTCAGCAAATCGGGTTTGTGCTGGCCGCCGCTTCTACCTACTTGGAGCAGCTGCCCTCGGCCGAGCTCAGCGTGGCGGAAGTAGCCGCCGCTTTTCAGATTCAGGTGGGCCTGAACCCCAACTACTTTTTTGAAATCGGGAAGCTGCGGGCCCTGCGCCGCCTGTGGGCCACGCTGCTGCACGCCTACGGCCTGCCCACCGAAGCCGCCCAGGCCCTGCGCCTCTTCGCTACCACCTCTACCTGGTCGCAAACCACCCTCGACCCGCACACCAACCTGCTGCGCGTCACGACCGAAACCATGGCCGCCGTGCTCGGCGGGGCCGATGCGGTGAGCGTAGCGCCCTTCGACCGGATTTACCAGAGCCCCAACGAGTTTTCGAGCCGCCTGGCCCGCAACCTGCCCGTTATTCTGCGGGAGGAAGCCGGGCTGAACCGGGTGGCCGACCCTGCGGCGGGCTCTTACTACCTCGAAACCCTGACCGACCAGCTGGCCCGCGAAGCGTGGGCCGTGTTTCAGCGCGTGGAAGCGGCGGGTGGGCTGCCCGGCGCCATCGGGCTGGTGCTGCAGGAGCTGCACAGCGTGGCCCAGACCCAGTTCCAGCGTATTGCCAACGGCGAGCAGGTGATTGTGGGCACCAACCGGTTTCAGAACCAGCAGGAGCAGTTCGACTACAACCCCAAGCGCCTGCTGCGCAGCAAGGAGTTCGACTCGACGCGGGCGGCCTACCCCTCGGAGGTGCTGCGCCTGGCCACGGCCCTGCACTTTCAGCGCCGCGAGAAAAAGCGCCGCCGCGCCGCCGTGGTGCTGCTGGGCACCCACACCAACCAAGTGATTCTGGAGTCGTTTCTGCGGCTGCTGCCGGCCCAGGAGCGCCTGGCCCTGAAAGCCAGCCACCCCGAAGGCACCCTCTCGGTGCTGTTTTCGACCCCGGAAGCGGCCACGCTGATGTATGCCACGCCCGACCAGTTCGGCCACTTCGCCCGCGTGGTGTGCCGCGTGCCCGTCGATGAGCCCGACTTCATTCCGCCCACCCTGCTCACCGCCGACCTGGCCACGATGCAGGAAGCCGTGTCGCTGTTTGGCTTCCGCGAGTTTACGGTGGAAGGCTACAGCACCGACGACGTGCTGGCCCGCCTGCAAGGCCGGGCCTGACATAAAAAAAGGTCCGCTGCTCGGTAGCGGACCTTTTTTTATGCTTCCAGACGATGCTACTTGGTGAGTGAATAGCCCAGCAGCAGACTCACGTTGGTATAAGTAGAGGAATTGCCCTGGTTGTCTGGCCCCGTGCTTTTCTCGCCCCGAATGCTTACCGATAATGGTCGGCCGCCGGGAATCATCACTTCGGTTCCCAGGCCGGCTCCCACGCCCACACTGACAGCGGAAGGATTGGCTATCAGGGGAAACACGATAGGAGCCGCCTGTGGGTTGGTCGACGTGTACACCACTTGGTTTTGCCGGGTGGCGGTGAGGAAGCGGAATAACGGGCCCGCTTCGGCGTATACCCGAAACACTCCCTGTCCGAGGCGGTAGCGCGCCAGCAGGGGCAACACCAGGTAATCCAGCTCAATGATGGCATCCTGTGCCTTCGACAGGGTTGGAAAAAACACGTCGTGGGCCGTGAAGGTGCGGCCTCGCTCGTAGAGCAAGCCTGAATGAACAGAGAACGGCGCTCCTTTGAAGCCCGGCGTCAGAGAAATATCCACGCCGCCCATGAGGTAGCGCTTTCCCTGGTACTTCCAGGCCAGCTCGCTTTCCCCCTTGCCTTCTCCCAGCACCATCTGGTCGGCAAGGCTGGTGCCCAGGACCAAGCCAAAACCTATCGTATTGCGCTTGGCAGTAGGCGTCGACTGCTTCGGCAGCTGCGGGGCTACGCACTGATTGTAGTTGGTGATGACCCGGGTCAGGTCCGGGGCGTTGAACAGAACGTCTTTGGCGCGGGCCGCCTGCTCCGGGCACGCCCGCAGTACTCTGACCAGGGTATCCTGGTACATTCGCTCCGTAATAACGAACTGCTTGCCGGCACGCTGCACGCTGGTTTTGCGCTGCTTCAGCTCCATGAGTTGCTCCGTCGGCTGGGTGCCGATGAAAAACCGCTCTTTGCTTTCTTCTTTCAGGCTGTAGAGTTGCAGCGGTCCGGGCACGAGCAGCTCCAGGAAGACAGATTTGCGGGCGGTGGTCACCGAATCGGCCGAGCGGGGCACTTGGTAGGCAGCGTAGACCAAGCCGGCGGTGCCGTAGCCGCGTAGCTCAGCCGGCTGGTACTGTTTGGCCGCCGCTTGACCAGCGGCCTGAAACTCGCAGAGCAGGGCATTGCGCTGGGCCCGCCCCAGCACCAGCGTACCCCGCACGGTGTCGCCGGCCAGGGGCACGATGTAGCCCGGCTGGCGCCCGGTCTGGGCCTGGGCGGTGGCGGGCAGCAGGATCAGGGCGCCCAAGGCTGAAACCAGGGCGCAGGATAGGTGAAGTAGCTTTCTAGGCATGCAATAAGCAACAGAAGAATGAGTACAAACCCCAAAAGTACGTTGCCACGGCTGCCCGGCCAATTAAGTCTTGGAGATGCGCGTCGCTATTAACTGCCGGCCCCGACGAAGAACGGCCCGGCAGCTGGCAGGCAGCAACCGGGCCGTTCTTCGTCGGCATATCAAATAAGCCTGAATGGGCTGGCCACTATGGCCGCTACCAGCTACTGCCCAAACGTGTAGCCGACCAGCAGCCCGACATTTTTCATCGTTGAGCCGCCCTCGTATTTGTCGGGCCCTTGCATCAGCCGCGCGCTTACGCCCACCGACAGCGTGGTGCCGGCCGGCAGCAGTACTTCCACGCCGCCCCCGATGCCGCTGCCAAACGTAACGCTCTTGTATTCTCCCAGCAGCGGAGTGGTATACGGCACGCTGCCGGTGCTGTTATACGTAAAGGTTACGTAGTCCTGCTCCATGCTCACCAGCAGATTTAGCAGCAAGCCGGCCTCGGCGTACGGCCGCAGCCGGTGCTGCCCCACCCGGTAACGCACCATGGCTGGAATGGTCAGGTAGCTGAATTGCAGCAGGGCCTCATTGTCCCGGGTTTCCTGAGGATAGAAGTTGCGGTTGGAAATAAAGGTGCGGCTGGGCTCGTAGAGAAAAGAGGCCCGCACGGTGAAGGGCGCCCCCTTAAAGCCGGGCGTATACACCAGCTCCAGCCCGCCCGTCCCGTAGCCGTTACCCTCCAGGATCTGGTTATGGGCATCCGTGTTCTTGCCCGTACCCAACGACAGCTGACTGTAGAAGTTATACCCGAGCACGGCCCCAACGTTGAGATGCCCCCGCTTGGTTGTCCGCTCGCCAGCGCTCTGCGGATCGGCGCACAGGTTGTAGCTGCGCACCACCTTTTCCAGCTCGCCCAGCCGGAACTCAGCCATGGCCCCGCGCCGGGCCTGGTCGGGGCAGGCCCGAAACGCCTCGGCTAGCGTGTCCTGGTACAGGCGCTGTTTGGCCAGATACTCCCGGGGGCCGCGCTTCACCATCGCTACCCGCATTTCGAGCTCCACCAGCTTCCCGGGGCGGTAGCCCGCCAGGAAAAACCGCTCCGTCAGGCCATTCTGCAGGGCATAGAGCGTCATTACCCCGCGGGTGACGACTTCCAGAAACACCGGCTCCGGCGCGGCATTGGCGCTCAGGCGCACCGGCTGGCTTTCGTAGCTGATTCCCTGGGCACCGTAGCCGCGCAGCTCGGCGGGCGCGTACTGCCGAAGCTGGCTCTGGCCGGTGGCCTCGAACTCGCAGAGCTGGGCGTTGCGCTGGGTGCGGTTGACCACTACCGTTCCCCGGATTGTGTCGCCGGTGAGGGGCACGACGTAGCCGGGCTGGCGGCCCGTCTGGGCCTGGGCGGTGGCGGGCAGCAGCAGCGCGGCAATGCCGAGCAACCCTACTATCCGTACGTACATAGAGCGTAATTTCTTTCCCATTCAAATATTGAATAAGTATTTAAGAGAATAATAGTCAAATATAGAATAATTCATTGACTTGCTAACGTGCTTGGAAATATTCTTTTGGGCTAAACCAAGTATCTTTCCTCCCACATTACGTTTCCGACCATCCGCCCCCGTGCTTGCCCCGATGAAACCCGACTTCGCCCACATTCCCTACGACGCCGCTCCCCTGCCCGCCCCGGCTCCCACTCCCACCGGCACCACCACGCCCGAGGGCATCACGGTGAAAAGCCACTACTCGGCCGAGGACGTGGCCGGACTCGACCACCTGGGCTTCGGGGCCGGCACGGCACCCTACCTGCGCGGACCCTACGCCACGATGTACGTGCAGAACCCCTGGACCATCCGGCAGTACGCGGGCTTTAGCACGGCCGAGGAATCCAACGCCTTCTACCGCCGCAACCTGGCCGGGGGCCAAAAGGGCCTGTCCGTAGCCTTCGACCTGGCCACCCACCGGGGCTACGACTCCGACCACCCCCGCGTGGTGGGCGACGTGGGCAAGGCCGGCGTGGCCATTGACTCGGTGGAGGACATGAAGATCCTCTTCGACCAGATTCCCCTGGATCAGATGTCGGTGTCGATGACCATGAACGGGGCCGTGCTGCCGATTATGGCCTTCTACATCGTGGCGGCCGAGGAGCAGGGCGTGAGCCCCGAGAAGCTGGCGGGCACCATTCAGAACGACATTCTGAAGGAGTTCATGGTGCGCAACACCTATATCTACCCGCCCGCGCCCAGCATGCGCATCATTGCCGACATCTTCGCCTACACCGCGAAGAATATGCCCAAGTTCAACTCCATCAGCATCTCGGGCTACCACATGCAGGAAGCCGGGGCCACGGCCGACATTGAGCTGGCCTACACCCTGGCCGACGGCCTGGAATACGTGCGCGCCGGCCTGGCCGTGGGCATGGACGTCGACCAGTTTGCGCCCCGCCTTTCCTTCTTCTGGGCCATTGGCATGAACCACTTCATGGAAATTGCCAAGCTGCGGGCCGGCCGCCTGCTCTGGGCCAAGCTGATGAAGCAGTTCAACCCCACGAACCCCAAAAGCCTGGCCCTGCGCACCCACTGCCAGACTTCGGGCTACTCGCTCACCGAGCAGGACCCGTTCAACAACGTGGCCCGCACCGCCATTGAGGCCCTGGCCGCGGCCCTGGGCGGCACCCAGAGCCTGCACACCAACGCCCTCGACGAGGCCATTGCCCTGCCCACCGACTTCTCGGCCCGCATTGCCCGCAACACCCAGCTCTACCTCCAGCACGAAACCGACATTACCCGCGTCGTGGACCCCTGGGGCGGCTCCTACTACGTGGAGAGCCTGACCCACGAGCTGGCCGACAAAGCCTGGGCCCTGATTCAGGAAGTAGAAGCCCTGGGCGGCATGGCCAAGGCCATTGAAACCGGCCTGCCCAAGATGCGCATCGAGGAAGCCTCGGCCCGCAAGCAGGCCCGCATCGACTCGGGCAAGGAAGTAGTGGTGGGCGTGAACAAGTACCGCCTCACCGACCGGCAGCTGGGCGAGGAGCAGCAGATCGACGTGCTCGACATCGACAACGCCGCCGTGCGCGAGTCCCAGATTGAGCGCCTCACCAAAATCAAGGCCGAGCGCGACAACGAGGCCGTGCAAGCCGCCTTGCAGGCGCTGACGGATGCGGCTAAGGCCGGGATGAGCGCCTCACCCCCCGGCCCCCTCTCCGAAAATGGAGAGGGGGTGCGTTCAACGATTGAATCCGACGAATCTTTATCGTCAGGCTCCCCCTCTCCTCTTTCGGAGAGGGGGCCGGGGGGTGAGGCGCCCTCCAGCAACCTCCTAGAGCTAGCCGTGCAGGCCGCCCGGGTGCGCGCTACCCTGGGTGAGATTTCCGATGCCCTGGAAGCCGTGTACGGCCGCCACCAGGCTACCATCCGGGCTATTTCGGGCGTGTACTCGGCCGAGATGAACTACGACGAGGAGTTTGCCAAAGCCCGGGCCGCCGCCGATGCCTTTGCCGCCGCCGAAGGCCGCCGCCCCCGCATGATGGTCGCCAAAATGGGCCAGGACGGCCACGACCGGGGCTCCAAGATCATTGCCACCTCCTTTGCCGACGTGGGCTTCGACGTGGACATCGCGCCCCTGTTCCAGACGCCCGCCGAAGTAGCCCGCCAGGCCACCGAAAACGACGTGCACGTAGTGGGCGTGAGCAGCCTAGCCGCCGGCCACAAAACCCTAATTCCCCAGCTGATTCAGGAGCTGCGCCAGCTCGGCCGCGAAGACATCCTCGTCATTGCCGGCGGCGTCATCCCCGCCCAGGACTACGACTTCCTCTACAACGTCGGCGTGGCTGGGGTATATGGTCCGGGAACGGTCATTGCCGTAGCGGCGCAGGAGATTCTGCGGAAGCTAAACGACTAATCTTATAATCATGGTTGAAAAGCTTATCATTCAAAATTTTGCTGGACTTAACTTAGAAATTGAGTTGGGAGAAATAACTATTTTCATTGGTCCGCAAGCCAGTGGAAAAAGCATATGCGCTAGGTGTATATATTGGTTTAAATCTTTTTTATCAAGACTAGAAATATCTATCAACAATAATGAAGACAAAAGGAAGTTCGACGAAAGTTGTTTGAGGAATTTTAAAGAATATTTCTCTAGCATTGTGAGTACAACCAGAGAATTTCATATTCATTATCAAATAGGCAAATTATCAATTAAATTAACTCAGACTAATAACAAACTTAAAATAATATATTCACCATTGATACAGGCAGCATCAAATAAATTTAGAGTACGTACGAATAAAATAAAAAACAAGTATTCATCTTCTAAATTCCGACCAAATAATATCTTACGTTATCAGCAAGTACAGGAATTTACAGAGGCACGCACAGCGTGGGCAATGGAGATATGGTCCCTTGCAGATGGGAACCCTATAAGAAACCAGGCTTTTGTGCTAGCTGGGCGTTCTATTTTTTCTGCTTTGCAAGGATCTATACTCACTTTTCTATCTAACAACACTCTTAAAGACCCATTAATGCGAGACTTTTTAAGAGAATATGAATACGCACGACAAGACCAGCCACAGCCAACCAATCCATTACTTAAATCTATTATACCTTTAGTTGAATCAATACTTAAAGGGCAATTACTCACACAAAAAGATGACAACTACTTAATCCTTTCTGATGGCAGAAAAATATCTTTGACCGATGCTTCATCCGGTCAGCAAGAAGCATTTCCGTTAATACTTTTTCTACTTAGCTATTTAGATGACTCACGCAATGGATTTCTTGGGCCACACATGCTTTATATTGAGGAACCAGAGGCTCACATTTTCCCAGAATCCCAGCGAGTAATGGCGCAGTTAATGACTAATATTTACAACGAAACTGAAGATTTGAAATATATCATCACTACACATAGTCCTTATCTACTTTCCTCCTTCAACAATCTCATCTACGCTCACCAACTCGCTGAACGCCTCCAAGACCAACCTAACGAGCTGAAGAAGCTCTACAAAATAGTTCCGAAAAGCCAGCAGGTTCCCTTGTCGGATTTTCGGGTATATGGACTCGAAAACGGCAAGGCCATTTCGCTTATCGACCATGAGCTAGGCCTAATATCTGCCTCCCTGCTCGATAGCGCCTCCGACGTTACGGCCGAACAGTTCGGTGATCTTATGGCCTTGGACCCCACCACGCAGGCCTGATGAAAATACCGGACCATCAAAAGCGTGTTACCAGCAATCCTAAGATTCCGGTCAAGACGCCAAGGGCTGCCAGCACCTTCACGCTACTCAACCCGAAGCGGCTGGAAGTAACCGTGCTGGAACCGGAGCAGTTCTTCCCACCCGGCCAATGGAACTGCGACTTTGTGTTTCAGGCCCCGGCCGCGCCAGCCGAAGTGTACGTGGAGCTAAAAGGCAGTGACTTTTTACATGCCCTTGATCAACTTGCCAACACGATAAAGCTGTTGAAGTCTCCTCTGCAACCGAAGCAGTGCTTTGTTGTGATTCGCCGCTCGCCCACGATGGACACCAAAATGCAGAAGTTGCTGCTGGACTTTGGCCGACGAAACAAATGCTCTATCAAGCCTAAAACGCAACACGGCGAACATTCTTTATAAACCAATCCCCCGGCCCGCCCACCAGCGGGCCGGTTTCGTTTCTGCCCTCGCCCCCGCCGATTCTTCGGCCACTTAAGCTGCTTTTGCGTCCGTTTGGGAAGCTTCTACGTCCATCTTGGGGGCTTCTAAGAGCATTTCGGCTGCTTCTATGTTCGTTTGGGACCTTCTACGTCCGTTCGGGGTGCTTCTACGTCCGTTTCGGACGCTTCTAAGAAGGCTTCGGCTGGCTCTCCGTTCGTTTGGGCGCTTCTAGGTCGGTTTTGGCTGGCTATGAGGGGTTTTCGGGCGAAATAGCCGGGCGTAGAAGTTGTGAATTACTGGAAATAGTCATACCATTCCTTCGTATTTCAACTTCACTCACTTCTATTATTCATTACTATGGAACACGGGACACCCGAAGTTCGCCTATTTACTGGCTCCGACGTGGCCATGCGCAGCCGCATGCGCACCATGCACGGGCATTATCTGACCGACGCGGCGGCGTTTGCCGCCCTCAACCCCGATCTGGGCGGCAGCTTCGGGGCCACCTGGCTGGCGGCCATCGAGGCAGCCGATAAGGCCCCCAACGTGGACGTGCGCCGGGGCACGCTCAGCGAAGACACGGCCACCGTGGAAAGCGAGATGGAGCGCGCCCGCAGCATGGCCCAATCGGTATTTTACTACGTGGATCAGGCTTTTCCCCGGAACAAGGCCCGCCTGACCCAGTACGGCAAGGAACGCTACGGCAAGGCCGCCGCCGACCCCGAGGAAATGCGCCTGCTCCTGGACATGGCCGCCCAGGCCGCCGAGCGCGACCACGCGGCCCTGGCCGAAAAAGGCTTCCGCCCCCAGCAGCTCGCCGACCTCAAAGCCCTGGCCGCCCAGCTCGACACGGTGGATACCCAGCACGAGCTACGCAAGGGCACCAACCAGGAGGATACCAATGCCTACATCCGCCTGCAAAACCAGGCCTACAGCTTCGGGCAGCAACTCAATAAGGCGGCCAAGCGCGCCTTCGAAGCCGACCCGACTAAGCAGAAGCGCTACCGCCTCTCCGATGGCGAGGCCCCGGCGGGCGGCCCCGGCCCCAAAACCAGTCCGCCGGCGAAGTAGGCGGGGAATGGAGTAGTACGCCCTACTCTGTCTGTCATCCTTCATCTGGCGTACGCAAAGCGAAGGACCTTATCACGTTAGCACGACAATCGTTGTTACGACTTGTTCTAACGTGATAAGGTCCTTCGCTTTGCTCAGGATGACAGATGACAGATGACAAACAACAAAAACTCACTACATCGTCAGCCACTGGCCGTCGGTGGGGACGTGGACGCGGGCGGCGAGGCCCTGCTGGGCCAGGTAGGCGCGGGTGGCGGCGCGGTCTTCGGCGCAGTGGTTTACGGCTTCCAGGTGCACGGCATGGATGGTGGCCCGGGGGGCGTGGCGGGCTACCTGGGCCACGTCGGCGGCCGTCATGACGATGGGGCCGCCTTGCAGAAACTGGGCCGCCCCGGCGTTGACGATGATGGTCGTGGGCTGGTAGCGGTCGAGGGCCTGCTGCACTTCTTCGCACCAGATAGTGTCGCCGGCCAGGTAGAGGCGCTGGCCCTCGGCCTCCAGCACGAAGCCCGAGACAGTGCCCATGCGCCGCCCGATGTCGCCCAGGCCGTGCTGCCCGCCGGTGCGGTAGATGCGGATGCCTTCCCAGTCGCGCTCGGGGTCGATGGGCAGCACCTGGGTGAAGCCGGCGGCGCGCAGGGTTTCCGCGTCGGCGGGCTGGCAGAGGATGGGCAGGGCCTTGGGCAGGAGCTGCTGGGCTACCGGGTCCCAGTGGTCGAGGTGGGTGTGGGTAAGCAGCACCGCGTCGAGGGAGGCGACCAGGGCGGGCAACTCGGCGGCGGCAAAGGGCAGCTCGGCGGTGGGGTTGCGGATGGGGTTGGCGGTCTGCGGGATGGGGTCGTACTGGAAGCGCGGGGCCAGCAGCGGGTCGACGAGCAGGGTTTTGCCACCGACTTTGAGCAGCAGCGTGGCATTGCGGATTAGTTGGACTTGCATGGAAAAAGTGGGGTAAGTTGCGGCCGGAAGCGGGGCCGGGCCGGCAGGAAAGCAGCCCCGGACCGGACCGGGATGCCGCAAAAGTACCCGGCCGCGGCCCCCGGCTCAAGAAGGTTACCGGCCGGTAACCTGTTCACTTATTTGTTTCCTGCTTATGCGCCACACCTACCACGACGTCGAGTTTTGCGCCACCCGCGTGGCCTTGAGTCTGCTGGCGGGCAAGTGGAAGCCCATCCTCTTCTTCCACCTGTTCGCCGGTCCGCGCCGCTTTTCGGAGCTGTGGCGCGACATCCCGCGGGTGTCGAAGAAGGTGCTGCTCGAACAGCTGCGGCAGCTGGAAGCCGCCGGCCTGGTAGAGCGCACCGTGCACAACGGCTTTCCGCCCGAAGTCACCTACCAGCTCTCGGCCAAGGGCGCGGAGCTGGGCCCCATCCTGCGCCGCCTCGATGAGTGGGCCGTCAAGCACATCGAGGGCGTGGTGCAGATTTCGTAAAGTTATTTTCTCCCTTTTTCCCCTTTCCCCTACCCCATGCGCATCGACGAACTAGACCAGGAAGACGCCGACATTGATTGGTTTGCCCTCGACAGCCAGGGCCACATCCTGCACGTAGCCTCCGGCGGCGGCATTTTGCCCGAGTCGGTGGCGGCGTCCCAGGAAGTGCTGCTCGAGCTGCACCAGTACTTCCTGACCCTGCCCGACACCACGGCGGCCGAGGCCGTGGCGGTGGAAGCCGGGGCCGAGGAAGCCGGCGGCTACCAGAGCTTCGCGCGCTACGCCCGGCGCGGGCTGTTCTCCTTCGAGAAAACCCGCCTGCACGAGCGCGCCGACACCCGCTACCACCTCGTGGCCCGGCCCGTGGTGCCGCTGCTGGCAAGCCAGCTGCCCAAGCAACTGGCGCAGCTGCTGGGCCGGACTCAGCTGCCGGCTTCGGTGGCGGAGCAACACGCGTTGGACGTGACGCGCATTCTGTAGCCCGCACCACGGCCACCTTCTTTATTTTGCACCCCCGTTTCAGTTTCTGCCGCCATGCCTTCCACCCAGCTCCAGCTGCTCGGCCACGCCAGCTTCCGCATCACCACGCCCGAGGGCCGCGTTATCCTGCTCGACCCGTGGCTGACCAACAACCCTTTTATTCCGGAAAACCTGCGCCAGCCCGAGCGGGCCGACCTGGTGCTCATCACCCACGGCCACGACGACCATTTCGACCCCGAGCTGCCGGCCCTGCTGGCCCGCACCGGAGCCAAGGTGGTAGCCCCGGCTCCGGTGCGGTACTACCTCTACGAGCAGGGCCTCGCGCCCGAGCAGTTTGAGCCCATGAACGTGGGCGGCGGCATCAGCGTGTTGGATCTGCGCCTGACCATGACCGTGGCCCAGCACGCGGCCCACGTCGACTTGCCCGGCAACAAAAGCGGCTTTCAGCACGAGGCCGTGGGCTACATTCTGGCTTGCTCCGACGGCACCGTGCTCTACGCCGCCGGCGACACGGGCCTGTTTGGCGACATGCGCCTGCTGGCCGACCTCTACCAGCCCACCGTAGCCCTGCTGCCCATCGGCGACCGGTACACGATGGGGCCGCGCGAGGCGGCCTACGCGGCCCGGCTGCTGCGGGTGCCGCATGTGGTGCCGTTTCACTACGGCACCTTTGCTTCCCTGGTGGGCACACCCGAGCAGCTGCGGGCCCACCTCACCCCCGCCGATGCCGTGACGGTACATGCCCTGCGCGCCGGCGAAACCCTGGCGCTGGCCGAGCTGCGGGCCTAGGCCCCGGCCGCCCCACCCCCGGCGACCAGTGCCGGAGCGGCCGGGGGCTTTCTTCACGAGGATTACACACGCCTGGAAGTGGCCGGGGTCGGCGGAAACGGCGTTTCTGGCGCCCCCGGCCGCGGCTACCCGGCGCGCCGCCGACCGGGGCCCAAATTATTTTTTATTGGACAATGTCATTTTTAAATAAGATTCAATACTTTCATCAGCAGGACAAGTAGTTGGATCGTGGTACCGGGCTCCGTTTGACAGTGTACAGGGAGCTTGGTCAGCAGCGGGAAAGGCATTTCCGCGCTGCCGTTGGACAGATGAGCAAATAGTTTATTCTTTATCAGCCGGTTGCAGCGGCTACCGGCTACCATCCCGCTTCCGGGCGGGACGCGCGGCGGTGGGTTTTCCCCTTTCCGCCGCCCGGATTCCTGCCCTGCGGGCAGCACCTCGTTGATTTCTTTCGGGCTGCTAGCCCGGCAGGCAGCCCCCCGGCCTTCCGCCTACTGCTTTTTACTCCCCTGCTTGCCGAGCCGGGCTGCTTTCTGCGGCCCTTGCCACTGCCTTATTGCAACTAAACCCTCTTTTTCTCCCATTTCCCACTCATTCTTTCGCGTCTTGCTATGAAACAACTTTTCCTCGCCCTCGCCCTGTTTCTGTCCCTCACCGTTCACGCCCAAACCCCGGCCTGGAACTGGCTGCATTCCGTGGCCGGGGCTAATTCCGTTACCGATATGGCCATGCTGCCCACCGGCGACTTCCTCGTCACGGGCCGCTTCGACAATAGTTTGCAGCTCAGCAACCGCCTGCTCACCAGCCCCGGCCGGTGCCTCTACGTCGCCCGCCTCAACGCCAGCGGGCAGGTGCAGCAGGTCACCAAAATTGCCGTGGGCTCCGATGCGCTGCTCACCAGCGTGGCCGCCGACCGGAGCGGCAACGCCTACCTGACCGGCTATTTCCGCGGCACGCTCACCTACGGCAGCGGCACGCAGGTAACCGCGCAGAGCCCCGGCGCCACCGACGTGCTGCTGGTCAAATACGCCGCCAACGGCACTATCGGCTGGGTGCGCCAGGCCAGCAGCACCGGCCCCGAGCCATATTCTACCCCGAACACGGGCTGGTCGGTGGCCGTGGATGCGGCCGGCAACAGCTACGTGGGCGGCTCGGTGAGCGGCGCGACGGTACAGTTTGGCAGCCGCAGCTTCAGCAACCGCCAGAACCAGGCTTTCGTGGCCAGCTACTCGCCCCAGGGCACCGTGCGCTGGGTGAACGTGTGGAGCGCTCCGGCCGGCAGTGAGGGCCGCAGCGCCGTCCGGGCCACGGCCGTGGATGCCAGCGGCAACTGCTACGTGGGCGGCAACTTCTCGGCCAGCCTGGTCGTCAACGGCACCAGCCTGCAGCCCGCCGACGCCAACAGCAACCTGTTTCTGCTGCGCTTCAGCACCAGCCAGGGGCAGCTGCAATGGGCCAAAGCCCCGGCCGGCTACGGCGACGGCCGCAACGTAGCTACCGATGCGGCCGGCAAGATTTACTTTGCCGAGAGCTTCAGCGGCGCGGCCACGTTCGGGGCCACCACGCTCACTAGCACCGGCGGCACCGACATCTTCCTGACGCGCTACAACGCCCAGGGCCAGAGCGAGTGGGCTACGGCCCTGGGCGGCCCCAACTACGACTTCGCCACCGATATTGCCGTCGACCAGATGACGGGCCAGGCTTACCTAATCGGCTCCCAGGCCAACAGCCAGAGCTTTATTACCCGCTTTCAGGCTACCGGGCAGGTGGCCAGCACCACGCTGGTGGGCGGCCCCGGTACCAGCGCGGGCGGCTGCCTGGTGCTGGATGGGCGCAACAACGTGTACACGGCCGGCACGGCCACGGGCACCTGCCAATTTGGGCCCTACGCCACCGCCGGCACCGCTACCAACTGCTACCTGGCCCGCCTGGGCACAACCACCGCGGCCCGCACTCAGGCCGGGGCCCTGGAAAGCACCGTGTACCCCAACCCGGCCCAGGACCATTTTACCCTGCGCGTGCCAGCTGCCGAGGCTCAGCAGCTGGTGAAGGCCACGCTCTACAACTCCTTCGGCCGGATTGTAGCCCAGCAAACCCTGCGCGGAACCGAGGCCACGTTTAACACCGCGGCCCTGCCCGGCGGCCTGTACGTGCTCAACCTGGAAAGCGGGCAGCAAGTCACGAGCCAGCTGATAACGGTGCGGTAGCAAAGTTCAGCCGGCGTCGGCAGTAACCTATCTTGTCCTCCACGAAAAAGCCCGGCAGCAGTGCCGGGCCTTTTCATTGAGGGCTGTACTTACCTAGAACCACACCAGCACCACCAGCGCCACCACGGCCAGCAAGGCCCCGACCACCGCCGTATTGACGCGCAGCTCGGGGGAGCGGCCCGGCAGCAGCCCCAGCCCGGCCACGATGAGCAGCATAACCGGCAGCAAGCTGAACGAGCCGTAAATCGTGCCCCCGGAAACTTTGATTTCCGCCGGCTCGCCGGGAGCCGTGGGCGGCGAAACAATGCGGCGCACGATGCCCAGCAGCGGCGTTTGGCTTACCGAAGTCAGGCGCTGCCCTTTCCGGACGCGGTGCCCAAACCGGCTGGGTACCCGAAACGTGGTGCGGGGCGTCGTCACGTCGTAGGCCATCTGCGGATCGGAAGCCGACGACGACACCGACACGATCTGGCGGACCAGCACTACTTCGTTGGCGTACTGCCGGGGCGGCAAGGCCCAGTCGAGGGCCAGCAGCAGGCAAAAGGCCACCAGGGCCGCATTCAGCCAGCGGGCCGCTGGGGCATAGCGGGCCAGCATCAGCTGCAGGGCGCTGGGCGGGGGCGCGGGGGCGGGTGGCTCCTGGGCCAGCAGCACGTTGTAGGCCAGGCGCCGGCCGGGGTGACCCAGAATTTCGTAACCGGTATGCACTTCCTGCAGGCGGGCCTGCATGGCCGGATCGGCGGTGCGCCGGCTTAGCCGGGCCTTCTGCTGCTGGTAGGCACGCTCAATTTCCAGCTGACTAGCCGTAAACGGGACGCCCAGAAGGCGGTAATAATCCTGCATGGGAAAAGCCTGACGCGGTGGGTAAAGCCTTAAAATAGCAAACCCGATGCGCCCCCGCTATGGCTCCGCGGTTTATTTCTTTGGCCGCCAGCCGCCGTGCCGCGACTACCGGCTCAGGAAGGCAAATACCCGCCGGCTTTTGTGGGCCTGGGGCTGATACTGCTTGTATATGGGCCGATGCACGTAGCGGCGGCCCCGCTGCTGGGCCCGCACAAACGGGCTGCCCGCCACGGCCTCAACCGAAGCGGCCAGCAGCAGAAAAACGACAACGAGGGCGAAGGCGGGACGGAAAGCAGTGGTGCGCATATAGGTAGAGAAGAGAGGTTGGACAACTGGCGTTGCAAAGCCAGGATTTCTTCTCAAAGGGACACAAAGCGCGGCCGCGCGGCTCAGAATTTAGCTTAACCCCACTTTTTCATCTGCCGACGGCTATATTCTCTATCCGGAATGGTCCCGGGCGCGCCCGTTTCTTCCGGGGCCAAGGCTACCGTGCCCTCTACTTGCGGCCCAGGATCTTGAGCAGCTTCGATACGTAATCGACCTCGTAGGCATCGGGGTGGGCCGCCACGACGCGCTTGATGCCCTTGCTGGAGCGGGCCCCGAAGGCCACCACGGCCAGGTTGGCGGCGTGGGCCCGGGCCGTGTTTTCGGGCGTGGTCAGGGCGTCGCTGATGACAATAGCCTCCACCCGCTCGGCCTGGGCCACTTGTAGGTTGGCGGCGAAGTTCTCGGTGATTTCGTAGCCCAGCGGCACGGCGGGCCACAGCTGCCGGAAGCGCCGCAGGGTACTAAGCTGGTCGGAGACGAGCAGGATGCGGCCCGGCGGCACCTGGTAGCGCCGCAGCAGCCGGGCCAGCTGCCGCACCATAGCGGCCGAGTTGCGCTGGGCCTGCTCCGGGTTCAGACAAGGCAGGTTCTCGTGCAAATCGAGGTGGAGAAAGGGAAACTCCGGCCGCCGGGCCAGGCGGGCCAGCAGCGTATCGAGCGTAACCAGGTGCTCCCGCTGAAACCAGTCGTAGGGCCAGCCCCCGCGGAAGCGCAGCCGGGTGAGGGCGGCGGCCGGCTGCTCGTTGGTGCAGCCCCGGCCGGTACGGGTCATGGTTTCCAGGGTCATGTCGTGGTAGAGCACCGGCACGCTGTCCTGGCTGAGCTGCAAGTCGATTTCCAGTCCTTCGGCCCCGTCGCGCAGGGCTTTCAGCTCACTGCGCAGGCTGCTCGGCGGCAACGGGTTGAACGGGTTCAGCGGCGTGAAAAAGCCCGACCCGGCGTGCCCGACGACGACCAGCTGCCCCGGCTCCCGCCGCAACGATTCGGTGGGGCGCTGCCCGTGGGCCGCGCCGCCGGCCAGCATTCCTGCCACCAGCAGGCTCCAGAAACTGATTTTCATTGTGTGCCAAAACCCGCCGGGCCCGGGGTTGAGCCGCCGCTATCCCTGTAACGGGCCCCGGCCGGCGCGGTTGGCAGCGCCCCGCGCGGCTGGGCGGGGCTACGCCGCCCCGGGCAGCACCGCCGTCAGCCACTGAAACAGCTCCCGGTACACCAGAGCCCGCACCGCCGGCCGCGACAAAACCAAATCGTGCATGCCGCCCGGAATGGCGGCCACCGTGACGCGCGGCCCCAGCCGGGGGCTCAGCTCCCGGATGTGGCGCACGTTCAGCACCCCGTCGGCCTCGAAGTACTGCTCACTCCAGCCTTTCTCCGTCACGGTTTGGTCGGAGTGCAGCACCAGCACCGGCTGCGGAATGCTCAGGCCCCGGGCCACGCGGCGGTGACCGGCGTGAATGGCGCGCAGCCAGCCCGTATTCACCGGAAACACCTCAATCGGCTTCCAGGGCAGGTGGTAGTCCCACTCGCCCCGGTAGCGCTGGTGCAGGCTTTCCCCGTAGGCCGTGGGCAGGTTGGCCGGAATCTTCAGCCCGGGCGCAAACCGGCCCACGGCGGCGGCCAGCGGCACGGCCACGGCGCGGTTGAGCCAGCTCTGGTGCATTTCCAGAAACGGGCTGTTCAGAAACAGCGCCGCTACCGCCGCGCGCCGCGCGCCTTCCTGCGCGTACAGCGCCACGATAAGTCCGCCGGTGGAGTGGCCGCTGAGCACGATGGTGCGGCAGCCCTCGGCCAGCAGCACGGCCAGGGCCGCGTCGAGGTCGGCGTAGTACTCGCGCAGGTCGCGCACGTTATTGGCCGTTTGGTGGGGCAGCCACGAGCGGCCGTATTTGCGCAAGTCGAGGGCGTAGAAGCGGAAGCCGTGGCGCTGGTACTCGGCGGCCATGTCGCGCTGAAAAAAGTAGTCGGTGAAGCCGTGCACGTAGAGCACGGCCCGGGTGCCGGCCGGCGGGTGGCAGGCCCGCACCAGGGTGCACACCACGGGGCCTTCGTAGTCGGCGGGCTGCGGAAGAACCAGCTGCTCGAAATCGGGGCCGAGCACATCGGGTTGGTAGCGGGTTTCGGTCATGCGGCGGTGGTTTGGCGGAGATGGTAGCACGGGAAAGCGGAGCGGCGGGCGAGGCAGCCCGTAGTTGTACGTGGCTCAGCAGTAACGCCGCACAAGACGGCGCGTTTTCCTCCTATATAGCATACTATTTATTCTTCTCCGCGCGTTCTTTGCCTAGCCTGGCTCGACGGTAGCATTGCACCGGTTTTCGCGGGCGTCCTTTTCATGCGAACCTTCTTTCTGGCCGCCAGCCTGCTGCTTTTATCGGCGTGCCCGCCCAATCCGGCTTTTCGGGAATATCAGCTCACCTACCCCCGGGTGAAGCTGGCCTACGCCCGCAAGTGGCCCCAGCTTAGCACGCTGCTGCGCAGCCGCCGCATCGACCCGGCCCGGCTGGAGGTGTTTTTCCGGGTGTTCAAAATCGGGCGGCGGCTCGAAGCCTGGGGCCGCAACCAAGGCGACGCGACGTTTCAGCTGCTGCGCGCCTACCCGCTGGCCGCCACCTCCGGCTCGCTCGGCCCCAAGCGCCACGAGGGCGACAACCAGGTGCCCGAGGGCTTCTACCGCCTCGACCGGTTCAACCCCATCAGCACCTACTACATGTCGCTGGGCCTCGACTACCCCAACGCCTCCGACCGGGCCCTGGGCGGCCCCAACCCCGGCAGCCACATCTTCGTGCACGGCTCCGACGTGACGGTGGGCTGCCTGCCCATCACCGACGACGGGATTCAGGAAGTGTACCTGCTGGCCCTGGAAGCCCGCAGCGCCGGCCAGCAGGATCTACAAATTCACATTTTTCCTTTCGAGATGAACGCCCAGAACATGGAGCGCTACCGCCAGAACGTGCACTACAGCTTCTGGCAGAGCCTGCAGCCGGGTTTTGCGTACTTCGACGAGCACCTGACGCCGGCCGTGGTGGAAGTGGAAACTACCGGCAGGTACGTGGTGCGGTAGCCGAGCAATAGGCAGATTTCTGTAACTCGTGGGCTCCAGCAAAATTTTACCGGCCTATTTTTCTCCCGACCATCCTGGTTGGCCCCTTTAAATTATCTTAGCGCTGATTATCAATCTTTATCTATCCTACGATGCCCCGCACCATCTATCTCTTGCTCCTGAGCCTGCTCGTATATATTACCGCCTGTAAGAAGGAAAGCGAGGAAGCAAAGCCCGCCCCCACCTTAGAAGGCCGCTGGGAGTACAAAAACAGCCTGGACTATACCTATGATGCCACGGGCAAGGAAATATCACGAGTACCGTGGCTTGCTCCGGAACCTTACTATATGGATCTTACGGCAACGACACTACAGTATGTCGAGAAGAAAACCAATAAAGCAGGAGGCCTGAACCAGATCAAGGTGGAAGGTGATATGCTGTATTTCCTGCCCACCCCCGGCCATAAGGCCCGCATCAAAAACCTGACTGAGAATACCCTCACGCTCAGCTTTGAGGGCCCGTTTGGTGACCCTAAACTCGGCTATACCCAAGCCTTAGAGGACCACTACGTCCGCTAGAGCCACACGGTACTGCTCTCCGAAACTGACGCATGAGCCGCTATCGGCCGCCGCGTCTTGTTAGCTTTGATTATCCACCGTTTATGCATTATTACAATGCCCCGCACCATTTACCTATTCCTGTTGAGTCTGCTCGTATTCTGCTCTGCCTGTAAGAAGGAGAAGGAAGAAGCAAAGCCCGCCCCCGCGCTGGAAGGCCGCTGGGAGTATAAAAGCACCACTGAGTATACGTATGACGCCAATGGCAAAGTCGTTTCGCAGAAGGAATCGGTGAACCCGGACCCCTATCACATGGATATTACGACTACGACGCTGACGTACATCGATGCCCGGACGAATCAGCCGGAGAGTTATCCGAGCAACATTAAGCGGGAGGGTGATATTCTGTACTTTTTGCCGGGCACCAGTACCAAGGGGCAAATACTCAACCTGACCGAGCACACGCTTACGCTCCGCTACGACAACCGTTGGGGCAATCCGGGTGCTGCTTTGCTGTATGCCTTCGATGAGCACTACGTGCGCTAACGTCGTCGGCTGACTACTGCTCGCCCGGGCAGCAGACCGATTGCCGTGAAATATAGCTAGTGTACCATCCCGCGCACGTTCGCATGAAACACCGCTACCCCTACCCTATGCCAGTTGCCGCACATTGGAGCTGGCTCTTGCTGCTGCCGCTGCTCTGGACGCTGACCAGCCCGGCCGCCTGGGCCCAGACCTGCGCGCTGGCCAGCACCTGCCAGCCGGGTGCGGCGCCGGTAGCCAACCAGGCCTTCGGCATGGGTATCTTCCGGGTGCAGCTGGCCGGGCTCGATACCACGACTGCCGGCGGCACCGACGGCTACCAGAACTACGCCTGCCGGGCCCGGGCCGCCCAGCTGGTACGCGGGACCACCTACACCCTGGCGGTGCAGACCAACCCCAACGCGGCCGAAACCCTGCGCGCCTGGATTGACTTCGACGGCAACGGCGTGCTCAGCGACGCGGAGCTGGTGCTGGCCTCTACCGCCACCGGGCAGCATACGGGCAGCTTCACGGTGCCCGCCACGGCCCTGACCACCACGCCCCTGCGCCTGCGCCTGGCCGCCGACTACGTTAACTCGCCGGTACCCACGGCTTGCTCCACGCCCCGGTATTCGCAGACCGAAGACTACCGCGTGCTGGTGCCGGGCTCGGTTACCGCGCCCCGCCCGCAGGCCCGCTTCACGGCTCCGGATACCGTGACCTGCGCGGGTAGCATTGCGTTCCGGGACCAATCGAGCAACACGCCCACCAGTTGGCTCTGGACCTTCGGCGACGGCACAACCAGCACCCAGCAACACCCTGCGCACAGCTACGCCCAGGCTGGCACCTACACCGTGAAGCTACGCGCCTGTAATGCGCAGGGCTGCGACTCGCTGACGCGCCCGGCCTACATCAGCGTGCGCACCGACGGGCCCCGGGCCGCCAGCTGCCAGCCCGCCACCAGCGTCTACTGCTGCGGCTTTGGCCTGACGCGGGTACAGCTGGCCACTATTGATCAGCGCTCGGCCGACGGGGCCGCCGGCTACCAGGATTTCAGCTGCCAGCAGCGGGCCACACTCTCCGCCGACCGCTCCTACCCGCTCCAGCTTACCACGGCTGCTCTCGCCCACGACGTGCGCGTGTATCTCGATTTGAACGACAACGGCCAGTTCGACCTGCCCGGCGAGCTGCTCTACCAGAGCATTGGGGTGCAAAGCCCGGCTATCTCGTTGCCCGTTACCGCCACCAGCGGCACGATCTATAACCGGCCGCTACGGCTGCGCATCTGGGCCGACGTGGCGGGCGCGGCAGCTTTCGGGCCCTGCGTGGCGCCGCAGCGCGGGCAGGTGGAAGACTACTCGGTGACGCTGCTGCCCAACACGGCCGCCCCGGTGGCCCGGTTTGCCCTGACCTACCCGCGGCTGTGCGGTCCGCTGCAGGCCGCCCTCACCAACCAGACCACCGGCGGGGCCACCAGCTACCACTGGGACTTCGGCGACGGCACGACCAGCACGGCCGCCAACCCGCCGGCCCACGCCTACAGCACCGGCGGCGTGTATCCGGTGCAGTTGATTGCCCGCAACGCCCTGGGGGCCGATACGGCCACTCAAACGGTGGTGGTAGCCGTGCGCTGCCCAACGTATTGCACGGCAGCCGGCACCGGCGGCTCGGCTTCCGTACCCTCCTACTTTACCCGCGTGCAGGTCGGCAGCCTCGACAACGCCACCAGCCGCCAGCCCGGCACCGCCTACCGCGACTTCACGGCCCTGACCGTGGACCTGCAGCAGGACCAGCGCTACACCCTGCGCACCCAGACGCTGCCCTGGGCCTACGGTACTGGTCCCTGGGTGCGCGTCGCGGCCTGGATTGACTACAACCAGGACGGCTACATGGCGCATGACGAGCAACTGGGCGACGTGACGATGAACAGCCCGCAGCTGCTCTCGTTCCGGGTGCCGGCCAACGCCCTGCCGGGACCTACGCGCCTACGGGTGCTGCAAACCCGCCTCACCGACTACGCCAGCCCCTACGACAGCTGCCCGGCGGCCTTCAACTCGGCCGGCACCGAAGACTACACGGTCATCATTCAGCCCGCGGCCCAGGCCCCGGTGGCCGGCTTCCGCAGCGACCTGACCACCATGTGCAGCGGCACGGTGCAGCTGCAGGACACGAGCCGCTACGCCCCGGCCGCCTGGCGCTGGTCGTTTGGCGACGGCACGTTCAGCACCCTACAGAACCCGCAGCACACCTACGCCGCGCCGGGCACCTATGCCGTTTCCCTGCAGGTCACGAACCGCTACGGCAGCAGCACCGCGCTACGCCCCGCCTACCTGACCGTAACCGGCCTCGACCAGGGGCCGCGGCCGGCGTCCTGCCTGCCCATCGGCGGCCCGGATATTGAGCCCGGATTCTGGATCAAGAGCAGCATTGAGTTTGGCTCGTCGTGGCAATATTCGAACCCGCAGCGGCTGGCACCCTACGTGGATGCCACCTGCACTACGCCCCCTATCCGGCTGACGGCCGGCGTGCCCACGTCATTTGCCATGCGCACGCCCCCGAGCACCTCCAAGGCATTTATGTGGCTGCAGATCTGGCTCGACAGCAACGACGACGGCGTGCTCGACCCGCAAACGGAGCGCCTCTACCACGACGGCAACAACACGCTCTGGAGCGGCACCATCACGCCCCCGATTTCGGCCGTGCGGGGCCGCCCGCTGCGCCTGCGCATGGCCTGGATGGGTGCCCAAGCCGTGTATTATAATGGCGCTGACCCCCGCCCCTGTTTCCGGGAAGAATACGCCGGGCAGGCCCGGGACTTTACCGTCATTGTCTCCACCGTGACGCCGACCACGGCTGCTGCCCCGGCCGCTCCCGCGTGGCAGGTATATCCGAATCCCAGCGCCGGGCAGATCCTGATTGAAGGGGCTGCCAACCGCACCCTGGAAGTAAGGGATACGATGGGCCGGTTGGTACGGGAACAGTTCCTGACCGGCCAGGCACCCTCCCCGCTCGACCTGACGTATTTGCCTAAGGGCGTCTATATCCTGCGGCTGCGCGGCGCCGGGGGCACCCGGAAAGTGCTGCTTTATTAGCGGCCGCACGAGCTGGCGCAATTCAGTAAGCGCAGTAGAGCTATTTGAAAATGACCTGGCTAGTATCTTGCCGCCATGAACTCTCCCCTACCTGCCCTGCGCGAATCAGCCGTGATAGTGCCCGTGTACCGCGACGCGGCCGGCGAGCTGCAGCTGGTGCTGGTGCGGCGCGGCGAGCGGGGCATCCACGGCGGGCAGCTGGCGTTTCCCGGCGGCAAGCGCGACCCGGAAGACGACTCCCTGCTGGCCACGGCCCTGCGCGAGGCCGAGGAGGAAGTGGGCCTGAAGCCTGCCGACATCCGGGTGCTGCTGACCTTGCCCGAGCTGTCTACCTTCACCGGCGGCTTTCACATTGCGCCGTTTCTGGCCAGCATCCGGCGGCCCGAAACGTGGTGGTGCCAGCAGCCCGAAATTGCCGAGGTGCTCGAAATCAGCCTGCGTACCCTCGCCGACCCCGCCACCCACGTGCGGGAGTGGTGGCAGCTGCCCGGCTGGCCCGAGCCCATGCTAGTAGACTACTACCGGGTGGGCCCTTACCAGCTCTGGGGCGCCAGCTACCGGATTATTCATCCCCTGATTCCGCGCCTGCTGGCCGGGGAGTGGGATATTTAGCGTCGGCTACTCCAACGGACTTATCAGGCACGCACATAAAAATCCCGCCCCGGCAGCTGGCCCGGACGGGATTTTCTTGCGCGGAGTACGCGCGCTGGTGCAACAGGTAGTGCGGAAAAAAGAGGTTAGGGCCGGATTTTGCGCAGGAGCTTCACCCGGAACTGGCCTTCCGTGAGGGTTTTCACCTGCTTCGCCGAGTTGGACACCGGCCCGCGGAAAGTGCCGGTCAGTACGTCGTTGTCCTTGCTGAGAATCTTCACCACCAGCCCGTCCGGAGTCAGCGTGGAGCCCTGGTACCGGTTGGGGTCAGCACCGGAAACGGGCCCCTGGGTGCTGGTGTAGTCGCCGAAGGTGAGCGAGACCCGCCGGGAACGGTCGGCGGCGGTAAACTCGGCGGGCACCGTCAGCGCGTCCAGGTCCACGTCGCCGAAGGTCAGGATGAAGTATTTCGCGCTGCTGGTCGGGTTTTCCAGGCGCATGATGTCGATTTGCTGCAGGCGCTGGGTGCTGCTGACCATAAAGTTCTGGTAGCTGTTGAACAGCGTATCAGGCACGGTGCCGTTGCGGCGGTACACGTCTCTGCAATCGGTGTACTGCCCGTCGGCCTTGGCACTGACGAACTCGTCGGTGCGGGTGATTCGCTCGTCGGGTTGCGGGTCGGTGGCTTCGGAGCTGCAGGCCCCGGCGGCCAGCAGCAGCAGGCCGCCCAGCACGTTTCGGAATAGAGGGTTGATCATAGGAGTAGGATAAAAAGAGGCGAAAAAGCACGCGCCGGGCCGGAAGCCGGCGTTGTAGCGTGATGACCAGAGGCGAGGCGCGAAGGTTGCGTGGCCCGAAAAATTCCGGCCAGCAAGCCACCAGCCGCTCCCGCCGCAGTTTGGCACGGATTTCAATTCTTACTTTGCCGCCGCGCAGCCTCTACCCCCACAGCCTGCGTAGAGCTCCTGATGTCTATGAAACGCCTTGTTCTTTCCCTGTTTTTCCTCTCCTCCCTGTCGGCGCCGGCCACCGTGCGGGCCCAGGGCGAGCAATCCATCTGGTACTTTGGCGGCCAGGCCGGCCTGAAGTTTTCCGGCACCGCCGCCCCCACCCCGCTGCTCGACGGCAAAATGAGCACTTACGAGGGCTCGTCGGTGGCCACTAACCAGCAGGGCCAGCTGCTCTTCTACACCGATGGCGAGGTAGTATACAACCGCAAGCACCAGCCCATGCTCAACGGCAAGGGCCTGATGGGCAGCAAGTCCAGCGCCCAGAGCGCCCTGATCGTGCCCGACCCCGGCAGCGGCAATGTGTTCTACATCTTCACCACCGCGCCCCAGGGCAGCAAGAACGGCATGCGCTACTCCGTGGTCGACATGACGCGGGAGGACGGCTTCGGCGACGTGCCCCGGGCCAACATGCTGTTGATTTCGCCGGTAGCCGAAAAGCTGGCCGCCGTGAAGCACAAAAACGGCCGCGACATCTGGGTGGTGGGTCACCGCTGGAACTCCAACGCCTTCGTGTCGTACCTGGTCACGCCCGAGGGCGTCGAAACCAAGCCGATTCTGAGCAACGTGGGCAGCATGAACGCCGGGCCGGGCCGGAACGCCATTGGCTGCATGAAATTTTCGCCCGACGGCTCGAAGCTGGCCTCCGCCATCTGGCGCGAAAGCAACAAGTTCGAGGTGTTCGACTTCGACAACACGACCGGCAAAGTGAGCAATCCGCGCCAGTTTGGCACTTACGAGGAAGCCTACGGCGTCGAGTTTTCGCCCGACGGCTCGAAGCTCTACGGCACCTGCAACGGCAAGGGCGGCGGGCAGGCTGAAGTGTGGCAGTTCGACCTGAAAACCAAAAGCAAGGACAACGCGGTGAAAGTCGGCACTTCGGCCAACCGCAAAATCGGCTCGTTGCAGCTGGCTCCCGATGGCAAGATCTACGTGGCCCGCGAAGACAACCCCTTTCTAGGCGTAATTCAGGACCCGAATGCCGCCGGCAAAGCTTGTAACTACGTCGACGACGGCCTCAAGCTCGGCGGCCGCCGCAGCAAGCTGGGCCTGCCCAACTTCGTGCGGTGAGTCTTAGTTGTTCGTTGCTCGTTGTTCGTTGTCAGGACCTGTTGTTTATTCTGTCATCCTGAGTGCAGCGTAGCGGAACGAAGGACCTGCCTCGTCTACCCCGCTACGGCTTGTATCAACAAAAAAGCCCTTTACCAATGCTATGGTAAAGGGCTTTGTGCATTTACTCGGGCTTGTCACTTAGCAGAGGAAGGTCCTGCGCAAGCTCAGGATGACAACCGGTGTAAAAACGCCACGGTCAACCAGCCTAAAGTCAGCCGCTAATCCTTGATTTCGCCGAAGCGGAACCGCACGAAGCCGGCGGCCACCGAGGCGTAGGGCTTTTCGGCCGACAGCAGGCCCGGCAGGTCGCGGGTGCTGACGCCAAACTCGTAGAGGCTGGTGGTGAAGGCCACGCCCAGCGGCAGGGCAAAGCCGTAGCCGGCCCCGCCCGCCACGCCGCTGCTCAGGCGCAGAAACCGCACCGGCTTGTAGTCGATGCCAGCGCCCACGAAGGGCGCGGTGATGTTGCCGGCCACCTCGTTCAGCGGCAGCGTCACGTCCAGGCCCAGCTCCAGGCTATTGGAGATGCGCAGGCCGGCCCCGGCGCGCAGCTTGGTGGGCAGCTGGGCCGTGCGGGTCAGGCTGGGCTTGTAGGTCAGCACGCTGTCGGTGCCGGAGGCAAAGATGCGGGCCGCGGCGCTGATGAAATCCGCGTTGTCGATGCCGGACGACTGCAGCTTCTTGAGCTTCTGGTCGGAGGCCGTGAGCAGGTTGCCCTCCCAGGTCATCTTGCCGATGTCGGTGACCGACAAGCCCAGACGCAGCATTTTGCCCGCTTCCAGGGCCACGCCCAAATCGACGCCGTTGCCCTTGCCCACGGGCTGCAACCCGTTGGCCCGCTCCCGCAAATCGAACGACGGGTTGTTGACCAGCTTGCTGTAGTCGAGCTTAAAGATGGGCGACATGGCGCTGTAGGCTTCCAGCTGCCCCGGCTCGATGCGCACGTCGACCACGCCCACGCCCTGAATGTAGCGGTAGCCTACCCCGCCCGACAGCCGGAACAGGGGCAGCGTAATCAGGCGGCGGGCAAAGGCGAAGTTGAACTCGTTGTACCACGTGCCCTGCACCTGGGTGCCGGCCAGCGCCTCGGTCAGCAGCGGGGAGGTGGCGGGGTTGTAGTTGGCATAAATCGGGGCGTCCTGGCCCAGAAACAGGATTTCCGCCGCGTTCTGGTTGAGGGCCATGTGGGCCACCACGCGCTGCCGGTTGCTGAAGGCGAAGCTGCCCAGAATCGGGAAGGAGGCCGAAATAGCCACCGGGGTGAAGTCGGCATTCAGCTGCAGGGCGTTGGCGGAGGTGAAGGCCCGGGCCAGGTCGCGCTTGTCGGCCGAAGTCAGGGGCTGGTCGGCGGTGCGCAGAAAGGTGCGGATCTGGGTGCGGGTGAGCGACTCGGAAGCCACGCCCACGCCGCCTTCCCCGATGGTAAAGGCCACGGTGGCGTTGCCGGTGCGGGCCAGGTTAGCCGGATTGACGCCCAGGGCCTGGTAGTCGTTGGCAAACGTATTGGCCACGCCGCCCCGCCCCACGATGGAAAACGAAGTAAGCTCACTCTGGGCCCGCAAGCCGGTAGCGGCGGCCAGCCACAGGCCGGCACTCAGGGCAAAACGAAGATTCTTCACGATGCTGAACTTGAAGCAGGAATAAGACAACGCACGGCGGACCGGCGGACCGGGTGGGCACTTGCCGCGTATACGGCCCGGAGCGGGAAATTTGCCCCGTGCCCGGATTCTGGCCCGCGCCTAGTATTTTGCGGGCCGCAGCCGGGCTCGGGGCAAAGGTAAACGCTCGGCACCGGTATTTTCTGTCAAAACCACCTCCCTTTGGCCAAGCGCTTTTCCGTTGATGAGTACGCCGACGGCATTTTGGCCGGCAACCGCATGGTGCTGAGCCGGGCCATTACCCTGGTGGAAAGCACCCTGCCCACCGACCAGCACCTGGCCCAGCAGGTCCTCGACCGGGTGCTGCCCCACGCGGGCCGCTCGGTGCGGGTGGGCATTACGGGCGTGCCGGGCGTGGGCAAGAGCACGTTTATCGAGGCCCTGGGCCTGGAGCTGCTGCGGCAGGGCAAGCGCCTGGCCGTGCTGGCCGTCGACCCCACGAGCCAGCGCAGCGGGGGCAGCATCCTGGGCGACAAAACCCGCATGAACCAGCTGGCGGCCCAGGAGCAGGCTTACATCCGGCCCTCGCCGGCGGGCCGCAGCCTGGGCGGCGTCACGCGCAGCACCCGCGAGGCCATGATCTTGTGCGAAGCCGCCGGCCACGACGTCCTTTTCATCGAAACCGTGGGCGTGGGCCAGAGCGAAACGGCCGTGCACGGCATGGTCGACTTTTTCCTGCTGCTGATGCTGGCCGGGGCCGGCGACGAGCTGCAGGGCATCAAGAAGGGCATCATGGAAATGGCCGACGCGGTGACCATCACCAAGGCCGACGGCCAGAACGAAACGGCCGCCAAGCTGGCCCGCCGCGAGTACCAGAACGCCCTGCACCTGTTTCCCCTGGCTCCCTCGGGCTGGAACCCAGTCGTTACCACCAGCTCGGCCCTGACCGGGGCGGGCGTGGCCGAGGTGTGGCAGGTGGTGGAGCAGTACGTGGAGCAAACCCGGCAGAGCGGCTACTTTCAGCGGCGGCGGCAGGAGCAGAACCTGCACTGGCTCTACGAGGCCATCCGGCAGGGCCTGGAAGAGCAGTTCTACGCCAAAGCCAGCGTCCAGCAGCAGTTGCCCGCCCTGCGCCAGCAGGTGCTGGAGGGCAGTAAATCGGCCTTCGGGGCCGCGGCCGAGCTGTTGGGCCTGTAGCCTGCGGAAGTGGCAGCGAAACGCCGGCCGGCCGGAAGCAGGTAGAATTACCTGGTTTGGAAAATGGGTAGTTCTGCGCTGAAGTAAGCAAGCTGAATTGTGTGCCTTTGTAAAGCCGCCACGCAAGCGTGTGGCCAGCTCAGCCCCTCGCGTGGCGGCTCAAGTCCCGATTCACTTACTCCTTGCCGCGCCGCCGGCTATGGCTGATTTTTTTGAACTGCTTCAGAATCATTCACGGCGGCCCGCCCGGTAGCCGGCTTCCTTCTCCTTTCTTGTACAATACCGATGCTAGACACTTCTACCACTGGCAGCACGCCGTCGGCACCGGCCGCCACCCCCGCTTCCGTGCTGCCTACGGCTACCACTCCCACAGCCACTCCCGCTCCGGACCAGCCCTCCGCCACGCCCCCGCCGAGCGGATTACACACGCCAACCCGGCCCAACTTCGAGCAGCACGAGCTATCCAACGGGCTGATTCAGTGGCTGGGGCCGCTGAGCATCGGGGCGGTGCTGGCCCTCATTATTCTGGCTGAAAACAAGCTGGCAGGCACCCAGACAGCCGCTTCCATTGGCTTTATTACGGCGGCGGCCCTCGGCATCGAGCGGGTCATTGAGGGCATCTGGAACGCGCTAAGCTCCCGCATCGGGGCATATTGGCCGATGACGTCGATCAGCCGGCAGGTGCACGACCTGGAGCTGCAGCTCGCCGATTCGCTGAAGCCGTTTCACGGGCACCTGGATCAGGCCCTGGCCACGGCGCACAGTACCGAGCAGGCCATTCCCGCCTACCTCACGACGGCGCAGCAAGACCTGGACAGCATGCAGCGCCGCTTCAACGATATCCGGGCCCACGGGCCGTCTAACCAGCGCATGCAGCTGCTGGCCGCCACCGCCGCCCAGAGCGTAAACTTCCTGGTGACCAAATACCAGAACGAACTGCCCCGGCTCCGCGAAGGAGTAGCCCTGGCCGACACGGCCATCAGCGGCATGCAGGACTTCCTGGCCACGTTCAAGGACAATCCGGGCCGCCGCCTGCTGAGCCTCTACCTCGGCGCCCTGCTGGGCCTGGCCCTGGCCGCTATTTTCCAGCTCGACGTTTTTGCCGCCATCAACGCCATGAGCGACATACATTCTACCGACCCGCTGCCGGCCACGCCCGGGCTGCGCATCGCGGCTACCGGGCTGCTGATTGGCTTAGGCTCCAACCCTACTCACGAAGTCATTCAATTGCTGCACGAGCACAAGAAGGGTCAAAAGGGCAAGAACACGTCAAACCCCCAACTTAAAGTGCACTAGCCCGCCGAGGACGGACGGCTACCGACGTACTATTGCCCAACCCGTGTCCGCTTGTCAGTAAGAAGCGCCCGGCCTTGAATTTTCAGGGCCGGGCGCTTGGGTTTATAAGCCGCGCCGCACTTCCAGCAGGTCCCACCGGTTGCCGTACAGGTCCTGAAATACGACGACGTGGCCGTAGCTTTCCAGGCGGGGCGCTTCCAGGAACCGTACGCCCCGGACCAGCAGGCGCTGGTAGTCGGCCCAGAAGTCGTCGGTGTGCAGAAACAGGAATACCCGCCCGCCGCTCTGGTTGCCGATGGCGGCCCGCTGCTCTTCCGCCACGGCCCGGGCCAGCAGCAGGCCAGTCTCAGCCCCGGGCGGTGCTACGCGCACCCACCGCTTGCCCTGGCCCAGGCTGGTATCTTCCAGCAGCCGGAAGCCCAGCACTCCCACGTAATAGGCCAGGGCTTCGTCGTAGTCGCGCACCAGGAGAGCTACGGAACCGAGTTGCATCGTTGGGAAGCGGGTAAGTTAGAGTAACAGCTTGGTAAAACGCAGTCTGCCCGGTGGCGCAGCTAAGCTAGCAGTGGGCAGCGGCCGGAAGATAGCACGCAAAAAGAGCCGACCTTTTCGGGCCGGCTCTTTTTGCAAGGCAGCTTGGCTCAGCGGGTACTATGCCGCCCGGCGCTGCCGCAGCCGGCGCAGGGCGTAGGCGGCTCCGGCGGCCAGCAGCGCCGAAGCGCCACCATCAATAGGAGCATTGGTAGCCCCGGGCTGGGGACCACCGTTGCCGGGGCCCTGGGCCCGCGCCGATTCACTGGTCAGGCCCAGTATAGCTACTGCGAATACGGTTGAGAGAAACAGGTATTTCATGCGTCTTACAAAGTAAAAAGGCAAAGCCCGGCCCCGGAACGAGGCCAGGCTGACAAGAAGTTATTGCACTATCACGCGCTTGGTCAGGGTGGTCGTACCGGCCCGCAGGCGCAGCGTGTACACGCCGGCCTTCACGCCCTTGGCACTCACGGAAAGGCTCGTGCCGGCGGCGGGCAGCGGAGCCGTGTGGTGGCTCACGACCTGGCCGAGCGAGTTGAGCAGGTCGGCTTCTACCTGCGTGGCCCCGCTCACGGCCGGAATCAGCACCGAGAACTGCTCGTGGGCCGGGTTCGGATACACGCTCACGTCGGCCGCCAGCGTCGCGGGGTTGGTGGCCAGGGGCCGCAGGGCGCCGAAGCTGAGCGTAAAGCGGCCCGTTATCAGGGCGGCGTTGCTGGCCGAGAAGCGGTAAGTGCTTTGCTTGGTCAGGTCGACCTGCTGGCCGGTTTCGGCGTCGAGCAGATACACCGGTGTGCTGCCGAAGTTGGCCAACGAGGCCGCTTGCAGCGTGTAGCTGCCCGTCACGGGCACGCCCACGGTCAGGGGCACGAGGGTGGCTGGCATAAGGGGCAGGCCATTCACGGCCAACCCCTTGCCGACGGCTACCGAAGCCAGGTTCAGGCCGGTGGTGTTGGGCAGCTTCTCGGCGTCGTAGTGGTCATCGAGGCCGGCGGTGGCGCCTTCCTCGAAGTACACGTAGGTCGGGTCGTGGGTGCCTTGGCTGCTGACCAGGTCCAGCTGCAACGCGGGCCGCAAATCGGCGGCGGGGCGGTTGAAAACGGGGTTTTCGAGCGTAGTAGAACGCCAGGCGCTGATAAAATTGAACGAGTTGACCGTCTGGCTGACCCGCACGAAGAAGCCCTGCATGGAGCCGATGATACCGCCGGGCAGGCTACCAAAGCCGTTCTGAAAAACCTGGTAAGTGCCGCCGTACTGGTCCGTCGACTTGTAGACGTACACGGCATCAATCATACCGGTGGGCAGGTTCACCCGGACTTTCTTCCAGTCTAGCGGCGCGGGGTACGGGTTGCCCAGAAAGTGCCAGCCCGAGTTGGTTTCGGTGCCCCGGGTCAGGGCGCCCACGGCCACCGAGCCGGTATTGAGCGTGCCCACCAGGTCCACGAGGCTGCCGGCGTCGAGGTTGCCGGTGTAGCCGCGGCCCCGCACCAGGTTCGAGCTCAGGGCTTCGGGGGAGAAGTAGCCGTAGTCGAAGTTCTGGGTTATCGGGCTGGTGCCCACCAGGCGGGCTTCGTTGTAGCCGAATACCGTCGGGAAAGGAGTTACCGCGTTGCCCAGCGTATTGTAGTCGGGGTTCACCACGGGCGTGTAGGTCCCGGTGGCCAGGTCGGCGAAGGTAGCGGCGGCCACCGGCGAGCTGTAGTGGCGGTAGCCCAGGCCCGAGTTCAGGCTGGGGTCAATGTAGCGCTGCACCACGGCCGTATTGCCGCTGATGATGCCCGTGCCGCTGTTGACGACCATAGCCGTGCCGGCACCGGAGGAAAGCAGCGTCAGGGCGTTGCCGTTCAGCACCAGGTTGCCCGACGAGCCGATGGTCACGACTTGCGCCACGCTCACCGGGGCCGACAGCGTAACGGGGCTGGCGAAGTTGTTGATGGTCAGGTTGCGCACCTGGCTGGGCAGGCCCGAGCCGGTTACCATTGCCCCGCTGCCGGCGTAGGAGTAGCTGGCATCGGTGGAGAAGCTACGGGTGCCGGTGGTTTGGATGGCACCGGTAGCGCCGCTGGCCGCAATACCGTTGGCATTAGCCGTGCTCAGAGTACCGCCCGAGGCCAGCGTGAAGCTGCCATTTCCGCCGATTACGTAGGTAGAAGTGTTGAGCGTGCCGCCGTCGGCCACGGTCAGCTGGAAGGTCACGGTGACGTTGCTGGAAAGCGTGGCCGTGCTGCCGCTGCCGATGGTGATGCTATTGTAGCTGCCGGGCGGAATCGTCTGGTTGCCGGTGATTACCAGGTCCTGCACCAGGGCAAAGAATTGGGGGCTACTGGTGCCGTTGGGCGAAGTCACCGTCAGGTTGCCGCTCTTGGCGCCCACGGGCACTACAATCCCGGTAATCTGGGTGCCGGCCGCGTTTATCACGAAGCCCGAAGTGGTGGTTGGATAGGTCGAGACGTTGGGACTTTTCTCGAAGGTAATGGTCGTCACGCCCGTCAGGTTGGTACCGCTCAGCGAAATCGTGCCGCCTATCGGGGCCGAGCCGGGCGTCAGCGTCAGCACTGTAGGCGTCAGGTCAACGACAAACGTGGAAGCCGCCCCGGCCGGGCCGTCGTTGCCGGCCTGGTCCTGCAGCGTGGTGCTGATGGTGTGGGTGCCGGCCGCCAGGGGCGTGGGCTGAGTCAGCGTCCAGTCGCCGGCCGCGGTGGTCGTGGCCGTGCCGACGCTCGTGCCATCTACCAGTACGGTTACGCGGCTCAGCGCCTCGGCCGTGCCGCTGTACGCGGGCTGGCCGCTGGTAATAGCGCCGTTGAGTGGCGAGCTGAGCACTGCTGCCGCGGTGGGCGCGGTCCGGTCGATGGTATATACTTCGCCGGCCGTGTAGGGCAGGTTGCTCACCATGCGGGTAGCCCCGGGCGTGTTGGAGGTAAGCTGCACGCTGATCGTGCCTTCGCCCGTACCGGTATTCACGACAATATCGTACGTTGGCGACCCAAAGCTAAAGGGGGCGGCGCTGGTAATACTGGCGCCGGTGATACCAGCGGAGGCGACCAGCGTGAAGTTGCTAGCGCTCAGCGCCGGTTGTGGGCTGTTCGTCAAGATCATCCGGAACGCCACACTATTAGCGTTGGTCGAGGCGGCAGTGGGCGTTTGGCGTACCAGCCTGTTGACGGTGATCCGCAGGTAGGCATCGAAGAAAATGCCGTTGCTGATACCGCCCGGAGCCGTTACGGTCATCAGGCCGCTGCGGGCCCCAAATGGAATCACGATGCCCGTAATCTGGGTGCCGTCGTCGCTGATGGTAAAGCCGGAGGTAGCGGTAACGTTACCCGGGTTGCTGGGATTCTTGTCGAACTTAATGCTCGTGACGCCATACAGGTTGGCGCCGGTCAGCGCAAACGTGTCGCCCTCCGGCCCGCCGCCGGGCGTGGTCGAGGTGAGCGTAGGCGCCGCCGGAGTCACGGTGAAGTTCACCACGTTACTGTTCAGCGTACCTACTACGGCGTGCACGGTGTGAAACTGGTTGCTCAGGTTGGTCGGCTGCCGTACCTGCCAGTTTCCGCTGGCATCGGAGGTAACCGAAATCCGGGTAACGCCCCCGTCCACCCACACCGTTACAGCGGTATTGGGGCCCGTGGTGCCGGCATACACGGGCCGAATAGTCGTGACGACACTGTTATTAGTGGGCTGAGTAACGCTAACGGTTACGGCAGCGGCCGGGGCCGTAGCTGCCGCCGTCAGCGTGGCCAGCAGCCCGAGCAACAGCAGGAGCAGCCGGCCTAGTTTGGGAATACTACCAGAGGAAAATTGGGTCATAACGCAATAGGAAGAAGTGGAAAAAGAGAGGATGAAAAACAGCGGGGCACTGCGGAGCAAAGCCGGCGAGATGCACGATAAAGCGCATAGAAGTTGAGCGGTACCCTTCGCCAGGGCACCCACCAGAGTAAAACGTCAGCGGCACCCAGGCCCAAACCGCACGAACAGATCAACCACCTAGTAGTGAATCAGTAACGAGCTAACCCAGTCGTAGCGGGCGGCAGATTAAGTAACCGGAAAGGAGAAAAATAACGCGGAAAACAAGACTATACCACGAACCAGCACAGGATAAATCCTAGATACTATGCGATAATCGGGAGCTAAGCTACGACACAATTGCTGAGCCAGCTAATAATATTTTTTTCACTTTCAATTGCCACAATTCTCATAAACAGTTTTTCTATTATACAATTAATACTATACCATTCTCCCCCTGGCCCCGAAACGCCACGCCCAGCTTGCCAGGTGCCTTTGCCCCTAAACACTTAGCTCAGTCGGGCAGCAGGCGAAAAAGCCGCGGCAGGGCTTCGCATGGGCCGATACATTCCGCGAAAAGCCCCGTGGGTTCCACCAAATGCAGCGGAACCCACGGGGCTGGAAAGTGTAGCTGTAGCTACTCGTGGCCGGCTTAGGCCCGGCGGGGCCGCAACGCCAGGTAGTCGAGGTAGTACAGGATTTTCACCGACACGGAGTTGTTGTGGGGCGTGTTGATGGTGTTGTTCAGGTTGTCGAAGTAGAGCGGAGTGGCTTCGTTGGCCTGCAGAAAGGTGGAGCCGGCGTTTTTCCAGACAATGCTGACCTGGGAGCCGGGCGCAAACCACCACGAGTACACCGCGTCCACGTTGAAGGCGTTGAAGGTGTTGTCGCGGTTGCGGGCGTAGGCAACGGGGGCTTCGTCGCCGCCGGGGTTGAGGCGGGCAAAGCCCAGGTAGCGCACCGTGCTGGTGTAGTGGCGCGTGCGCACCGTCAGCGACATGCGGTTGGTGAACGTGTAGGCGGCCTGCAATACGTTGGATACCGTGACCACGCGGCGGCGGCCCAGCAGCACGGCCCGCGGAAACTCCTTGAGCACGGCCGCATCCTCGGGGTACTTGTCGCTCAGGCTGCCATCGTCGCCCCGGCTGGGGTTCACGTAGCCAATCTGGTTGCGGTTGGTGCTCCAGTCGAGGCTGTAGCGGAAGTTGAGCTTGTTATTCACGCGGTAGCGCGGCGACACGCCAAAGCCGATGCCCAGGCGGCGGGGCCGCTCAAACCGGTCTTCCTCCCGGTACACCCGCACGCCGCCGTTCAGATCCAGGGCCAGCTTTTTGCGGTAGTCCGACGAGGCAAAGGCCCCGAAGTTAGCGTTGGCGGGCACCCGCACGTAGTACTCGCCCAGGGGCGACTTGCGCGGCTCGAAATAGTCGCGGTTGATGGGGTTCACGTCGAAGTTGAAGCCCGTGGTCAGGAAGCTCTTGGTGAAGGTCGTGTTGGCCCCGCCGTAGAGGTTGGTTTTCTGGTAGAGCGTGGGCTTGTAGAGAAACGACTGGTCGAGGCCGAAGTAGGAGTAAAAGTTGTTGACCTTCCAGAAGGGCTTGTAGTGGTTGTAGTTGCCGTAGATGCCCTGGCTGATGTTGTTGTTGCCGAACAGAATGCCCAGGTCATTGGGGTTGTAGCTGTGCGACTCAATGCCGTGGTTCACGCCCCAGGTGAAGCTGCCGCTGATTTTGCTTACGCCCAGCTGGTACTTGTAGCCGTCCCGGTCGTCGATCAGGTCGTCTTCGTGGAACACGTTGCCGCGCCGGCGCGAGTACACCAGGCGGCCATCCACGGCGTAGGAGTTTTTCTTGTTGGCAAACCGGAACAGGCCGCCCGTCACGTTGGCGTCGTAGGTGCGGCCGAAGCGCGTGACGTTGGTGTTGATTAGCGAGACGTAGGAGTTGTTTTTCAGGCTCTGGTCGAGCACGGCAATGTTGTAGTTGCTGAAGGGCTGGGTCAGCTCCTGGCGCTCCTGCCCCGTCTCATTGTCGCGGATGGTGGCGTACACGTCGTTGCTGGCGGCGTTGAACACCCCGATGCCCAGCCCCTTGCTCGTACGCCCCGACACCTTGGTGGCGTTCAGCAGGCGGGTTTCGGAAGGGTTCCGGATGATTTTCTCCTTATCCGACTTGCTCACGCCGTAAAAGCCGATGGGCGTGGCGCCCACGCGGCGCGAGTAAAACAGGTTGCCTTTGTTGAACAGCTCAGTGCCCTCGGTGAAGAACTGCCGGTTTTCGTTGAACTGCACCTCGAAGGGCGAGAGGTTCAGCACCTGGTTGTCGCTCTGCACCTGCCCGAAGTCGGGCACCAGGGTGGCGTCCAGGGTGAAGCTCTCATTGATGCCCCACTTGACGTCGGCCCCGCCGTTGAAGCTCGTGGTGGTGCGGCGCGTACCGTCGTCGGCCACGGGGTTGTGGTTCACGTAGCCCGATATGTAGGGCGTTAGCGACAGGCGCAGCGGGGGCTCAATGCTGCGCAGGTTGGTCAGCGTGCCCCACTGGTTCACGAAGCCGTCGACGGCGGGCTTCACCTCGTTCCAGAAAAACGCCTGGTTGTCGCGCTTACGCTGGCGCATAAAGTTCAGGCCCCACACCTGCTCGGGGGCTTTGCTGAACCGGATGGCCGAGTACGGAATCCGCATTTCGGCGTACCAGTCGGTGCCTTTCACGCTGGTGCGCGAGTCCCAGACGGCGTTCCAGTTGAAATCTTCGCCCCCGGCCGGCGAGTAGCGCGCGTCCATCTGCACGCCGCCGGTGGTCACGAAAAAGCCGTAGCCGTTGAGCTTGTCCTGGTAGGTATCCAGAAAAATGCCGAAAAAGTCGGTGTTGCCGAAGTTGTCGCGCGCGGTCAGCTCCCGCATAATCGAGTCGCCGGCCACGTCGTGCATCACGGCCCCGATGTAGAGGTTGGCGTCGTCGTAGAGCACGCGCACCTCGGTTTTGTGCTTCTCGGGCGGCCCGGGGTTGGGCCGGTTCTGGATAAAGTCGGTAGCAATGGCAGCCTGCTGCCACACGGCCTCGTCGAGCACCCCATCGAGCTTGATGGCCTCGCTGATGCGCAGGGCCGACAGCTGTTTTTTCGGGGCCAGCACCTTGGCATCGGCCGCGGCGGAAGCCGCCGGCGTGGGCGTCTGCGCGGCAACGGTGTACGTGAGCAGCCCCAGCCAACAACAGAGAAGTACACGTAAGCTCATGAACGCAGAATGAAGGAAAGAATGGGGAAGTGCGTGAATAGATGATAGCCGATGCCTAATGGTTGCTCAGCTAGGCGGAGCAGGACACAAAAAAGGCCTGCCCGGTGGCAGGCCTTTCCCTGAATGGCGCCGGCTATTCGGTAATAACGACGTCCATGTTGAAGTTTTTCTCGTCGTTTTTGCCCAGCAGCGTCCGGTAGCGTTTCGCCGTTTCCGCGGATTGCTTCTGCCCGTTGACCGACATTCCGTTCTGATTGAGCTGAAACTGGTACGAGCGGGCCTCGGCGTCGATGAGGCCGTCTTTGCGCAGCTGCTCGCCCAGGGCCACCGAGTTCACCTTCACGTTGCGCGGGGCCCGCGGAGGGCGGGGCGGCGCGGGCGGGGCGGGGGCCACGGGCGCCAGCCGACTGCGCGAGGCCCGGGAAGCACCCGGCGCCAAGGGCGGAACCGGCGGCAGCGGCGGCAAAGGAGGCGTCGAGGTGTACTTCGAGCCGCCGGAGGTATTGGAGTAAATCCGGCTCACGTTGCCGCCCGAGTTGCTGAACACCATCGAGCCCGACGTGCCGAGGGTGCGGCCGGTGCCTTCCTCAAACAGCTTCTTGTACTTGGCAGCCACGGCGGCGGGCTGCTGCTGCCCATCGACCACCATTCCGGTACCTTTCAGCACAAGCTGGAAGTTTTTGCGGTCTTTGATCAGGTTGTCTTCTACCAGCTCATCGACGATACTCTCCTCCACTTTGTTGTTCTGCTCTTCCCGGATGGCCCGCTCCCTTTCGCGCTCCGCCCGGGCTCGTTCCCGCTCGGCTTGCTGCCGTTCGCGCTCGGCCTGCTGCCGCTCGCGCTCCAGCTGGGCTTGTTCCCGGTCGGCCTGGCTGGCTTCCAGCTCGCGGCTGCGGGCTTCTTCCTGCCGGGAGCGGAGCTCGTCGCGCCGCTCGCGCAGGCGCTCCAGCTCCTCGCTGATCCTGGCGCGGGCTTCGGCATCAGTTTCGTTGCGCTCGGCCTCGCGCAAGGAGTGCTCGGCATCTTGCAGGGCCTTGGCGGCAATCCGGTCGGTGTCGACCGTGACGGCGCGGCCGTTGCGGATTTCCACGCGGTTGCCGTCGCTCAGCACGTAGGCGCGGCTCGTGCCGCGGCGAATTTCGTCTTCGTTCCGGCTCAGGTCCTGCTCCAGCCGCCGCATCGAGCTGCGCAGCTCTTCCTGGTCGCGGGCCGACATGCCGTAGTTGCGCGAGTCGAAATCGAAGTTGAAGCTCGAATTGGAGCGGCTGCGGCTGGCGCGGCTGCCGGGGGCCAGCCGAATGATTTCGGTGCTGTTGCCCTTGGCTTTCTGCTTGCCTTCTTCCATCTCAATGCGCTGCCCATCGACGTAGAGCTCCGTAACGCGGCCCTTCTTGTCGCGCTTTACTACCACGGTGCCGCCGTCTTTGCCCCGGCGCAGGGGCTCGTCCTCGTCGGCTTCCCGCACGATTACCGTGTGCTGGTCGCCCTTGTCCTTCGACTTATTTTTGCGCTTCTTCTTGTCGTCGTCGTCGTCACCAGCCACGGTAGCATCCGGAAAAGGCACCGGGAATTCCGAAGGCGCCAGCTCGACGGAGGAGTTGAGCTGCAGCGCGTGCAGGCTTTTTTCCCACATGCTGTTTTCGGGTCCGAACACGGCACCGACCAGCTCCCGGGCCTTTTCGGGCCAGGGCCGGGGGTTGGCCATCGACACCACGGTGGTCAGGCCAATCAGCGCCAGGCCGCCCATTACGACCAGCGCGGCCATGAAGCCCTCCGAGAAGGTCGGCGCGGCCCGGCGCTGCACCAGCCGCCGGATGCGGCCCAGCAGCGAGCCGTCGGGCCCTACCGCCGACAGTGCCAGCTGGGGTATGGGGTACACGCGCTGCCCCATTTCAGCCAGGGCCGCCAGGGCTTTGGCCAGCGTCAGCGGGTCGCCGCAGATGGCGGTGGCTTCGTCGTCGCAGCAGTTTTCGCGCTCGGTGCGCAGGCAGGCCGTAATAAACCACACGGCGGGATGGTAGAAAAACAGGATTTCGGCCATCGACTGCAGAATGTTCATCAGGTAGTCGCGGCGGGCAATGTGGGCCAGCTCGTGGGCCAGAATGGCCTCCAGCTGGGCCTGGCTGAGCCCCATAACCGTGCCCAGGGGCAGCAGAATTACGGGTTTCAAGTGGCCGGCCACCAGCGGGGCCTTCACCAGCGCCGACTCCAGCAGCGTAATGGTGCGCTTCAGCCCGGCACGGTCGGCCAGCACGTTCAGCCGCTCATTCCACTGCGCCGACAGCGGCTCGACGCGGTAGTGGCGCAACCGCTGCACGTACGCCAGGCCGCCGAGCATGCGCAGCGTCATGGCCAGCAAGCCCAGAAACCAGGCCGCCACAATCAGGGGCAGGTGCTGGTCGAAATACTGCCGGCCGGTTTCCAGCAACGAAACCGACTGCGCGGCCACTACCTCCCGCGACGTAGCCACCGTCGTATCCAGCAGATTCGGCGTATCAGTTGCGGCGGAAGCCGGGGCCGCCGAAGCCGCCGGGGCGGCGGTGCGGGCCAGGGCCACGGCGTAGTGGCGGCCAAACGTAGCCAGCGCCAGCCCGAGCATGGTTAGCAGGGCCAGGCCGGCCACGTTGTAGCGCACCTGAGCCGAGTGCCGGCGCAGCACCAGCAACAGCCCCACCAACGCCAAGCCGACCACCGCGCCCTGCCAGAGCGAGTGTACTATCGTCCAGCCGACGGCCCGCACGAGTTCCGGCGACAACACATTCTCAAGCCAGCTCATCGGGGCCTCCTTTCTCAGTTTCGGGTTTGTCGTTTTCGATTTCGTTGAGCAGAGTCCGGATCTGGCGCAGTTCTTCCTTGGACGTGCGGCGGTTGCCCAGGGCCTGCATCACCAGCTTCATGGCCGAGCCCCCAAAGGCCGCTTCCACGAACCGGTCGAGCAGCAGGCCCTGGGTTTCTTCCTGGCGCACGGCGGCCCGGTACACGTGGGTGCGGCTGTCGTCGTCGCGCAGCACCAAGCCCTTGTCGAGCATGAGCTGCAGCAGCTTCAGGGTGGTGGTGTAGCCTACTTCGCGCTTCTGGCTGAGCTCGTCGTTCACGAACCGGACGGTGCTGGGGCCGTGCTGCCAGAGCACCTGCAAGATTTCAAGTTCCGATTCGGTGGGTTTGGGAAGGGGTGCCTTACTCATAGCTAGGGGTCTTTTCTTGATACGAACTACTTCGTACATCAAACATATACGAAGTGAATCGTAGAAGCAAATTTTATCTACGATTTATTTCGTATAAATAGAAAACAAACAGAAAAACCAGCCGTAAAGCTGGTTTTTCGCAGGATAACCGGTCAGGGTGCGGAGCCGTTGTTTTTACCGCCCGTGCACCCCGCCTGGCTTATTGCCTGAGCAGGCGCGCCGTGCGCAGGTGCCCGGCCTCGTCCTGAAGTAGAATCAGGTATAGCCCGGGCTTCACGTCTTTCAGGCTGAGTGGCTGATTCGTGGTGCCGGTTTTCAGCAGGCTGCCCGTGATGGTGTAGAGCGAAAACTCCCGCGGGCTCTTCCACCCTACTACCACCGCATCCGCCGCCGGGTTTGGGCTAACCGTGAGGGCGAGTTCCGCCTGTGGCTGCCCGGCTCCCAGGGTGGTTGGGTAAGCGGTGCTCAGGTAATACAGGTTGGCGGTAGTGCCTTTGGCAATCTGATGCGGCCCGGCCGGCAGCGTCAGCGTCAGCCGGCCCGCGCTGACGGTCTGGCTCACGTTATCCACCTTAACCGTGCCGCTGAAGCTGTCATTGAACACCATCGTGACGGTGGCCGACGCGGTGGTCGTGAAGGCAATGTTCGTCGACGACTCCAGTTTCAGGCACTGCGTCAGGTTCAGGCCATTATACACCACCGTGCCCTGCGAGGTCGACAGGTTGCCGGTGATAGTGTAGAAGGTGCTGGTCGTGCCGGCCAGGGTGAAGTTGTGCACCATATCGGCCGCCGTAGAACCGCCGCCGCCACCACCGGATGCCGGCCCGTCGCCCTGCACGGAAACCAAGCCCGTGGCATAGTTGACCAGCGCCGTTTGCAGCGGCACGTTCACGGCCGAAGAAACATCATCAACGGCGTTGTTAAAGCTCCACTTAAAGTCGCCGCCCTGCACGCGGCCCGCATACTGCACTACCTTGGTTTGCGCCGCCGCCGGGGCATCGGGCGTGTAGGCGTACATGACGGCCGGGTTCGTATCGAAGTTGTTGTACGTGTTGGCGCCGTAGGCCGACACGACGGCGCTGCCCACCTGCTCGCCGCGGGTGGTAGCCACGTAGGCATCAAAGTCGACCGTGGACTTCGGGTAGCCGACCGCGCCGTAGGGCACGAAGCGCTGCTGCCCCACCATGTAGTTATCGAAGGCCTTGATGGTGCCCCCGTTCTCGTTCGAGAAAATCGGCATGTTGTTGTAGTCGTTGGCCTGCGTCACGGGGTTGTACACGTCCGTGCCCTGCATGGAGGTCAGCATCGGGTACTTGCAGTTGCGGAAGTAGTTGCCTTCCATGAACACCGAGGAGCCCAGCGTCGAGCCGGCCCCGTACTTGGCGTTGCCGTCGTAGTAGTTGTTGTACACGTGGGCCGAATAATACCGCACCCGGGGATGCCGGGAGTCGGAATGGTCGTACCAGTTGTGGTGGTAGGTGATGTAGAGTCCCTGCGTCGAGGCTTCGCTCAGCCCCAGCAGGTTCGACTTGCCCGAATCCCAGAAGTGGTTGTAGGCGAAGGTCACGTAGGTCGACTTCTTGCAATCCAGCGACCCGTCGCCTTTCGCCTGGTCGGCGTCGCTGCCCGCGCGGCCGTAGAAGAAATCGACGTTGTGCACCCAGATGTGGTCATTGTCCTGCTGTAGGCCAATATTGTCGCCCTCGTCACTGTCGCAGTTCATGCTGCCGAGGTTGCGGATTTCCACGTTGGAAGCACTTTTCACCCGAATACCCCAGCCATTGGCCACGGCATCGTTGCCGACGCCTTCCAGGGTAATGAAGCTGGTCGCCAGATTGTTGTTTTCGATAACCAGGTCGCCACTGAGCAGGTAGCTCGGGTCGGTGATGTTGCCGACCAGGCGCACGAGCAGCGGCCGCGCATCCCGCCCTTTCTTAAAGCCGTCGAGAATGGTTTGCAGCCCCACGCAGGGGTTCACCGAAGCACCGGTCACGTTGAGGGAGACGGTATTCTTGGTGTTTTGCGTGATGTAGAGAATAACGGCGTTGCTTTTCACCGTGCCGTCGGCGTTGTAGGCGCCCGGCACCCGGCCACCGCTAAAGGCAAATCCGGTCCGGTCCTGGGCCCGCACCGTCAGGGAGCTGGTCACGGTGGCAGTGCCTTCGACTCCCGAAACGACGGGCACGATCTTGAGCGTGTACGTGCCGGGGGCCAGACCCAGCGCGTCAGCCCGGTAATAGGAGCCGTAGCTCCGGATGAGCTGGTCGTCGAGCTTCTGATTGACGAGGCCGCCGCCGCTGTAGTACACGTTGTAGCTTTGCGCCGTGGCAAGGGGCTGCCACCGCACGTACGCCGACTCCAGCCAGCCACCTGACTCTAAGATGGTTAAGCTCTGGGCCCGCAGCGCCCAAGGCAACAGCAGCAATAAGAGTAAGGAAAGCAGATGCTTCATACGCCGGGGAATTTGGGTGGGTAGCGGCAGAAGCCGCCAGCGGGTAAGGTTCACTTAAACCTACCTGCTAAAATCCAGCAAATGAGCACCTAGTAGGGCAAAGCCCGCAATAAAGTTATGCAAACGTTGCCGGCAACGTTGCCGGAGGCAGCCAGTCGAAAACCGGCGGCCCCGCCCTACCCCAGTTTCCCGCCCGAAACCGGCAAAAGTATCTACGCCGGCACCTTGGCCCGCTTGCGCTTCATCGTCACGCGCGACCTTTCGCACACGCCCCCAAACGGCGGGTTGTACTTCGACACGCTCACCTTCACCGATTTCACGTGCGGAAACTGCCCCAGCACCCGGTCCAGAATCCGGTGGCCGACGTGCTCCAGCAGCCGCGCCGACACGGCCATTTCCTCCTTCACGATGCCGTAGAGCACCACGTAGTTCACCGTGTTGTCCAGGGCGTCGGACGTGCCCGCCGCGTGCAGATCAGTGCCCACGTAAAGGTCAACGCTGTACCGGTTGCCGATTTTCTGCTCCTCATCATAGAAGCCGTGGTAGGCAAAAAACTCCATTCCTTCCAGTGCAATCTGGCCCATGCGGTGAGGTAGTGAAATTGTAAAGTGGTGAAATGGTGAGTCCTTTTCTCACGCGGCCGGCTCGGGTCTTACCGGCCGGGTAGTGGCTAAAAGTATGCTATAACTACCGGAAACAGCGAAGCCCACCCCAAAGGGCAGGCTTCGTCGGGACTCGTTTACAAAATCCGGCTAATCCAAAAAATCCGTCGAAACGAAGTTCGGCGTAGCCAATCCGGGGGTTAGATTTCGTCGAAAAAGGATTTCTCGGCGGCGCTGGCCGCGGCCATGCCGGGGTGCGTCGCGGGGGAAGGCTGGGTGATTTCCGGGTGGTTGGGGCCTACGGGCTGAATATCGGGCGCGGTGGGCTCGATGTGGGGCGCGTCGGGCTCGGGCACGCGGGCCGGCTCGGGGTTATAGATGCGCGACGGATCAACGTAGCCGGGGTTTTCGTGGGGCGTGCGGTTGGGCTCAATATCGGGGCCGGGCGTCTGGGCCGGGGCGCCGGGGTCGGGCTGCTGGCCCGGCTTGGGGTTGTAGCTGCCCGGCTGCGGCCCGATGGGGCGGGCGGCGGGCTGGTCGAAGGCGACGCCCCCGCCAGCGGCGGCGGTGGCTCCCGCAACGGCGGCAACGGAAGAAGTGGAAGCAGAGCCTACGTACATGGCAGTGTCGGTTTCAGGTGAGGAATCGGGTCTGCTCACCTTTACGCTTGCCGCCCGCGAAAGGATGGCGGCGGCCTCCGTTTTGGGCCGGGCCTTCACTTTTTCCACCTTGTCGAGCGTGTCGTTGGCCAGGCGCTGCAAGTCGCGCACGAGGCTTTCGAGCTGGTTTTCCAGGCGCTGGCATTCCTGGCCCAGGCCGTTCACCTCCGTTTTCATCTCGCCCACGGTTTTCTCGGCCTGCTTATAGGCGTCGTCGACCACCTGGCGGGCTTTCTGGCGGGCGTCATTGAGCAGCTGCTCGGCCTTGAGCTGGGCTTCGCGCACCCGCAGTTCGGCGTCGCGCTGGGCTTGCTCGGTAATGCTGTTGCCGGTGTCTTCGGCCGTTTTCAGGGTGCGGTAGAGCGAGGTTTCCACCTCCCGCATCTTGCTGACTTCCTGGGTGGCGTGCTCCAGCTTGAGGCGCAGCTCGCGGTTTTCGTCGCCCATCCGCTCCCACTGCTGCGACAAGGTCACCAGGAAAGCTTCTACTTCTTCTTTGTTGAGGCCCCGAAAAGCTTTTTCAAAGGTCTTCTGCCGGATATCGAGGGCGGTAATTTTCATAAGGCATTGGGGGCGACGTGCAGCTCCCACACGGCAAGACTTCGGTCGTCGCTACACGAAACTAGCCGTTTCCGCGGTCCGGACCAAAATAACTTGTTCACCGAAGTGCCGTGTCCGGCGTGCCGGGCCTTGTCGAGCACGCGCAGCAGCCGGAAGCTCTCGGCCTCCCAGAGCTTGATGGATTTGTCCATGCTGCAGGTGGCAAAAAACTGCCCGTCGGGGCTGTAGGCCACGTGGTTGATGGCAAACAGGTGGGCAATAATGCTCTGCTGCTCCCGGTAGCCCTGCTGCACGTCCCAGATGCGCAGGTGGGCGTCGCGCCCGGCCGTGAGCAGGTAGGTGCCGTCGGGCGAATAGGTGGCCGTAAACACCGAGTTGGTGGAGCCTTCCAGCGTGTATTTCACCGTCAGCGTGGCCGCGTCGAGCACCCGGATCAGCGTGTCGGAGCCGCCTACCGCCAGCTCGCCGCGCTGCTCGTGCAGGGCCAGGCAGCGCAGGCTTTTCTCGGAAAGGCGCAGCAGCTGCAACAGCCGAAAATCCTCACCGTGCAGTACGGCCAGCGTGCCGTCGGCCATAGCCACGTAGATGCGCTGCCGGGCCTCGGAGTACGCAATGTCGAAAATGGCCACGGGGGGCAGCGCGGTGGCGTGCACCAGCTTTTTGGCTGGCCGGTCGATTACCTGCAAGCCCTGGAAGTTGTGGCCGATGAGCAGCAGCTGCCTTTTGGGTAGATACCGCAGGGCATACACCGAGTTTTCGACCCGGGCCACCAGCTCGCCGTCCTGCTCGGGCGCGGCGCTGTCCCAGGCCACCACAAATCCATCGGAGCCGGCCGAGTACACCACCGTTTCCTGGGCCGAGCCGGTCAGGGCGTAGACGCAGTCGTGGTGGCCGGTGAGAGTGGCAAGCTTCTGAACCTCCGGACGAAAAAGCAGCGGCATGGCGTTGGGTTAGGATTTAGGGCAAAAATACGCCAGTTTTGACGAGGTCAGCCTACACAGGGCGTGGTGGCGGCTACGGCTAGCCCGTTATCTATCTTTGCGGCTGCTAAGTCCGACGCGGCTTTCCTCCCGTATCTTTCCGTATGCCGCTCCATTCCGTCACGCCGCTTTCCGACCACGCCCTGCTGGGCTTGTGGCAGCTGACGGAGCAGCCCGCCGAACTGCTACAGCAAGTGCCCCGGCCCGAGCTCTACAGCCAGCTGCAGCCCGCCACCCGCGACGAAAACCGCAACCTGCAGTGGCTGGCGGGCCGGGTGCTGGCCCACGCCCTGCTCCAGGAGGCTAACCCCGCCGCCCGGGCTGTGCTGCGCAACGACGCCAACGGCCGCCCTTTTTTCGAGCAGCTGCCCGATTACGCGGTTTCCCTGTCGCACTCGGGCGAGTGGGTGGCCGGTATTGTCGCCACGCGGGGCCGCGTTGGCACAGATATTGAGTTGATCCGCACCAAAGCGCAATTGTTGGCTGCCAGGTTTTTATCGAAAGACGAGCTAGCCAACACCGGTGACGACGTAGCCAAACACAGTCTCTATTGGAGTGCCAAAGAGACGCTCTACAAGCTGCATAGTCGCCGGGGCCTGGTGTTTAAAGAGCAAATTCAGCTCAACCCGTTTGAGCTGCGGGAGGCAGGTGTGTTGACGGGGCACCTGCTGCTAGAAAACTCCCGCAGCCAACACCAGATTCATTACCAGCGCCTCACGGCCGACTACCTGCTCACCTACTGTGTAGAAGACGTCGCGCCGCCCTCCTTCTGACTTCCTCTTCCCCTATGACCTTTCGCCGAATCTCGCTTATTGCCGCCGCGGCCCTCGTTTTCTCTGCCCTGGCCGTGGGCGTTGCCCGGGCCCAGGATGGCCGCACCATCAGTGATTTCAGCCTAAAAAGCCCTTCCAACGCTACCGTCACGCTGAGCAGCTACGCCAAAAACAAGGCCGTAGTGGTGGTGTTCGTCAACCCGAACTGCGCCTTTTCCAAGCTCTACCAGAGCCGCCTCAACGCGCTGAATGCGGCGTATAGCGGCCGGGGCGTGCAGTTCCTCTTTATCAATACGCCCATCAACCTGGAAGCCACGGCCGATGCCGCCGACACCGAGAAGATGAAGGTGAAAACCACCGGCGCCGACGACTACCCCTACCTGACCGACGAAAGCCAGAAGGTGAGTGCCCTGCTGGGCGCCACCAAAACCCCGGAGGCCGTCGTGCTGGAGCCCTCCGGCACGGGCTTCGTGGTGCGCTACAAAGGCGCCATCGACGACAACGCCCAGGTGGAAGCCTACGCCAAAGACAAATACCTGGCCCAGGCCCTCGACAACGTACTGGCCGGCCGCCCGGTAGGCACCACCGAGCGCCGCGCCGCCGGCTGCCTGATCAAGAAGCCGTAATTTCTCCCGCGTCGTTGCGAGGAACGAAGCACCGGAAGGACAGCGTAGCTAATCCGTCCTCGGCTGGTGACAACCGCCCTTTTACCAGAAAGCCCTTTCCTGCTCGCACGGGAAAGGGCTTTTGCTCGTAACGCGAAGTTCCACTTCGCGAGGCGGCCGCGCCATAACAACGACCATCGTTCAACGACTCGCGAAGTGGAACTTCGCGTTACACGGTTCAGGCCTCAGGGCCCTTTACAATAGAGGGCTCAGTACATTTCAGAGGACGGATTGACGCCGCTTCAGGCGCGGAATGGCTTACGCCTCGCCATAACACGTCTTGTGCATCTGGCCCAGGCTAATCTTCTTCGCCGCTACCCAGCTCGGTGTCCGTCGCCTCGCCGCTTTCGTCGGTGAGGATGGTCAGCAGCTTGCTGACTTCGGCAGCTTTGGCGGGTTCCTGCATCTTTTCGAAGCTGAACACGAGGTTACGCAGGGCGCGGCGCACGATGTCGAGGTGGGAACAGGGCTCGAAGAAAATGTCGTTCGACGAGAGGTTGAGCTGGGCTACGTAGTGCTCGATGTCGGTGCGCGACAAAATCAGGCCCCGGTTGTAGCAGTTGATGTAAAACGCGGGCACCGTGCGGTCTTCGGGCCGGTAGGTGAGCACGAACAGGTTGGGCAGATTCACGCCGAAAATGGGCAGATTCAGCCGCTGGGCCACCAGCAGGTAGATAACGCACAGCGTAAGCGGGTTGCCCCGGCGCGTTTCCAGCACCAGGTGCAGCATGGAGTTGGCCGGCGAATGGAAGTTCTGGGTGTTGGCCGCGAACTTATGGGTCCGGAACAGCACGTGGTTCAGGGCCTGAATCTGGTCGGCGGGGTGCATGTCGGGCCGCAGCAGGGTCCAGACTTCGAAGCGCAGCTGCTCGATGGCGCGGTTCAGGGCCTGTAGGTCGGCGTCGGGGTACTGGTAGGAGTTGAGTAGCCACATGCCTTCCAGCAGGTTTTCGCCGCCCGAGTCGCGCCACACGCGCAGGCGCTGCTGCAAGCCCTCAAACTGGAGGTTGTGAATCAGGTCTTCGAGGCGCTGCTGCTGCTGCGGGTCGAGACTTTCCTCCCACGATTCTTCTAAAAATGGAATTATACTTTCCCCCAGCGTCTGAATACGGTCCTGAATCTGCGGGGCAATTTCCGGATCATCCAGCAGGGAAATAAGGGCTTTAATTTCTTTGTTGGTCATGGATTGGCGAACGGGCAGCCGGCAAAAACGGCCGCCGAAATGCGGGGAAGAGCAAATAAACGCAACTGGCGCGGTATCACCACGGCCAGTGGCCCGGAATTAACATAGATCAGGGGGCGTATTGTTCAATTCCAGGGGCACAAGAATGGGTCGGTTGGGGCTTGGCAAAGAACGGCAGGCCGAGCACAGGAAACACCACGGCAGAGGCGGGAACCGCTGCGCTTCTTCTCTTCCCCGCGTCTGTCATCCTTCATCTGGCGCACGCCCAGCGAAGGATGACAGGCAGTTTAGCAACGACAGCCCGCGAGATTCCTCGCTCTGCTCGACATGACGTTCTTTTACCCCTCCCCTACCGCAGCAGATTGGTTTTGGCCAGCTCCAGCACTTCGTCGCCCCGGCCGCTCATAATGGCTTTGAGGGTGTAGAGGCTGAAGCCCAGCACCTGCTCTTTCTGAATGGTGGGCGGCATCGACAGCTCGGTGCGCTTCACCACCGCGTCCAGAATCACCGGGCCGGGGTGGGCCAGCATGTCGGCAATGGCGGCGGGCAGCGCGGCCGGGTCCGTGACGCGGATGCCCCGCACGCCGGCGGCTTCGGCCAGGGCCGCGAAGTTGGGATTTTCCAGGTCGGTACCGTAGTTCAGAATGCCCGAAGCCTTCATTTCCAGCTCCACGAAGGCCAGGCTGTTGTTATTGAAAATAACGATTTTGACCGGGGCCTTGAGCTGTTTCAGCGTGAGCAGCTCGCCCATCAGCATGGCAAAGCCGCCGTCGCCGGCCAGGGCAATAACCTGGCGACCGGGAAAGGCCAGCTGCGCGCCCAGCGCCTGCGGCATGGCGTTGGCCATGCTGCCGTGGTTAAAGGAGCCCACGAGGCGGCGCTTACCGTTGAACTGCAAATACCGGGCGGCCCAGATGGTGGGCGTGCCCACGTCGCAGGTGAAAATGGCGTCCTCGGCAGCCTGCTCGTTCAGCAAGCGGGCCACGTACTGCGGGTGCATGCTCGTGTCGCCGTCCTCGCCGGTGGCCAGCTCGTCGAGGTCCTGGCGGGCTTCGCGGTAGTGGTCCAGGGCCTTGGTCAGGTGGTGGCGGTCCGACTTATGATTCAACAGCGGCAGTAACGCCCGCAGCGTAGCGGCCACGTCGCCGACGAGGCCCACCTCGACCCGGGCCCGGCGGCCGATATGCTCGCCGCGCACGTCGATCTGCACGGTGCGAGCCTCCTGGGGCAGAAACTGCACGTAGGGAAAATCGGTGCCGAGCATGAGCATGGCGTCGGCAGACATGAGGGCCTCGTAGCCGGAAGTAAAGCCCAGCAGGCCGCTCATGCCCACGTCGTAGGGGTTGTTGGGCTCCACGTATTCCTTGCCGCGCAGGGCGTGAACAACGGGAGCCCCCAGCATTTCGGCCACTTGCAGCAGCTCGGCGTGGGCCTGGGCGCAGCCCGCCCCGGCCATAATCGTGACTTTGTCGCTGGTGTTGAGCAGGTCGGCGGCGGCGCGCAGGTCTTCGAGGCCGGGCACCAGCGTAGCCTTGCTGCGCAGCACCGGCAGCCGGGGCTCGGGCGCTTCGGCCTGCTGGTGGCTGATGTCGCCGGGCACGACCAGCACCGCCACCCCGCGCTGGGTCAGGGCGGTCTGGATGGCAATTTCGGTGCAGCGCACGGCCTGGTCGGGGTGGCCGATCAGCTCACAGTAGGCGCTGCACTCCTTGAAGGTGGTTTCGGGGTGGGTTTCCTGGAAGTACTGGCTGCCGATTTCGACGCTGGGAATCTGGGCGGCCAAAGCCAGCACGGGCACCCGGCTGCGGTGGCAGTCGTAGAGGCCGTTGAGCAAATGGGTATTACCGGGCCCGCAGGAGCCGGCGCACACGGCCAGCGAGCCCGTGACGTGGGCCTCGGCCCCGGCGGCAAACGCCCCGGCTTCCTCGTTGCGCACGTGCACCCACTCAATACCCTCCCGGGCCCGGATTACGTCGGTGATGCCGTTGAGCGAGTCGCCGACCACGCCGTAGACGCGGGTGACGCCGGCCGCAATCAGGGTATCGACAATAATTTCAGATACGGTTTTCTTCGCCATAGCGCTGCAGAATAAGGTCCGAAGGCTATACGGTTCAGGCTGAAATTGGGAGGAAGCGGGTAGCGCCCGCACTTCCCCCTCTGTCATCCTTCATCTGGTGTACGCAAAGCGAAGGACCTTCCTCACCTACTCCATTACCGTTTTTGCCGATGTGACAAAGCCCAGTACCACGCTAAATGGCCAAGGGCTTTGTCACATTGCATCAGGTTTATCACAAAGGCGAGGAAGGTCCTTCGCGCTGCTCAGGATGACAGATGAAACAACGACTGCACGCGAGATTCCTCGCTCTGCTCGGAATGACGCTCTATTCTACTTTACCGTTCCCACCCAACGACTCGTCGGTGAAATGGGCGCGGTGGCGCTCTTGGGCAAACTTCTCGGCGTTGAAAGCCGCCGAGCCGCCCCGGGGAATCGACAGGGACTGCCACTGCTCCTGCTGCACGAGCTTGCCCAGCAGCACGATTTGGCCCACGTGGTAGGGATAGTGGGCCAGCTGCCGGTTGATGGCCTCGGTGATGGTGTGGCCCTGGTTGCGGATGTAAACCAGCTGGTCCCAGTTGGCGGGCGTGAGCGAGTCGAGGGCCGCGAACAGGCACTGCCAGCCCTGCTCCCACAGGGCCAGCATGGCGGCGCGGGTGGTCAGGTCGTTGTCGAACTCGGCTTCACGTTGCCGCCACTCCTTTTCTCCGTCGGTGGTTAGGAAGTCGGTCCAGCGGGAAAGCATGTTGCCGGCTAGGTGCTTCACGATGGTGGCCATGCTGTTGCAGGCCGGGTTGGGCTGCCAGAACAGGGCCGCGTCGGGCACCTGGGCAAAGGTCTGCTCGCCGAGCAGCTGGTAGTAGGCGAACTGCTTGCGGACGCTGCTGAGGTAGTCGGTATCCATAGCCGGAACGGGTTGGTCAGGGGAAGATACGGCCTTTGCGGAGTTCCCAAAACACGGCCCATCTGCTCTTTCCCGTAGGAAAGTGCCTTGGGACAATTGTCCCAAAGCACTTTCCCAGTGACTGTGCCTAAAAACAAACGTCCCGACGCACATACCAGGTGGTAAGTGCAGCGGGACATTTGTCCCAAGACACTTACCACCTGGTATGTGGGCAAAAACAAATGCCCCAGTTCCCCTACCAAGTGGTAGGGGAGCTGGGGCATTTGTTTTTATGCATAGTCACCGGGAAGGCGCCCGGGCGTATTGGCGGAGAAGCAATATCCCGGTGACTGTGCCTTTATGCAGTGCTGTAAAAGCCACCTCCCCAGAAAGCACGCCTGCCGAAACGAAAGCGGCCCGCCGCAACGGGCGTTGCGGCGGGCCGGATAAGCATCGGATACTACATAGGGGCTTTAATTCATAACCCGTGTGTAATCCTGCGGGTATTCTTTTTCAAACCACCCCATCATATCGGGCACATTTACTGCAATTCCCTGATCAACTAACCACATGAACTGCTTCGGTACCCAAGCGAATAGAATAGCTTCATCTGCCCCAACGATTTTGTAAAACCAGGTATCAACGGGAGGAAAATCGTATTCGTCGAGAAAGCCTCTTGATTCGCCCTGGGCGGCCCCGTCCACAACCGTGTCCCAGATCCGAACGGCCAGAACCCCGCCTTCCGATTCCAAGCTGCTTTCATAGACCAGAGCAGCCTTACGCTTCAGTTGCTCTTCAAAAAGACTGTTAATAGGGGAATCGTCAAGAGAATCATGATTAAAAGGATCCGTCGTCCAATTCGAGTGGAAGTCAAAGATGTACACTTCGGGTATATCAGCTCTGATAGATTCGTAGTTATAATTGGTAATAAAACAAAAATCAAAAATCGATTTGCCGTTGACAACAGGATTTATGCTCCTTAAAATGGAAGCATGATTTTTCTCGGCGTTAGCCAACTGAAGTTCGCAGTATTGCTGCGTCAGCAACAGATTATTTCGAAAGACCTCCTTGTCTATTTGTAGCATGTAGCGACTACGTTATGAATTTATAATTCTTAAACAGAAACGAAAGCGGCCCGCCGCAACGGGTGTCGCAGGCGGGCCGGGGGTAGCAAGTGTGCAACGTGGCTTATGCTGCTTTCTGGGCTGACGCGGGCAATGCGTCGGGTGAAACTTCCGCTACCTGCCCGTCGCGGACGATAACTACTGGCGTTTTCTTGTAGCGCTTGAATGCCAGCAGGCTGTCAGAGGCTACCAACAAGCCTTTGCGCACTTGCTTCCGGACGTGGTTGATTTCTTCCTGGTTAGTCATAGTAGGTGGCCATTAGCCGTTGCCAAATTTCTGCATTTGTGACGAGAGTTTCACCGGCAGCCCCTTCGGCAACGAGTTGTCCAGGCGTGGTCGTATTGTCGACGAATATCTACGCTAAAGCCCCAGCGGGGCGATATATCGGTAGAGGGAGGAAGTAGATAAGATGGTAAAAGCCCCAGCGGGGCGACACTTATCGTTCTACGGATTGTGTCGCCCCGCTGAGGCTTTTGAAACGTTTGATGCGCATTTGTCTACCGATATGCCGCCCCGCGGGGGCTACCAATGAAACGGCGAGAGGCCCCGCGCTATTTCATCGGCATTCACGAACTCCCGGCACCCCAGCAGCGTGGGCAGCAGGGCGTAGGCAGCCGTAGTTTTGCCCGCTCCGTTGCAGCCGGCCAGGAGGTCAGAAAGGTACAATACTGCCCCGGAAACGAAAGCGGCCCGCCGCAACGGGCGTTGCGGCAGGCCGGGAACATTGCGTAGATAAATGATCAATTCGCCTCTATTCGCTCGACTGTAACAGTGCTACGAACGAAACTAAACAGGATAAGTCCAACGACTAGCAACAGAGCTTTATTCAGGTAGAACTCTACGCTGAAGGATGAAAAACCGTCCAGCGTCTCATGCAGAAGACGACCAGCCAGACTAAAAGCCGGCCCAGCTATAAACCCAATACCTAACCACCACTTTAGGTTTGTCAAAGCATATTTATGCTTCGTCACCACCAGAAATAGTATTGCCGCCAACCATACCAGCCGAAAGCCAGCCAACAGATTAACGCCGGTTACCAAAGCGTAACCCGATAGTACCACCCCGCTAGCCAAGCCCACTACTAGAAGCCAGTAGACTACCGCGTTGTGAAAAACCGTTTTTTCTATCATTCCTTGGTTTTATATCTGAATTACGCCTCCGTTGTATGGCTGGGCGGCGGTGGTTTTGCCCGCATCGTTGCAGCCAGTGAGGAGGTAGAGGGTTTTCATGGTTGCTACTGATATGACTTCAACATATCGTCAGGGCTTTGCACGATTCTGCCGCTAGGAAATGCTTCCAGAAATTGGCGGCCCAGGCTTTCATCCCTAAATTTCACCAGCGTGAAGCTGCTATCAAAGGCTACTATTTCGATTTCGGAAGCTGCCAACAGAAATACTTCTGGCTCGGTCCAAATACGTCTGTTGCCATCAGCATAGGGCACTTCCTCAAGTGGTATGGCAGGAATATCACCAGGCACCCCACAGAAAACACCCCACACGACTTGTACCTCCCGGTGAGCAAAGGCTTCATATAATGTTTGACCTGGCACAATGTTGTAGTATGGAGCCGAGTCGTATGATTCCAAATGCCAAGTCTCAATCGGTGGCGAATTATCACCCCAGCATTGCAGTCCGGTAACCAACCAGTTCAGCTTTTCTACTTGCTGCCGAATTGGTGGCAGAACTTCGCTCAAGTAGGTTTGGTAACCTGCTTCTAGGATAATGGTCATCACACCTGAATAACCCCCACATTATACGCCTTCTCAATCGGCGCGTGATTCGCCATTGAAATACCTTCCGAAATCACCTTGCGGGTTTCCAGCGGGTCGATGATGGCGTCGACCCAGAGGCGGGCTGCCGCGTAGTAGGGCGAGAGCTGCTCGTCGTAGCGGGCTTTGATGCGGTCCAGCAGTTCCTTTTCGGCTTCGGGGGTGATTTCCTCGCCTTTGGCTTTGAGCGAAGCCACCTGAATCTGGAGCAGGGTGTTGGCGGCGGCGGCTCCGCTCATCACGGCCAGCTGGGCCGTGGGCCAGGCCACGATGAGGCGCGGGTCGTAGGCCTTGCCGCACATGGCGTAGTTGCCGGCCCCGTAGCTGTTGCCGATAATCACCGAGAACTTGGGCACGACCGAGTTGGCCATGGCATTCACCATCTTGGCCCCGTCCTTGATGATGCCGCCGTGCTCCGACTGCGAGCCGACCATGAAGCCCGACACGTCGTGCAGGAACACCAGCGGAATCTTCTTCTGGTTGCAGTTCATGATGAAGCGCGCGGCCTTGTCGGCCGAGTCGGAGTAGATAACGCCGCCCATCTGCATGGCGCCCTTCTTGGTCTTCACGATTTTGCGCTGGTTGGCCACGATGCCCACGGCCCAGCCGTCGATGCGGGCCAGCCCGCAGATCAGGGTTTGGCCGTAGAGGTCCTTGTAGGGCTCAAACTCCGAGTTGTCGACCAGCCGCTCGATGATGTCCATCATGTCGTAGGGTTTCACCCGATCCGACGGGAAGAGGCCCAGGATTTCCTTCTCGTCCTTGGCCGGGGCCACGGCGGGCTTGCGCGAGAAGCCGGCCGTAGCTTGGCCGCCGAGCTTGTCGAAGATGTTGCGGATGTGCTCCAGGCACTCCTCGTCGGTGGCAAACTTGTAGTCCGTCACGCCCGAAATTTCGGAGTGGGTGGTAGCCCCGCCCAGGGTTTCGTTGTCGATGGTTTCGCCGATGGCCGACTTCACCAGGTAGGAGCCCGCCAGGAACACCGAGCCCGTGCCGTCCACAATCATGGCCTCGTCGCTCATAATGGGCAAATACGCGCCACCGGCCACGCAGGGGCCCATAATGGCGGCCAGCTGTACGATGCCCATGCTGCTCATCACGGCGTTGTTGCGGAAGATGCGGCCGAAGTGCTCCTTATCGGGGAAGATTTCGTCCTGCATCGGCAGATACACCCCGGCCGAGTCGACGAGGTAGATGATGGGCAGCTTGTTTTCGATGCTGATTTCCTGAGCCCGCAGGTTCTTCTTGGCCGTAATCGGGAACCAGGCCCCGGCCTTCACGGTGGCGTCGTTGGCCACAATGACGCACTGCCGGCCCTGCACCCAGCCCACGACGACGACCACGCCGCCGGAAGGGCAGCCGCCTTCTTCCTTGTACATCCCCTCGCCGGCAAACGCCCCGATTTCCACCGTCTGCGAATCCTTGTCAATCAGATACGCTATCCGCTCCCGGGCCGTGAGCTTGCCCTTGGCCTTATGGGCGGCAATGCGCTTCTCGCCGCCGCCGAGCTGCACCTTTTTCAGGCGCTGGGAGAGTTGATAGCTAAGCTGCTTACTGCTGTCTTCGTTCTTGTTGAATTCGAGGTTCATCGGGAAGTGGGTGGGGAGATGGAAGTGGGGAGATGGTGAGGTGGTGAAATGGTGAGTTTATGTTCTGACGGAGCATAACCGCGCCAGCGAAACAACAACTCACCATTTCACCACCTCACTATTTCACCGTGGGTACGGGGCACAAAAAATCCGCCCTGGTGGGGCGGATTCAAAGGTAATAGTTTCTGTAGTACGGCTAAGCCGGGTTATTTCACCGTGGAGTCGGTGGCGCCGATGCTGGGCGTGGTTTCCACCTTCTTCTCCTCCACCTTGATTTCGCCGTCGGGCTTCCGGGTGGTTTCCTTCTTGGTCTTGTCCTTGCCGCCGCCCCCGAATACGGAGAAGTGCACGTAGCGCTTGGGGTTGGCTTTCAGATCTTTGAGCAGGGCATCGGAGCTCTGGGCCGTGGCGTTCAGGTTGCGGTAGAGCAGCGTGTCGTTGATGAGCTTGCCCAGGGAGCCTTTCTGGTCGGTCAGGGCCTTGTTGACGCCGGTCATGGCGGTCTGGGCCTCGGTCATGGTGGCATTCAGCTTGCGCATGGCGGGGCCCACCGGCGCGCCCTTCAGCGAGTCGCTGAGCTGGGAGAAGTTGGAGGCAATCCGGTCGAACTTCTTGCTGGTCCGGTTCAGCTCCGAGGTGAGCTGGGCCATGTTGGTGGTAATCTGGTTGATGTTGCGCTGGTTCATGATCAGCAGGTTTTTCAGCGCCTCGGTGCTGCCCTGGGCGTTGAGCAGCGTGGCCTGCAAGCTCACGCGGGCCTCCTTGCTCAGGAAGCTGTTCACCTTAATCAGCGTGGAGTCGACGGTGCCGAGCACGGGCAGGGCCTTGGCCTGGAAGGCGTCGGTGATGCTGGCCACGGTGTAGGACTTGAGCTCCTCGCCCCCGCTGAACACCTGCGAGTTTTTGCCCAGAAACAGGGTAATGGTCTTGCTGCCCAGCAACGAGCCCGAGAGGCTGGCCACGGTGGAGTCGCCGACGGTAATGCCCTTCTGCAGCTCCAGCGACACGCGGATGCGGTTGCGCTCCTCGGGCAGCAGCTCCATGTTTTTCACCTGCCCGACTTTCACGCCGTTCAGAATCACGGGGTTGCCCACGGTCAGGCCGTCCACGTTGTCGTACTTGGCGTAGTAGGTGCGGTCCGACGACAAGAGGTTACTGCCTTTCAGGAAGTTGAACCCGATATATAGGGCGGCCAGGGCCACGATGCCCAGCAGGGCTACTTTAAGTTCTTTTGACACGCTGCGTCAGGGCTTGAGAGTGTAGAAGGGGCAGATACGAAACGCTAACATCAAGGCGGTAGGATTGAAGCCGGCTTATTCCGCGTTCATGGCTTCGAGTTCGGACTTATAATCCCGGAAAGCCCGGTAGATGCCCGAGGCCATATACGACTGCCCCGATTTATCGTTGAGGTACTGCTCCTCGGAGCGGTTGGTCAGGAAGCCGGCTTCGATCAGCACCGAGGGCATGGTCGATTTCCAGAGCACCAGAAAGCCCGCCTGCTTCACGCCGCGCGAGTGCCGCCCCACGGTGGTCCGGAACTGCCGGTCGACCTTCTGGGCCAGGCGCAGGCTGTTCACCATGTGGGCGCTTTGGTAGAGCGAAAACAGGATGTGGCTCTGGGGCGACGTCGGGTCGAAGCCGCTGTAGCGCTCCTTGTAGTTGTCTTCCTGCAGAATTACGGCGTTTTCGCGCTTGGCCACCGACAGGTTAGCTTCGGTCTTGTGCGGCCCCATCGTCCAGACCTCCGTGCCGTAGGCCCCGGGCGAGCTGGCGTTGCAGTGCACCGAGATGAACAGGTCGGCCCCGTGCTTGTTGGCAATGCCGGCCCGGTCGGCCAGCTCCACGAACACGTCGGTTTTGCGGGTGTAGACGACCTTCACGTCGGGCATGTTTTCCTCGATGAGGCGGCCCACTTCCAGAATGATTTTCAGCGACACGTCGGCTTCCCGGGCTTTTACGCCGGTGCAGCCACGGTCTTTCCCGCCGTGCCCGGCATCCAGGACCACGGTGCGCAGATGATACTTCTGGGGCGGCAGGCCGGGCGTGCCCGGGGCTACGGCTCCCGACGAGCCCGAAAGAAAAACCAGGCCCGCCAGGCAAAGAGCGACAATATTCCGCACGGAGTTCGTTAGTTGGGGCAGCTACCCGTTACCTTTGCAAACAGCCACAAAATAAACGATAAAAACCACGTGGCCCTGTCTACGCTGTCTATCCTGCCTACTTTCCCTTCCCGTGCCCGCCGGTGGCACCCCCTGCTGGTGGTGGCCCTGCTCTGGCTCGGCAGTAGTACTATGGCCTGGAGCCAAGGTACGCCGCGCCCGGCCACGCCCGTGGCCGTACCGCGCCTGGACCCCAACGGACGCCGCCTGACCGATATTCGGCCCGATACCACCCGGCGCGCGGGCCTGCTGGCCGGGGCCGACAGCAGCCGCGCCGGCGACTCGCTGCGGGTGTCGGCTAGGCCCAAAGGCGACATCGAAACCACCATTAAATATTCGGCCACCGACTCGATTCGGTTTGAGGTGCAGAATAAAGTCGCCCGCCTCTACAATAAGTCCCTGATTGATTACGGCGACATGAACCTGAAGGCCGCCCAGATTACGGTGGACTACAGCAAAAACCTGCTTACAGCCGAAGGCGCGGCCGACACGACCGGCAAAGTGGTGGGCAAGCCGGTGTTTGCCGACGGCGGCGGCACCTACACCGCCGGGCGCATCAACTACAACTTCAAAACCAAGCGGGGCAAGATTGCCGAGGCCGTCACGCAGCAGGGCGAAGGCTACGTGCACGCCGAAACCATCAAGAAAAACGAGCTGAACGAAATCTTCGGCCGCAACGGGCGCTACACCACTTGCAACCTGGAGCACCCGCACTTCTTCATCAACGCCACCAAGATGAAGGTGATACCCAAGGAAAAGGTGGTGACCGGGCCGTTTAACCTGGTTATCGGCGACATTCCCACGCCCCTGGGCTTTTTGTTCGGCTACTTCCCCACCCCGGGCAAAAGCCGGGCCTCGGGCCTGATCTTCCCCTCCTTCGGCCAGACATCCGACCGGGGCTTTGCCCTGCGCAACGGTGGCTACTACTGGGTGGTCAACGACAACATCGGGGTGCGCCTCACCGGCGACATCTACTCGGGCAACGCCGACGCCTTCGGGGGCTTTGCCACCACGGCCGAAATGCAGTATCTGAAGCGCTACGCCTACAACGGCCTGCTCAACTTCAGCTACAGCCAGCGCCCCGCCGATTTGATTCTGCGCTCCAACACGGTGAATACCAACAACGAGTACCGCAAGCCCCGCTCGCCGCGCACGTTCTGGCTGAGCTGGAGCCACTCGCCGGTGCCCCGGCCCGGCGGGGGCCGGTTTTCGGCCAGCGTGCAGGCCGGCAGCAACGACTACAACCAGCAGAACAGCTTCGACCAGCGCCGCTACCTGACGCCGGCTTTCAGCTCCAACGTCAGCTACCAGAAGCAGATCCGCAACTCGCCCATCAACTACGCGCTGCAGTTCAGCCAAAGCCAGAACACGGCTACCGGCACCATGGACTTTACCCTGCCCGACGTGACGGTGGGCGTGGCGCGCCAGTACCCCTACGAGCTGCTGGGCATCACGCCCCGGGGCCGGTTCTACGAGCAGTTTTCCATTGCTTACACCCTCACGGGCCAGAACCGCCTGAGCAACTCGGTGCCCGCCCGCACCCTCAGCAACGGCATTCCGCTGCTGGGCGGCACCAACGAAGCTAGCATCCTGCCGGTCAGCTTTTCCAACATCCGGCCCCTGCTGCGCAACGCCCAGACCGGCGTGCAGCACCAGTTTCAGATTGCCCTGGGCAGCTACACCATTCCGCTGCCGGTCATCAAGTATTTCAACGTGTCGCCCTCCGTCAACTACGGGGAGGTGTGGTACGGCAAGCGCCTCGACTACTCCTACAACTCCGTGGCCCAGGCCGTCCGCATCGACACGGTGCGGGGCTTCAACCGGGTCTACAACTGGTCGGCGGGCGTGAACGTGGGCACCAACATCTACGGCACGGTGGTGCGCAAGGGCACCCACAAGATTCAGGCTATCCGCCATAAGCTCACGCCCAGCGCCAACTTCAGCTACTCGCCCGACTACACCCAGCGCAGCAGCCTGTACTTCGTCAACCAGCAGTTTGGCAACCTGACCAACAGCGAAGGGCAGCGCTACAACCAGCTCGACCCCGCCACGGGCCGCATCCTGAACCCGGTCAGCTTCTCGCGCTACAACGGCTTCCTCTACGGCACGCCCAGCGGCACGGAAGTCCGGCAGGTCAGCTTCAACCTGCAGAACCAGGTGGAAATGAAGGTACGCAACGACAAGGACACCACCGGCACCACCCCGTTCGAGAAAGTCAGCCTGATTGACGGCCTGGATTTCAGCAGCGGCTACAACTTCGCCGCCGACTCGTTCCGCCTCCAGCCCTTGTCGGCCGTGTTCCGCACCCAGATTGCGCGCAAGCTCAACGTGAACGTCAACGCCAACTTCGTCTTCTACCAGCGCGACTCCACCGGCCGCCTGCTCAATAAGTACCTGCTGGAACAGTCGCGCCGCCGCCTGGCCCGCCTGGCCACCGCCGATTTGTCGCTGAGCTACCAGTTCAACCCGGCCCAGGGCAAGAAGAAGTCGACGGTGCCCCGCGCCGTGGCTCCCACCAACGACCCCACGCTGGGCACGCCCAACCGCGTGAATCCCTACGAGGACTACGTGGACTTCGAGATTCCGTGGGAGCTGGCCGCCAGCTTCACCACCCGCTACGACGACCCCGGCCCGCTGCCCTCGCGCGGCACCGTGCTGCGCCGCCCGGCCGTGAGCTCGGCCTCCATCACGGCCAGCGGCTCGGTAAAGCTGACCAGCAACTTCCGCTTCGGCTACAACGCCAGCTACGACTTCATCAGCAAGCAGATCGTGGCTCCGTCCCTGGACTTCTACCGCGACCTGCACTGCTGGCAGATCACCGGCAACTGGCGCCCCTTCGGCCTCACGCGCGGCTACTTCGTGACCATTGCCGCCAAGTCGTCGTTGCTCCAGGACCTGAAGCTGAACCGCAACCGCTCCTTCATGAATCGGTAGCCCAAACGCAGCCCTGGTTTTTTCCGCCGCCCACGCTTCACCTGAACTGCGGGCGGCGGCTTCATTTGATCTAACTAGCAACAAGCGGGTTACGGGCCGGCGCGGGTCGGTTTGGGGTTGTTCCGCAGAGTGGGCTTTCGGGGCCCAGTAAGCCGGATCTGGCAAAAAATCCGCAGCTTTGCCATTATTCTTTCACTCCGGTTTAGCCGTTTCCTCTCATGTCGCAGCACAAAGAAGTTAAGCTCGTCACCACGCATCAGCTTTTGGCCATGAAACAGCGCGGCGAAAAGATTTCGATGCTTACCGCGTACGATTTCTCGATGGCCACCATCCTCGACGGGGCGGGCATCGACGTGCTGCTGGTCGGCGACTCGGCTTCCAACGTCATGGCCGGCCACGAAACCACGCTGCCCATCACCCTCGACCAGATGATTTACCACGCCCAGAGCGTGGTGCGGGCCGTGAAGCGCGCCTTAGTGGTGGTGGACATGCCGTTTGGCTCGTACCAGGGCAACTCCTCGGAGGCGCTGCGCTCGGCCATCCGCATCATGAAGGAATCCGGGGCCCACTCCATCAAGCTGGAGGGCGGCGCCGAAATCAAGGAGTCGATTACGCGCATTCTCACGGCCGGCATTCCGGTGATGGGCCATTTGGGCCTCACTCCCCAGAGCATTTACAAGTTTGGCACCTACACCGTGCGGGCCAAGGAAGAAGCCGAAGCTCAGAAGCTGATCGAAGACGCGCAGCTGCTCCAGGATCTGGGCTGCTTTGCCCTGGTGCTGGAAAAAATTCCGTCGGCCCTGGCCAAGCAGGTGGCCGAAAAGCTGTCCATTCCCGTAATCGGCATCGGGGCCGGCCCCAACGTGGACGGGCAGGTGCTGGTGGTGCACGACATGCTGGGCATCACCAAGGAATTCAAGCCCCGCTTCCTGCGCCGCTACGCCGAGCTAGCCGACCTGATGCACGACGCGGTGACGCGCTACGTAAAAGACGTCAAAGACCACGACTTCCCCAGCGCCGAAGAGGCGTATTAATTTAATTAAGAATGATGAGTTCTGAATTGTGAATTAGCTGGTTGTGCCACCTCGTGCTAAAGCCGTTGATGGTCACAACTCATAATTAATAATTCATAATTCATAATTGCACTCCAGTGAATCGTCCTAACATTTGGTCGGAGCAGAAGGAAATTCTGTTCGAAGACAACCACTTGCTCATTCTCAACAAGCCCGCCGGCGTTCTGGTGCAGGGCGACAATACCGGGGATGAGCCGCTGTCGGTGAAAGCCGCCGAATACCTGCGCTTCAAGTACAAGAAGCCGGGCGCGGCCTTCGTGGGCGTGGCCCACCGTCTCGACCGGCCCGTGAGCGGGGTGGTAGCGTTGGCCAAAACCAGCAAGGCCCTGAGCCGCCTGAACGAGATGTTCCGCGACAACAAGGTGCACAAAACCTACTGGGCCTTGGTGGGCAAGTGCCCCGAGCCCAGCAGCGGCCACCTGACGCACTGGCTGGTGAAAGACCCGATTCGCAACGTGACCAAGGCCTACCCCAAAATGCACCCTCAGGGCCTGAAAGCTGACCTCGACTACCAAGTGCTGGGCCAGGCCGGCAACCGCTTCCTGATCCAGGTGAATCCCATTACGGGCCGCCCCCACCAGATCCGGGTGCAGCTGGCCACCGGCCTGGGCACGCCCATTGTCGGCGACGTGAAATATGGTTTTCTCAACCCATTGCCCGACGTGAGCATCGCGCTGCACGCCCGGCAGCTGGAGTTTGAGCACCCCGTGACCCGCGAGGCCATGTGCTTCCGGGCCCCGGTGCCGGAAATGGCCCACTGGGAAGCCGCTCAAACCTTTTACACGCTCTAGCAGTTGCCGTTGCGGCCCGGCCCTGTTTGCCCGGGCTTCCAACTGCCTCGCCTTGCTCTGGCTCCCACTGAACAAGATTTTGGCGTTTTAGGCTGATTAATTGACCACCCCGCAGCGTGGCCGTAGGTTTGTGTTGGCAAATGTGAACTTATAGCCAGCCGTTGGGCTTGTGCGGGCAGTTTGCTGCCGACCTCTGAGCGTTTCCTCTTATTTCTGGCCCATGCCGATACTCATTTTCTTTGTAGCGCACTACTACCTGTCGCTCTTCACGCAGACGTTCTATCTGCACCGCTACGCCGCCCACAAGATGTTCACGATGAACAAGTTCTGGGAGCGGTTCTTCTTTCTGTTCACCTACATCTGCCAGGGCTCTTCCTTCCTCTCGCCGCGGGCTTACGCGCTGCTGCACCGCATGCACCACGCCTACTCCGACACGGAAATGGACCCGCATTCGCCCCTGTTTTCGTCGAATGCCTTCAGCATGATGTGGAAGACCAAGAACATCTACAACGACGTGCTGAACCGCAAGTACGCCGCCGCCGAGCGGTTTGAGGGCGACTACCCCGAATGGTCGCTCATCGAGAACATCGGCGACAAATGGTACTCGCGCCTGGCTTGGGGTACGCTCTACGTGCTGTTCTACGTGCAGTTTGCCACCGCTTGGTGGATGTTTCTGCTGCTACCCATCCACTTCCTGATGGGTCCGATTCACGGTGCCATCGTCAACTGGGGCGGCCACAAGTACGGCTACCAGAACTTCGACAACCACGACCACAGCAAGAACACGCTGGCCCTCGACTTTTTGGCTTTCGGCGAATTGTTCCAGAACAACCACCACAAGCTGCCCATGCGCGTCAACTTCGGCGTGAAGTGGTGGGAATTCGACCCCACGTACTCCGTCATCTGGACCCTGGACAAAGCCGGCATCATCAAGATCAAGCGGAAAGTAACCGCCCAAAAGATGAAAGTCGCCGCGTAAGAAATGACGCGTCTGCGTAAGTAGTTACGCTCTTTTACCAGAAAGCCCTTTATTCCAACCGGAGTAAAGGGCTTTTCACATTAAAAGGCCCAGCACATTTCAGAGGACGGATTGCTTCGTCGTGCCTCCTCGTAATGACCAGAGAAGAGCATTAGCACCTAAGCACATTAATCATTAGCACATTATTCACCTTCCCCACATTTCGCACATTATTTTCCCTTACCTTTGCACCTCATTTTCAACCAGACGCACGAGTTGCGTCGCTTAACCAACCCGGTTTATGGCAGTTAAAATCCGCCTCGCCCGTCGTGGCCGTAAGAAGGCCGCTCAATTCGACATCGTAGTAGCTGACGCCCGCGCCCCGCGTGACGGCCGTTTCATCGAGAAAATCGGTACCTACGACCCCAACACCAACCCTGCTTCCATCAACTTCGACGGCGACAAAGCTTTCGACTGGATCATGAAGGGTGCCCAGCCGACCGATACCGTTCGGGCTATGCTCTCCTACCGTGGTGTTCTGTACCGCAAGCACCTGCAGCTGGGTGTTATCAAAGGTGCCATTTCGCAAGACGTAGCCGACGAGCGTTTCACTGCCTGGAAAGAGCAGAAAGACGCTAAAATCGAAGGCAAGCGTACTTCGCTGGGCTCGGCTAAGGATGAAGCCCGCAAGGCTGCCCTGGCTGCTGAGACCAAAGTGAAAGAAGCTCGCGCCGAGGCTCTGCGTATCAAGAATACGCCCGTAGCCGCCCCCACCGCTGAAGCTGCCGAAGGTGAAACGACCGAAGCTGCTGCTTCGACCGAAGCCACCGAGGAAGCCGGCGCCAAAGCGTTAGTTCCAGAGTCAGGGAGTTTGGAAGTGTCGTGCCCAGGCGGCGCCGCTTCCAGACTCCCTACTTTTTTGACCCCACTTCTCCCCTTTTGCGCATGACTATCGACGAGTGCTACCTGCTGGGCTCCCTGGGCAAAACGCACGGCCTGAAAGGCTTTGTGGTAGCCTTCATGGACGTGGCGGACCTGGACGAGTACCGCGGCCTGAAAACGGTGTACCTGGAGCTGCCCGGCAAGCCCGGGAAGCTCGTGGAGTACGGTGTGGACAAGCTCCAGCCCCAGGCCGACGATAAGGCTCTGCTCAAGCTCACCGGCATCGACACGATTGAAGCCGCCGAGCCCCTACGCAACGCCAAGCTCTACCGCCCCCTGGCTGAGCTGCCCGCCCTGGAAGACGACCAGTTCTACTTCCACGACGTGATTGGCTACACCGTAGTTGATGCCGTGCTGGGCGAGCTGGGCACCGTAGAAACCTTCTACGAGATGCCCCAGCAGGACCTAATGGGCATGCGCTATAAGGGCAAGGAAGTATTGGTGCCGGTGGTGGACGAGCTGATTGAGCGCGCCGACCAGGCCGCGAAAAAGCTCTACGTCACGCTGCCCGAAGGTCTGCTCGACGTGTACCTGAGCCCGGCTTCCCGGGAGCGGGACGAGCCCGACGAATTCGACGGGCCCGACACCGACGACGCGCAAGCTGAAGACCAGAAGTAGCCCCTCATGCGCCTCGACATCGTCACTTGCCAGCCCGAATTGCTGACCAGCCCTTTCGCCGTTTCCATCGTGAAGCGGGCCCAGGAAAAAGGGCTGGCCGAAATTCACGTGCACGATTTGCGGCGCTTTGCCATCAACAAGCACGGGCAGATTGACGACTACGTCTTCGGCGGCGGGGCCGGTATGGTGCTGCGCGTGGAGCCCATTGCCGCTTGTTTCGACGAGCTGCTAGCCCAGCGCACGTACGACGCCGTCATCTACATGACGCCCGACGGCGAGACGCTACGCCAGCCCCTGGTTAACCGGCTTTCCCTGGCCAGCAACCTGCTCATTCTCTGCGGCCACTACAAGGGCGTCGACGAGCGAATCCGCAAGGCCTACATCACCCACGAAATCAGCGTGGGCGACTACGTGCTGAGCGGCGGGGAGCTGGGCGCGGCCATTCTGGTCGATGCCGTAGTGCGGCTCCTGCCGGGCGTGCTCGGCAACGAGGAGTCGGCCTTGAGCGACTCGTTTCAGGACAACCTGCTGGCCCCACCGGTCTACACCCGCCCGGCCGAATGGCGGGGCGAAAAAGTGCCCGATATTCTGCTCTCCGGCAACACGCCGCTGGTAGAAACCTGGCGCCACGAGCAAGCCGTGGAGCGCACCCGCCAGCGCCGCCCCGACCTGCTCGAATAGAATGTGAGAAATGTGAAGATGTGTAAAATGTGAAAATAAATGGCTGTAAACGCCTTATTTGCCACATTTATCACATTACCACATTCCTCCACATTCAACTCAGTTGTAATCATCAAAACAGAGCGCTATATTTGCGCCTCTTTAAGCGAAACCCCTTGGGCGGCGGCGGCGTCCTTTTTCAAGTTTTTCCAGCCATGAGCGTATTACTCGATTTTATCCAGCAGGAGTCCCAGGAGCGCCGCGCCAGCTTCCCTGTTTTCGCCGCCGGCGACACCGTTAACGTCCACGTGAAAATTCGCGAGGGCAACAAGGAGCGCATTCAGCAGTTCCAGGGTGTTGTTATTCAGCGCAAAAACGCCAGCACCAACGGCGAAACCTTCACCGTGCGCAAAATCTCGAACCAGATTGGTACCGAGCGTATTTTCCCCCTGCTGTCGCCCAACATCGACAAGATTGAGCTGGTGCGTCGCGGCAAAGTACGTCGCGCTCGTCTGTTCTACCTGCGTGGCCTGTCGGGCAAAGCTGCCAAAATCAAAGAGCGTCGCGGTTAATCCCCGATTTCTTAGAAGTACAAAAGCCGGCTCCTTTCACGGGAGCCGGCTTTTTTGCGTTTACGCTAATTCCGCAAAGGCTTGCTTAGCCGTTCTGCTGATTGCTGTTCGGCAGATCCTGCGCGGCATCAGCCTGCGGGTGCTGCACCTGTTTGGCCGCCTGCAGCAGGGCTTCGCCGAGCTGTTCGACGCGGGGCTTGGTATTGCCATCGGCAAACACGGCTGACTTGATAGTATTCTCGCCCAGGCGGCCCAGCAGGCGGCCGATGACGTTCTTGTCGTAGGTGCCCGAGCCGAAATGGGCTTTGAGCTCCTGCAAATCCACGATGAGCTGGTGTAGCTCGGGGTTGTCGGCATCCTTCAGGTCCTGAATCCAGCGTTGCAGCACGTTGTCGAAGCCGGCGGTGGCGGCTATGTCCTGCAGGTTGCCGGTGAGCATGCCCGTGGCAGCATCTAAATGAACCTGATGTTGCACTTCTTTCTTTTCCATGGTTTCGGGGTTTTGGCGGTAAGGTTGTCGCGGTATGCTGCCTGTCTAAACGGGCCGGGGGCGGTGGGGTTATCCGAACCGCAGCTTTTCCGGGCCGAAAACGTACTTTCGCTACGGATTCCTTTCTACCCTCTCCCTCCTTCATGAAAAAAGTATTCGGCGGCCTGTTGCTGGCCGCCCTACCCTACCTGGCTTGTGCCCAGCAACGCCCGGCCCCGGCCGGCTACTGGCAGCAGGAAGTCAATTATTCAATCGACGTCACCCTCGACGACAAGCAGCACGAGCTGCGGGGCACCGAGGAGCTGCAATACACCAATAACTCGCCCGAGCAGCTGACCTTCATCTGGTTTCACCTCTGGCCCAACGCCTACAAGGACAACACTACTGCTTTTGCCAAGCAGCAGCTGCGCAATGGCAGCCGCAAGTTTGAGTTTGCCAAAGCCGCCCAGCGCGGCTACATCGACCAGCTCGACTTCAAGGTGAACGGCCAAAGCGCCCAGCTGGCTTACGACCCGCAGAACCCGGACATGGCCAAGCTGATTTTGCCCCAGCCTCTGGCGCCCGGTGCCAAGGCCACCATTTCGACGCCTTTTCACGTCAAGATACCCGACTCCTTCTCCCGCTTCGGCCACGTGAGCCAGTCGTACCAGATAACGCAGTGGTACCCCAAGCCGGCCGTGTACGACCGCAAAGGCTGGCACCAGATGCCCTACCTCGACCAGGGCGAATTCTACTCGGAGTTTGGGTCGTTTGACGTGCGCGTCACCCTGCCCGCCAACTACACCGTGGGCGCTACCGGCGTGCTGCAGAACCCCGACGAGCAGCAGCGCCTGGATAAGCTGGCGGAAGCCACGGCCCTGAAGAAAACCGCCGCCGACTTCGGCAAAGACCTGACGTTCCCGGCTTCGTCGTCGGAAACCAAGACCCTGCGCTACGTGCAGGACCGCGTGCACGACTTCGCCTGGTTTGCCGATAAGCGCTTCAACGTGCTCAAGAGCGGCGTCACGCTGCCTTCGGGCCGGCCGGTAACGTCCTGGGTGCTGTTTACCAACTCCGACGCGGAAAAGTGGGTTAAAGGCCTCCAGGATCTGAACGACGCCCTGACCTACTACTCCCAGTGGGTGGGCGAGTACCCGTATTCGGCGGCTACGGCCGTGGACGGGGCCCTGAGCGCCGGCTCCGGCATGGAATACCCGATGGTGACGGTGACGATGCCCTCGGCCATTGTGCACGAAGTCGGCCACAACTGGTTTTACGGCATTCTGGGCTCCAACGAGCGGGACCACGCCTGGTTGGACGAAGGCGTAAACTCCTACGTGGAAGCCCGGATAGCGGAGCGCAACGACCCACAGGCCGGCCAGTTCAGCAGCTTGCTCAAATCCCCCAAAATTGCCACCAAGCTCGGCGTGGAAGGCCTGCCAGCGGCGGCCCTGAACCAGGTGCCCTACCAGGCCCAGGCCAGCCGCGGCCTCGACCAGCCCGTGGAAGGGCTGCGGGCCGATACGTACGGCAAGCTCAACTACGGTATCATCGTGTACATGAAAACGGCGGCCGTGCTGAAGTACCTGGCCGGCTACCTGGGTCAGGAGAAGTTTGACCAGGCCATGCACGCCTACTACAACCAGTGGCAGTTCCGCCACCCCTACCCGGAGGACATGCAGGCCGTGTTTGAGGCTTCCACCGGCCAGCAGCTCGACTGGTTTTTCAAGGACATGCTGCAAAACACCTACCGCTACGACGCGGCCCTGTCGGATATGCAGCTGACCGACACGCAGGTGAAAGTGCTGGTGCGCAACGACTCGCCCGCGCCGTTTGCCGTGCCCGTCAGCACCGTCGATGCCCAGGGCAAGGTGCTCGAAACCCAGTGGACCAGCCTGATTGGCACCGATGACGAGCAGGATGAGGCCCAGCTTAATTTCCGCCGGGAAGGCGTAGCGGCCGTGGTAGTCGATGCGGAGTACCTCACGCCCCAGCTCAACCGCCGCGACGACCGGATGCGGGTAACCGGCTCCCTGCGCCGCTTCGAGCCCATCAGCCTTAAGCCCCTGGCCAGCATCGAGCGGTGGGACCGGTCGACGCTCAACTGGTTCCCGGTGGTAGGCGCCAACACGTCCGATAAGTTCATGCTGGGCGCGGCGGTCTACAACAACCCGCTGGTGCCCAAGAACCTGAACTTCCTGCTGATGCCGATGTACAGCTTCAACCGCAATGAAATCAACGGCATTGCCAACGTGAACCTGAGCGTGCTGCCCAACTCGACGGTGCGCCAGATTGTGACCGAGCTGACCCTGCAGCGCTTCGAGCGGTACTTCAAGGTGGAGCCCAGCATCACGCTGAAGCTGCCTTTTTCGGCCTATAACGGCCCCCAGCACACCTTCCGCCTGGCCAATACCGCCGTGCGCCTGCAAGACCAGGGCAACGAAACCATGAGCATCCAGACCGGGGAATACTTGGTGGAAGGCGGCAACGCCCTGCAGAAGTGGAGCGCCCACGTGGAATTCAACCAGCTTACCTCGGCCATTTCGCAGGAAACCAACTCGACCAACGCCCTGTTGCTGCGCGCCTCGGCAGCCTACCAGCGGTACTACGCGCCGAAAAAACGGGTGTCGGTGCGCCTGTTCGGCGGCCGTTTCCTGGATAGCTCCCCCGATTTCGTAATGGGCCTGAGCGGCAGCCCCGACTACCGCCGCCAGACGGCTTTCCTCGACCGGCAGCAAATCTCGCACACCTTCACGGCCCAGCTCCACCAGACCGACGACCGGGACGGCGCGTTTAAAGCTTTCCTGCCGGTGTACAGCCAGAAATGGCTCAGCACCCTGAACCTGCAGGCCGACCTGCCCGTGACGCGCCTGGCCGTGTTTGCCGACCTGGGTGCTACCGACGAGCAGTTCCTGTTGGCAGGCCAAACCAAGAGCCAGCGCCTGTTCTACGACGCGGGCTTGGTAGTGCCCGTCATTCCGGATATATTTCAGCTGTACGTGCCGGTGGCGGGTTCGCAGTTCAAAAACGGGCTACCCAGCAGCCGCCAAGACTTCACCGACCGGATCCGGTTTGTGCTGCACCTGGAGCAGGCCAACCCGTTTCGTCAGCTCAATAAACTGTTAGCCCAGTAACTCATTCACCTATGCGGTTTGCGTTCGGGAGTTTTTTCGTGAGCTTGTGTAGTGTGGGGCTCGGCAGCTGCCAGCCCGACTACACCGAGCTGCCCACGTTTTCGCCCGAGCGCAAACTGCTACAGGCGGTAGTGGAAGTGCCCGCCGGTACCAACCACGCCCAGCGCTACGACCCTGCCAAGAAAGACTTTCTGCCGGTGCGCCGTGCCGGCCTCGACCACATCGTCGAATTTCTGCCTTGTCCCGGCAATCAGGGCTTTATTCCCGGTACCCGCGCGGAAGCTACCGGTGCCCCGCTCCAAGCCCTGATTCTGGCCGAAACCCAGCCCCAGGGCACCGTGGTGGAAATCCTGCCCATCGCCCTGCTCACCCTCGACGACAACGGCACCTTGCAACAGGTAGTAGTAGCCGTGCCCGCCCGCCCCAGCCAGCAGATCCTGCCGGGCATAACGTCCTGGAAGTCGCTCACCAAGCAGTACCCCGGCGCCCGAGACATGGTGGGCCAGTGGTTTCAGCACCAGGGCCGACTCGGCGAGGTGCGGCTGGTAGGCTGGAAAGATGAGCAGGCAGCCGACAAGCAGGTGCATCTGGCCATGAAGTAAAGCAGCGGCACTCTAAATAAAAGCCCACAAAAAAAGCCTGGCCGAGTAATCGGCCAGGCTTTTTTTGTGGTAGTTGAGTTCAACTACTCAATCTTGTTCATGCGCTCCTTCACGGCTTCCAGCGCGACGCGCATGTTGACAATGTCGGCGCGGGCGGCTTCCTGCTCTTTCAGGTTCGAGTCAATCAGGTTGTTGTACTGGAGCAGTTCAGCGGCGTTTTGGGCCAGCTGCTGCTGAATTTCCTGCTTCTTCAGCTTGTTCTTCTCGATGTCCTTCTTGATGGCGTCTGCTTTGTTGATAACGGCCATGTGGTTGTTCTGCGAAGAAACCAGTGCTTTTTCGGCTTCCGAAACCTGTACGGCCAAGTCTTCACGATACAGCATGCGGGCGAAATCCTTCAGGTATTTCTCCGACGACTTCCACTGTACGGGAGTAGCGTCTTTGCTCAGGTAAGCGTTGCCCAAGTCAATCGACCACCATACGGACGTGCCGGTGGGCGTAGCATCAACTTTGCTGATCACGCGGATGGGCGTTTTGGAGATGTCTTCGATGATAACACCGTCCATGGTGTAGACACCTTTGTCGGATTTGAGCTTGCTACCGAATTTCTCGTTCAGCATTTTCTGCCACGAATCGTCGACGCGCTTGCTGTCCAGCTGGATGGTAACACGCTGACCTTTACGGGGAATGCCCTTGATGGCCATGTCTGTTTCATCTACGGGCGATTTCTGCGCGTAGCCAGTCACCGATAGCAAAAGCATCAGTAGCAGAGAGAGGAGTACGCCTGGTTTCATAGTGAAATGAGGTAGTGAGGAAAAAAGAGATTACAAAAGGTGAGGTTGGCTCCGGCGATAGAAGTCCAACTCACCAAATTTAACCAGACTCCCTTGATGTTGACACTCCCTTACTTGATTTTTTTTGTAGAATATTCATTTTATTGGATAGTGACTATCTAATATTACCATAATTCAAAACCCATGTGTTTTAAACGGGATTTAGTAAAACTGCGACTTTGCACAAAAGGCACGTAATCTATTTGGAAATCAAAACAAAAGGTCTTATTACCGGTTCCGAAGCTCTATGAATGTAACTGTCTGCCGCACCGAGCACTTCAACGCGGCGCATCGCCTGCACAACCCGGCCTGGAGCGACGAGCGCAACGCGCAGGTGTTCGGAAAGTGCAACAACCCGCACTACCACGGTCATAACTACGTACTTACGGTGCGCCTGACGGGTAGCATCGACCCGGCTACGGGCTACGTGTACGACCTCAAGCGCCTGAGCGACCTGATCAAACGCGAGATTCTGGATACCTTTGACCACCGGAACCTGAATCTGGACACCGAGGAATTTCGCGACCTTAACCCTACGGCCGAAAATATTGCTGTCGTGATTTGGAACCGCCTGCGTGCTCACGTTGAGCCGCAGCTCGCCTTGTCGGTCACACTCTATGAAACGGACCGCAACTTTGTTGAATACCATGGATAATTCCGTGTCGGCGGCTTCGGCCGCGCACAGCGCCGGCCCGGCCGACTCCCACCTCTCGCCCGATCTGCGCACGCCGCTGCGCGCGGATGCCTTCGCGCTGTCGGATGAGGAGAAGATTACCGGCATTGCCGAGCACTTCCACGAAATCATGCTGCTGCTGGGCCTCGACCTGACCGACGACAGCCTGCAGGGCACGCCGCGCCGGGTGGCCAAGATGTACGTGCAGGAATGGTTCCGGGGCCTCGACCCCAAGCACCGGCCCGACGTGAAGCTGTTTGACAACCGCTACGGCTACCAGCAGATGCTCGTGGAGCGGGACATCACCGTGTTTTCGTGCTGTGAGCACCACTTCGTGCCGATTATGGGCAAAGCGCACGTGGCCTACCTGCCCGGCGAGCATGTAGTGGGCCTCTCGAAGCTGAACCGGGTGGTGCAGTACTACGCCCGCCGCCCCCAGGTGCAGGAGCGCCTCACCCGCCAGATTGCCGAAGAGCTGAAACAGTCGTTGCGCACGGACAACGTGGCCGTGCTCATCGAGGCCGACCACCTGTGCGTGATGAGCCGGGGCGTAAACGACACGGGCAGCAGCACGCTCACGGCTGAATACGGCGGCCTGTTCAAGGACGACCAGGCACTGCGGGCCGAATTTCTGCGCCAGATCGGCAAGTAGAGTCAGGCAACGCTTCGTAGGCCCAGCGCGTGGAGCCGAAGCCCGGCGGCGGTGTGGCGCAAGACGAACATCTGCGCGCCGCCGGCCCTCTCCATACCGTGCACCGCATTGACTTCCAGCAGCTCACCCACCCAGCGAATGTTGCTCAAACGAAACCAAGGGTAATCGTAAGGCCGGATAAGCTCGGGCAGCGGGTCATGCCGAATATCCATTTCCCGCAACCGTCGGGCCGGCGCGAAGTCCTCGACCTGAGCTAAAACCCGCAGAATATTCCGGATAAGCGGCTCGGAGTGGCGGCGGCGCAGATTCGCAAAGTAGCCCCGCTCCCGCCGCCGACGTTTCTCGGGTGGGCCGAAGAGTTCAGTCAGCGTTTTTTCGTACTCTTGTGCCCACTTTTCTTCGCTGTGCTCCATGCCTCAGTGTACGAAGAATTGGTAGGTTAATTAGCTCCTAAACCACTTTTGAGCCGCCTTTTTGGCTTGCAACACTATGTCCCAGAAAGTTCTCATAACCGGTGGCACGGGCCTGATTGGAACCCGCCTGGCCGAGATGCTCATTGATGCGGGCTACGAAGTGGCCCTGCTCAGCCGCACGCCCAGCCAGAGCCGCTACCGGAGTTTCCGCTGGGACCCGCAGCACGGCACTATCGATGAGGCGGCCGTGCCCTACGCCGACCACATCATCAACCTGGCGGGCTCCAGCGTATCGGAGGGCAAGTGGACCGATGAGCGCAAGCGCGACATTATGACCAGCCGCCTGGGTGGCACCGGCCTGCTGGTGCGCGAGCTGACGAAAGGCCAGCACCACGTGCGCACGTTTCTGTCGGCCTCGGCCATCGGTATCTACGGCGACAGTGCCGACCGGGTGGTGAACGAAGAAACGCCCCCGGCCCCGGCCGATGACTTCCTGGCCGATGTAGCCCACCAGTGGGAGCTGGCCGTGCAGCCCGTGCACGACATGGGCATCCGCACCGTGATTATCCGCATCGGCATCGTGCTCAGCACCCAGGGCGGCGCGCTGCCCCCGATGGCGCGCCCCATCAAGCTCATGGCCGGGGCCCCGCTGGGCTCGGGCAAGCAGTACATGTCCTGGATTCACCTCGACGACGTGTGCCGGCTGTTTATGCAGGCCCTGGAAGAGCCGCAGTGGGAAGGCGTCTACAATGCCGTGGCGCCCAACCCGGTTACGAACAAGGCTTTTACCGAAGCCCTGGCCGAGGTGATGCACCGGCCGCTGGTGCTGCCTAAGGTGCCGGCCTTCGGCCTGAAGCTGGTGCTGGGCGAGATGAGCGAAATTATTCTGGCCTCGCAGCGGGTAAGCGCCGAGAAAGTGTTGAATGCCGGTTTCCGCTTTGAGTATCCGGATCTGAAACCGGCGCTGCAGTCGTTTTACGGGGAGGAGTAGGTCAAGTGCGTAGGACCTACGAGCACAAAGCCCGTTTCAGTCTAGCCGCACTGCTGCTAAGCTTTACCCTGATTTCTTGCGACACTTTGATCCACGAGTTTTGTGGAGAGCTTACCGGGGCCCGCCGACAGTATGTGCAGACATTGAACAAAACCTATGCGCAGCAGATGCGCGTGGACCAAGTGCCTTGCTACGGCGACTATCTGCAAATACACTGCCTGGGCCCGGTTTCCAGCGCTACCCTCGATTCAATTGACCGTACCGCGCAGCAACTCGACTGGATTGAAGTGCTGGTCTACGACCAAGGCAATAACCTTATCCGCGGTGAAACCGGCTCGATGTAGCGCAAGGGTTTCCACTATAGCTTCAAACTATCGGGCACGGCCGCGCCTTGGGTGTTGAGCTGCTCCAGCAGGTTGTCGGTGGCGATGGTGTCCACGGCTTCGGCGCGGCGGCGGCGCGGCTCCGATTCCGACACGCAGATGTACTTTTTCGTGATTTTGGACGCTGGCCGCGGGAAGGGACCCATGGTAATATCGAGGTCCTCGTCCTGGTAGAGCTTCTCCATGTAGGTGCCGAAGATGGGCAGGGCCATGCGGCCGCCTTCCCCCTGCTGGGAGCCGTAGAAGTGGATGCTGCGGTCTTCGCCCCCTACCCAGACGCCGGTTACCAGGTCTTTGGTGACTCCCATGTACCAGCCGTCGGAGTAGTTGCTGGTAGTGCCGGTTTTGCCGCCGATCTGATTGTCTTTTTTCCAGAGGTCGTACTCCCACAGGGCCTGGGAGGTGCCGCCGGGCTCGTCCATGCCGCCGCGCAGCATGTAGAGCATCAGCCAGGCCGTTTCGGAAGGAATAGCGCGCTGCTGCTTGGGGTCGAACTGCTTGATGACGTTGCCGTTGCGGTCTTCGATGCGGGTAATAAACTGGGGCTCACTCTGGAAGCCGCTGTTGACGAAGGTGCTGTAGGCATCCACCATTTCGTACACGCTCACGTCGCCGCCCGAGCCCAGGCCGATGCTGGGCACCGCAAGCAGTGGACTTTTAATGCCGACTTTGTGGGCGTACTTGGCCACGTTGTCCCAGCCCACTTTCTCGGTCAGCTGGGCCGTCACGGAGTTCACCGAGCGGGCCATAGCGTGGCGCAGGGTCATGTTGATGCCGGTATACTCGCGGGTTACGTTGTCGGGCTGCCACTCCATGTCCTTGCCGTTTTCCACGTACTTGATGGTCACGCGCTGGTCCCGGATTCGGTCGCAGGGCGTGTAGCCGTTGTCGAGGGCGGTGAGGTAGACGAAAGGCTTGAAGGTGGAGCCGGCCTGGCGGCGGCCCTGCTTCACGTGGTCGTACTTGAAGAAGCGGAAGTTAATGCCGCCCACCCAGGCTTTCACGTGGCCCGTGAAGGGGTCCATCGTCATCATGCCCGCGTGCAGGAAGTGCTTGTAGTAGGCCAGTGAATCGAGGGGGGAAAGCACCAGGGTGGTGTCGCCGTCGCCTTTCCAGGTAAACACCTTCATGGGCCGCTTGGCGTGCAAAGCCGAGTCGAGGCGGGCGGGCTGGCCCTGATAGCGCGCGGCCAGGGCTTTGTACTGGTCGGTGCGCTTCATCTGGGTTTCGATGAAGCCCGGAATTTCCTTGCCGGTATCATCGACCCAGGGGTTGCCGCCCCGGTTTTTCCAGAACCGGTCGAACTGCTGCTGCAGCTTTTTCATGCGGTCCTGCACGGCATCCTCGGCGTGCTGCTGCATGCGCGAGTCGATGGTGGTGTAGATTTTCAGCCCGTCGCGGTACATGTCGTAGCCGTTGGCCTCGCACCACTTGTTCACGAACTGGCTGACCGCGCCCCGGAAATACGTGTCGGGGCCGTCGATGTGGCGCTCGACGCGGTATTGCAGCCGAATGGGCTCCTGCTGCAGCGAATCAATGGCTTTAGCCGGCAGCACGCCCGCCTGGCCCATGCGCTCCAGCACCAGGTTGCGGCGGCGCAGCGCGGCTTCGGGGTGAAAGCGGGGGTTGAAAGCCGTGGGGTTGTTGAGCATGCCCACCAGCATGGCCGCCTCTTCGGGCTTGAGGCTGTCGGGGGAAGTGCTGAAGAAGGTTTTGGCGGCTACCTTGATGCCAAAGGCCTGGGAGCCGTATTCGACGGTGTTGATGTACATCCGCAGAATTTCCTCCTTGGTGTAGCGCTTTTCCAGCTCCACGGCCGTGAGCCACTCCTTGGTTTTGCTGATCAGGGTGCTGACCACGGGAATGTGGCCGAGCAGGCCCCGCTCGCCGCGCCGGATTTTGTAGAGGTTTTTGGCCAGCTGCTGGGTAATGGTCGAGCCGCCGCCGTTGCGGCCCCCGCCGGCTACGGCCCGGGCCAAGGCCGTCAGGTCGATGCCCGAGTGCTCGTAGTAGCGGATGTCCTCGGTGGCAATGAGGGCCTTGACCAGCACGGGCGAAATCTGGTTGAACGGCACCGGGGAGCGGTTTTCCCGGAAGTATTTGCCGATCAGTACGCCGTCGGCGGTGTAGAGCTCCGAGGCCTGCTCCACCTTGGGGTTTTCCATTTCCTCCAGGCTCGGCGACTTGCCGAACAGGAACAGGAAATTGCTTTTTACCAGAATCGGGTAGAGCAGAAAAATGCCCACGCCCACCACAAACAGCCCCCACACGGCGCGCGACACGATATTGGGCCAGCGGCGCGGGGGTTGGGTAGCGCGGGTTGTTTTCGGTTGTTCGGAAGCGGACATTCGGGACGAATAGAGTCAGCAGGAGCCCATGCCCCCGGCAGCTGAAGTGCAAATATACCAGATAGCAGCGGCCCGTTATGCGTCGGGCTCCCTTGGGGTAGTATTTGCGTTACGCTGCTTCCCGGGCCTGGCGCCGGCTGAGCCAGGTAGCCAGCACGATCAGCAGGCCCTTGCCCGTATCGAGGGCCAGATTGTCGAGGCGGTGGTAGGTCAGGTAGAGCCCCAGCCCGATGCCCATCCACCAAAAGCCCAGCAGGTAGCACAGCGTGGCGTAGTGCGGTACCCGGCGCCACACCTGCCACAGGGCCACGGCATCGACCAACGACACGAACAGCAGCAGCCAGGCCAGGGCGTAGGCCATAAACCGCGTGTCGGCCGAAACGCCCACGCCGAACTGGGCCAGCACCAGCTCGGGGGCAAAGAAGCCACCGACGGTCAGCACCAGCTCGATAACCAGGGCCATAAACAACAGAATGAGTAAAGCAGTACGGGCCATGCGGGGCGGCGGAGCAGTCCGGCGATGTTGCCGGCCGGGCAAGCTACTCAAAATCCGAGGCTCCCTTTCGTTGGCAACTACTGCCGGGCCTATCGTAGCACATACAGCAAAGCAGTAACCGATAGAATTATCAACAGCACAGCGCAAGCTCCCAGAAAGCCCACAAAAAGAATAAGCTGCCACAGCAACCGCCAGAAACTGCTTTGCAGGGTGCGGGCAAAATTACGGACCGTCTGGATCATGGCTAGCGGAATAGCCATCAGGCTCACCAGAACCAGCCCTTTGAAAAAGCTTCCGGCGGCGGGCGAGTTGGGCCAAAATTCCTGGTAGAACACCAGGTTGATACCGCCAAACCCAAAGCCCGCCAGCGCCCACCACAGCCACGCGGGCGTCAGCCGCAGCACCTGCTCAGCAAACAACAGCAACCGGTTCATCACGAAAGGCTTTGCTTACTCGCCGGTCCAGAGGGCGCGGAAGGTGGGAATGGTAGCGTAGCACGGCGTCGAGGCGGCCGGGCGGACTGCCGCCTCGGGCTTTTTACCCCGAATGGTAATCGGTTCGGCGCCGGTCATCAGGCGCTGGGCGCGGTCAAACTCGTCCCACACCGCATCGGCGAAGGCCAGCAGCCCGAAGCCCCCGGCGCGCAGGGTGCGGTGGTACGTCAGCCAGACCACCAGCGTGGTGCCAATCATCAGCCCCCGGTAAGCCAGCCGGATCAGCCAGCTGATAAGCCCGGCGCGGCCTTGCTCAAGGTGGCGCAGCGTGAAGCACTGGAAGTTGATGTGCATCTCCTCATCCTGAATGATGCGGCGACAGATCTGCTGGAGCAAGCCCGAGAAGGTGGCCTGGTACAGGGCCTTGTAGTACACGGCGGCAATGATTTCGGCCGTGAGCAGCACCCGGATGGTATGCTCCAGCGTGGCCCACTGGCGCAGCCCCCGGAAGATTTCGTCGAGCCAATGGGTGCGCAGGCGCGGTATTTTCTGGCCTTCCATATAGTCGCCCAGCACGCGGGCGTGGTCCTGCTCTTCCTTGATGAACAGGCGGATGGCAGCGGTGTAGTCGGCGTCGCCGAAGTCCTTCACGCGCTGGTAGAGGTGCTTGCCCTCCGAGCTTTCGCCCTTCTGGAAGTGCTGGAGCGAGTGGCGCACCTGCCGTTTTTCCCGGTCGGTGAGGCGGTAGGTGTCATCCCAGCTGAGCTGGTCGAGGTGGCTTTGGTTCTGGCGGAAATACGCGGCCCAGTCGTGAAAAGTCATCGGTAGAAAGTGGTTAGCGGTGAGCAATGGCAGAAGCCGCCGCGGAAGTTGCCCGGGCCGTCTGCGTCGATTCGGTGGTAATAGCGTGGTAGGCCTGGCGGTCGAGGTAGGTCCAGCTCTGCCAGTGGCGGCGCTGCTCCAGGGCTTCGAAAGCTCGCAGGCGCTGCTGGAGCCGAGCCTGGGCCTCGGGCCAGGAAATAGCAACCCAGCGCCCGTCACCTTCAATGGTCAGTTGGCGGCCGGGCATGGAGGCGGCGTGGGCCGCCAGCTCGGGCAGCACCCGGTCGGGCATCGCCAGCAGAAAGCCGTAGTCGACGCGCCGGAAGCGGGGCTGCAGGTTGTAGCGCACCATCCAGATTTCCCAGTTGCCGGCCGCCAGCAGCAGCAGTACCGCGTAGGCGGCCAGGGCATTGAGGCGCACCAGGGCGTAGGCCGAGCGGCGCTGCCAGATTTTGAGCAGAATGGTCGCCAGCCCGAAGAAAGTCAGCAGCAGGAAGCCGTACACCCCGATGCGCTTGTAAGCCAGGCCCGTGTAGAGAATGTAGTAGTAGTTGCGCAGCGCCACCGACACGGCCAGCACCGCGTTTTGCGCCACCCACACCGTGGCCCCGACGCGCAGCCACCGCAGGCCGGGGGCGTAGAAGTTCAGGTTGCGGCGGAAAAACCAGAGCACGATGCCCATAGCCACCAGAATGCTCAGAATCAGCACGTAGGTGCCTTCGTGCACAAACTGGGTGAGGTCGAAGCCGGGCGCGGGCGCAAAGCCAAACCAGATCCACTGCATGTCGATAAGGTTCACGACCAGCAGCAGGGCATTTACCAGCCCAAACAAGCCCAGGGCCACCAGGTATTCTTTGCGCAAATCGAGGGCCCGGAACGCCTGGGGCTGAAAGTTGGGCCGGCGCACGGCAAACGAAGCCACCCGGTCGCGCTGCCGCCGCACAAACTCCCCGAAGCGTGACTCCTGATCGGCGAAGAAATGCACGGGCACTACCAGCAGCGCCCCGGCCGTGAGCGTGAGGCCCAGCAGAAAAAACAGCAAGTGGGGCACCGATATTTCGGGCAGCAGGGCGCTCAGCCACTCCCCCAGCACCTCCAGGGCCCGCCCCGAGTATTCCGCATAGCGCGGATTAGCCAACACAAACAGGCCGTGAAATACGCCCAGGGCCACGACCGGTACCACCAGCAGCCGGCCATAGAACCGGATGCGTTGCGCATTGGCTCCTACCGGCCGCGGGGCCCGCAGCAGCCGGGCCAGCACCGGCACCACCCGCAATTGGTTGGCCAGGGCCGTGAGCAGGGCGTAGCCCACCAGCTTCAGGTGGGGCTGATTGATGTAGCCCAGCACCAGGGCCAGTGAGGCCACGCAGGCCAGATAGGCCGCAAACGAGCCGTAGACCGCCACCATCAGACCGCTAAAAATGGCGCCCAGAAACGCCGCCCGGAAGTAGCCCGAGCGCAGCACCCCGGCCTGCCGGGGCAGCGTAGCCACCGAGGCCGCCAGCACGAATACCGTGTAGAGCAGCATGTTCAGGCCGGCCCGCTCCTGCCAAAACAGAAAGTCGAAGAGCAGCGCGCCCAGGGGCAGCAGGAGTTTTTGCAGGGAAGTAAGCGGAAAGCGCATGACTGACAGCGGTTAATGAAACGAATACTTTATTTTAAAAGAACTTTGTATTTCAAAGTTTGTAGGCAAAAAAATAGAGCCGCTACCCGCGCAGCAATTTTTCCAGGGCATTCAAGTGCTCCTGAAACGCCTGTTTGCCACTGGCCGAGGCCGAGTACGTCGTATTCGGCTTCTTGCCCAGAAACTGCTTGCTGACCTCCACGTAGCCGGCTTTTTCCAGGGCCGCCACGTGGCTGGCCAGGTTGCCGTCGGTCAGGTCGAGGGCTTCCTTCAGCTCCGTGAAGCTCACCGAGTCGTTGGCCAGCAGCACGGCCATGACGCCCAGCCGCACGCGGTGGTCAAATGCCTTGTTGAGAGTATGAATAACGTGCTTCACAGTTGGGGCCGCGCGGCGCGTTCGTAGCGGTTATACATCAGCAGGCCATACGCAATGTGGCCCAGCCCGAAACCCAGCGCGAAAAAAAGCAGTCCGTAGCCCGGCAGCAGCAGCGCCACCAGCCCCAGGCCCAGTTCGGTGAGGCCCAGCAGGCGAATCTCGTCGAGCGTGTACTTGCTGGCATTGAGCAGGGCCAAGCCGTAGAACAGCAGCATAGCCGGCACGACCAGGCTGGCGCCGCCGCGCACGTACAGGGCCAGGCAGAACAAACCGCCCGCCACCAGCGGAATAGCCATGCTCAGGGCCAGCCGTCGGCCCAGCGCGCTCCACAGCGCCTGCCCCTGGTTGCGGGCCCGCCGTAGCGTGAAGTAGGTGGCCACAATCAGGGCGGCCGTGATGATGCCGGTGGCCAGCGCCATCAGAAACGGCAGGGTCGCGCGCTGCTCCTGGGCCGAGCTTTCCACCAGCCGCAGAAAGCCGCCCGTGCCGTAACGCTCCCGCAGGTACCAGTGCCCGATGCCGGCCCCGACCAGCGCCACTACCCCCGCGCCCACGCCGGACAGCCCGCTGAGCGACAAAAAACGCGACGAACGCTCCATAATGGCGCGAATCTCGGTGAGCTGGGCAAGTGGATCGGTGGCGGGCTTCATAGTCTCAGAGCACTTTGTATTGCAAAGCTAGTAAACGCAGGTTACAAACCAAGTGTTGTGTTATGAATGGCTGGTACTCTTTCAAACTTTTACACCCAACTGCTCATGCCAGCTTCGCCCTCCCCGATTTTACCGCAGCTGCGCGTGTTGGTCCGCCTCGTAGCCGTGGCCTTGTCCCAATGGTTAGCAGTATTAATACTGGGCAGCTGCTTATTTGCCTGCTTTTATCCGGAAATAGATTGCGGGCTTTTTACCACCAGTCTGCGCGACAAGGGCATTTTATCAGGCTTGTATTTGCTGACCATCACGGCGCTGTTTTCTTCGGTGCCGGCCTTCTTGCTGTTATTACTTGTGCTGGGGTACCTGCGGACAAAAGGGACGTATCTGCCCGTTGCCGTGCGCTGGAGCGGACTACTGGCCGCCATAACGGCTTGCGTGCTGCTCTCCCTTTCCAACGTTGGCTTCGACTTGCCGGGCAATGCTACCCTCCGCCTGCTGTGGCCGCTCGACGGAAGCTGGCCCTGGGTGCTGGCCGCCTACGCAGCTATTCCGTGGGCGAATCGTAAATACCTGCGTTCTTCCCTCCCGCCCACCTTAGCCCACCCCCATGCGCCTGCGCCTCCAGCTGTTCGAATTTGAAGACCTGCCCTGGTTTCCCGCCGTCATTCGGGCGGGCATGATGGACTACCTGCGCTTCATGATCAGCAGCCTGCGCACCTACCAGCCCATTGTGCCGCTGCTGCGGGAGGCGCTGCACGCCACCGGGCAGCAGCGGCTAGTGGAGCTGGGCGCCGGGGCCGGGGGCGGCACCGAGGGCGTCGTGCTGGCTTTGCGCCGGTATCCGGAGCTGCGGAAGCTGCGCGTCACGCTCACCGATTTGTATCCGCAGCCGGCCGCCTGGCAGCTGTTGCAGCAGCGCAATGCCCCGGCCATCGACTTCGAGCCCGCCCCGGTAAATGCCCTGGCCGTGCCACCCGCGCTAACGGGTTTTCGCACGATATTTTCGGCCTTTCACCACTTTCCGCCCGCCGCCGCCGAGGCCATGCTGGCCGACGCCGTGCGGCAGAACGCGGGCATCGGCGTATTTGAGGGCGCGGGCAAGCACTGGCTGGAAATCCTGCTGGCCTGGACGGTGCTGCCGGTGGCCCAGCTGCTGATTACGCCCTTTATCCGCCCGTTCAGCTTCAGCCGGCTGTTTTTCACTTACGTGGTGCCGCTGATTCCCTTGTTTACCATCTGGGACGGGACGGTGTCGATTCTGCGCATGTACCCGCCCGGGCAGCTGCTGGCCCTGGCCCACCGCGCCGACCCCGGGCAGCGCTTCGAGTGGCAGGCGGGCAAAGTGCGGCACCGCTGGGGTCCGGAGGTGACCTACCTGATTGGCCGGCCCCGCCCGGCGTAGCGGGCCTTAGCCCCGAAATTCTACATTTGCCTTATGCTGCTTGCTTACCGCCGGGCGCTGCCGCTGCTGCGCATCCCCTTTTCCATCTACCTGATGCCCGTGTACTGGTTCGGGCTCAGCGCCCTGCGCGGCCCCCTTGACGCCGCGCGGGCCGTGGGCGTGTTCGTCGTGCTGCACCTGCTGGCCTACCCGGCATCCAACGGCTACAACTCCTACTACGACCGGGACGAAGGCAGCATCGGCGGACTGAAACGGCCCCCGAAAGTATCTGAGGAGCTGATTCACCTGGTCTGGCTGTTCGACGTGCTGGCCGTGGGCGGGGCGGCCCTGCTTTCCCCGCTTTTTGCCGCGCTGGTCGCCGTCTACCTACTGGTTTCCAAGGCCTACAGCTACGAGGGAATCCGGCTGAAGAAATACCCGTTTCTGAGCACGGCCGTGGTGGTGGTATTTCAGGGGGCCTTCACCTTCCTGATGACGCAGGTGGGCGTCGGAGCCGCTGCAAGTACGATTCTGGAACCCACGAATCTGCTGCTGGCCTTGGTCAGCACGCTGTTTCTGTGCGGCTCCTACCCACTCACGCAGGTGTACCAGCACCAGGAAGACCGGCAGCGCGGCGACCAGACGCTGAGTTTGTGGCTGGGCCTGCGGGGCACGTTCGTCTTTGCCGCCGTGGGGTTGCTGTCCGGGGCCGTGCTGATGGGCGTGGCCTACTGGCTACGGGGCGAAGTGCGTAACCTGCTGATATTCCTGGTGGCTACCGGCCCGGTGGTCTTTCTGTTTGCGCGCTGGGTCTGGGCCGTCTGGCGCACCCCCGCCGCCGCCGACTACGAGCACACCATGCGCATGAACCAGGTATCGTCGCTGTGTTTGAGCATGGCCTTTGCCCTGATGCTGCTTCTGACGCACTTGTAGGCGCAAGCTTAACGGTAAAGCCGGCCGCTACGTACTTCCCATACGCTCACCAGCTACCCGTTTTATGACTCGTCTACCTGCTTTCCTCGCCCTGCTGGCCCTGGCCAGTGCCTGTTCCACCTCCGATTCGTCGCAGACTACCGCAGCGGCCGGCACCAGCGCCGACTCGGCCGCAACCAAGCCCCTGGAACCGCTGGATACCACCCGGGCCAGCGCCGTTACACCCCAGACCGACACGCTGAAAGTCGTGCGGCAGCGCCACGTGTTTTCCGCCCCCGGCACACCCGATATGTTTACCGTAGTGCTCAGGGGCCAATCGGTGCTGAACGGGGAAGTGACGTTTACCATCACCGACGCGGCCGGGCAGACCATCTTCCGCGAGATGCTGAGCCCGGCCGACCTGGAAGCCTCAATGGTGTACGAAATGAAGTCGGCCACCGCCACCCAGGCCGAGCGGGAAGCCTTCGTGCGCCGCCGCCTCGACACGTTTTTCGCCGAGCAGAACTTCCACCGCCCCGCCCTCGGTCCGCAGGAAACCTACGCCCCCGGCGACCTGGACCGCGCCACCTGGGACGACCTGCGCAAGCGCCCCGACGCGGTGAGCTTTCACTACCTGGTCGGTAAGGAAGACCGGCGCCGCATTGCCTGGTCGCCGCTGAAAAAGCAGGTGGCGCGCCTGCCGGGCTTCGGCGGCTAAACGGCCGCGCTTAGCCGTTTCCTTCGGCCGCCGCCTGCTGGAGCGCCTGCTCGATGCTGGCGGCAAACGCGTCGTAGGGCATGAAGCCACGAGCCAGCAGGTAGCCCTGGTTACCAACCCGCAGAATGGTCGTCGGGAAGCCCTGCACCCCGATTTTGGCCACGGCGGCAAACTCGTGCCGGGTCGCCTGGGCGGTTTCGGGCAACGCCAGCCGGCGCGAAAACTCGGCCACGTTCAGCCCAAAGTCGGCGGCCAGTACCTGGTACGTGGCCGGGTCGTTGAGGTCCTGGCCCCGGAGGAAGTAGGCCTGCTGCAAGGCGTGGGCAAAGCTGGCCGTCTGGTGGTAGGGGTCGAGCTGGCGGAATACGGTCAGGGCCCGGCACGGCGGCTCCGAGTCCTGGATGCGGCTGCCCTCGGCGCCGAGTTGCCGGAAAGGCTCCCCGAACGTGACGCCGGCCACTTTCTCGACCTGCTCCAGCGCCGCGCTGATGTACTCCCAGTCGTGGCGGATGGGCCCCACGTTCGGACCCGTCACCATGCCGCCGCTCAGCACCGAAACCGTGATTCGGCCGGCAAATTCGTTTTGAACCTGCTCCACCACCGGGCTCATGCCGTAGCACCAGCCGCACAGCGGGTCGAAAATGTAGAGCAGCTCGGGCAAGTCGGGAGTTTGTTCCATCGGGTGAGTTATCAGCAGCAAAGGCAGTAAGACCGGCAAAGAACCGAAAAAGTTTGGCCGGCATAAAATGAAAGCGCCAGTGAAACGAGGTTCCACTGGCGCTTTCCGGTATAATTCAACGAAGCTTAGCCGTTCATCGACAGCAGGAACTCTTCGTTGTCCTTGGTGCCTTTCATGCGGTCCTTCAGGAACTCCATGGCCTCCGAGGCGGTCATGTCGGCCATGAATTTGCGCAGCACCCAGATGCGGTTCAGCTCGTCCTTGCTCATCAGCAGGTCTTCGCGGCGCGTACCGGAGGCCGGCACGTCGATGGCCGGGAAGATGCGCTTGTTGGCCAGCTTGCGGTCCAGCTGCAGCTCCATGTTGCCGGTGCCTTTGAATTCCTCAAAGATAACCTCGTCCATCTTGGAGCCGGTTTCAATCAGGGCCGTGGCAATGATGGTCAGGGAGCCGCCATTCTCCACGTTGCGGGCCGCGCCGAAGAAGCGCTTGGGCTTGTGCAGGGCATTGGCGTCCACACCACCCGACAGGATCTTGCCCGAAGCCGGCTGCACCGTGTTATAGGCGCGGGCCAGGCGGGTAATCGAGTCGAGCAGAATTACCACGTCGTGCCCGCACTCCACGAGGCGCTTGGCCTTTTCGAGGGCAATGCTGGCAATTTTCACGTGGCGGTCGGCCGTTTCGTCGAAGGTGGAGCTCAGCACCTCGGCTTTCACCGAGCGGGCCATGTCCGTTACTTCTTCCGGACGCTCATCAATCAGCAGGATGATGAGGTAAACTTCGGGGTGGTTTTCGGAAATCGAGTTGGCAATTTCCTGCAGCAGCACCGTTTTACCGGTTTTGGGCTGGGCCACGATCAAACCGCGCTGGCCTTTGCCGATGGGGGCAAACAAGTCCAGAATGCGGGTGCTCAGCTGGCTCGACTTGGTCGAGAGCTTCAGGCGCTCCTCGGCAAACAGCGGCGTGAGGTTGCTGAACGGGATACGGTCCCGGGCTTCCTCCAGCGTGCGGCCGTTGATGCCTTCCACGCCCACCAGGGCGAAGTACTTCTCCCCTTCCCGCGGCGGGCGAATTGTGCACTTTACCGTGTCGCCGGCTTTCAGAGCAAACTGCTTTACCTGCTGGGGCGCCACGTAAATATCGTCGGGCGAGGCGAGGTAGTTATAGAACGGCGACCGGAGGAAGCCGTAGCCGCCGTCGGGCATCATTTCTAGGGTGCCTTCGCTGGGAATAACGATGTCAAAATCGTTGCGGGGGCGCTGCTGGGCCTGCTCGCCCTGGCGGGGCTCACCCTGGGCGCGGCCTTCGCCACCCTGCCGCAGTTGGCGCTGCTGGTCGCGGGCGGCAAACCGGTCTTCGCGCCGACCTTCGCGGCCTTCGCGGCCTTCGCGCTCAGGACGGGGCTCCCGCTGCTCCCGGGGCGTGTCGCGCAGGGGGCGGGCGTCGCGCTGGTCGCGGCCTTCGCGGGGCACGTCGTTGCGGTATTCGCGGGGGGCGTCGGCGCGCTGCTCGCGGGCTTCCCGCGGCTCGCGGCCACCGTCGCGGTTTTCGCGGGGCTCCCGGTTTTCGCGGAAGTCGCGCGGCTCGCGGCCACCGTCGCGGCTCTCCCGCTGTTCGCGCGGATGCCCGTTCAGCTGCTCGGGGCGAGGCTCGCGCACTACGGCCGGGGCCACCAATGCTTCGGGGGCAGCTACGGCTTCGGCCGGGGCGGCGGGCTCTACTTCCGCAGTAGGATTATTCTGACTTTCGGCTTCGGTCTCCGCAACGGCAACCGGCTCTTCCTCCGTGCGGTTGCGCGCTTCCGAGCGGGAACGGCGCTCGGGCCGCTGATATGGTTTGATGGGGCGGCTGGTGGCTTCCGCGGGAGCGGCCGGCTCTGCCGCTGCTTCCACGGCTACGGGTTCTGCTACGGCTACCGGGGCTTCCGCCACGGCGGCTACGGCGGCAGCGGCCACGGGAGCGGCGGTATTACGGCGGGGGGGCGTGGTGCGCGGGGCCCGCGAGTTGGCTCGGGCCGGAGCCGGGGCTACCGCCACGGTGGCGGGCAGCTCGGCGGGAGCGGCGGCAACGGCCACATCGGAAAAAGCCAAGGGCGCGGCCACGGGCTGCTCGTCGGCTGGTTTGATTTTTTTGGGGAGCTTGTCGGCTGGCGTGATGGCCTGCTGATCCAGAATCTTGTAAATCAGATCCTGCTTGCTGAGTTTCTTGAAGTTACCGACATTCAGCTCTTCCGCTATTTCCTTGAGTTCGGAAAGTAGACGGTCCTTCAACTCTTCAATATTGTACATACACTAAAACTGGGAGAAAAACGGGCGGGGCGAAACCGACACAAAGCAACACAGGCCAATCCGGGCAATGAAAGCAGCCGCGAGGCGGCGCAAACCACAGTAGTACGGAATGAAACGGGGGGTAAGTACGAGGGGGAGGCGCTGGGGATAAATCGGGCCGTGCGCAATGGAAATGGCTGCGGACCCGGCATCAGCGGCCGGCTTGCTTACGCAATGTTAGCGTAATACGCCCGAACCGCCAAATGGGATACATTTTTTTTACCCAAATGGTGCAACGCCCCGGCCCAAAGCTTCCGCGCGCCGGGCCGTTCAGCTCCCTAACCAGGTAAACAGCTGACTGCAAACCGATAACCCCCTGCCACTGGCCGTAGGCGCGAAGCCGGACCGGGACAACAAACGTGTTTTTATCCGAAAGCCTATGCAAAAAAACCTACTTTTGCCCTTGTTCAAAACCGCGTTTTCTGCCTTATGCTGCAAGTTTCTGTTCTGCGAGATAATACCGAGCTGGTCCTGGCCGGGCTAGCCAAAAAACACTATAAAACGGCGGAGGCCGATGTGGCCGCCATTCTGCAGCTCGACCAGCGCCGCAAGCAGCTGCAAACCGAGCACGACTCGGCCCAGGCCGAAGCCAACGAGCTGGCCCGCCAGATCGGGGGACTGATGAAAAGCGGCGACAAAGCCGGCGCCGAAACCCTGAAAGCCCGCACCGCCGAGCTCAAGCAGCAAACCAAAGTCCACTCCGAGGAGCTGGTGCAAGTAGAAGAAGCCCTGCAACAAATTCTGTATAAGCTCCCGAACCTGCCCCACAGCAGCGTGCCCGAAGGCCGCTCGGCCCAGGATAACGAAGTGGTGCGCGAGGGTGGCATGAAACCCGAGCTGCCCGCCGGCGCCCTCCCCCACTGGGACCTGATCAAGAAGTACGACATCATCGACTTCGAGCTGGGCAATAAGATTTCGGGCGCGGGCTTTCCGGTGTACAAGCGTCAGGGAGCCCGTCTGCAGCGCGCCCTGATCAACTTTTTCCTGGACCAGGCCCGCGACGCGGGCTACGACGAGGTGCAGCCCCCGATTCTGGTGAACGAGGCCAGCGGCTACGGCACGGGCCAGCTGCCCGACAAGGAAGGCCAGATGTACCACGATGCCCAGGATAACCTTTACCTGATTCCGACCTCGGAGGTGCCGATTACCAACCTGTACCGTGACGAAATCGTGGCGACCGACCAGTTGCCGATTCGCAACACGGGCTACACTCCCTGCTTCCGCCGCGAGGCCGGCTCGTGGGGTGCCGACGTGCGCGGCCTCAACCGCCTGCACCAATTCGACAAGGTGGAAATCGTGCAGATTACCCAGCCCGAGCACAGCTACGCCGCCCTGGACGGCATGGTGGCCCACATCGAGGGCCTGCTGCAGAAGCTGGAGCTGCCCTACCGCATCCTGCGCCTCTGCGGCGGCGACATGGGCTTCACCTCGGCCCTGACCTTCGACCTGGAAGTGTGGAGCGCCGCGCAGGGCCGCTGGCTGGAAGTAAGCTCGGCGTCGAACTTTGAAACCTACCAGGCTAACCGCCTCAAGCTGCGCTACCGCGGCGAAAACAACAAAACCCAGCTGCTGCACACGCTCAACGGCTCGGCTTTGGCGTTGCCCCGCATCGTGGCGGCGCTGCTGGAAAACAACCAGACCGAAGACGGCATCCGGCTGCCGGAAGTGCTGCACAGCTACTGCGGCTTCAGCAAAATCGGCTAAGCGAAATGCTATTTCTCGTGCAAAAGCCCAACACCCGGACTCCGGCTGTTGGGCTTTTTGCTGGTGGTTACGGTACTTCCTTTGACGAATTTAACTGGCGGACTACTTCAGTGCGCCAGCTCTGCTAGGCAGTACCAAAAGGATGGACCCTTACTCCCGGGTGGGTTCAGCTTATTAGTATTCGGCCATTTGGCTGTCCTTGTAGCACCAGGCCCACTGCTCGCCGGGCTCGGCCGAAATGACGACCGGGTGCTGGGTAGCCCGGAAATGCTTAGTGGCGTGCTTGTTTTTGGAGGAGTCGCAGCAGCCGACGTGGCCGCAGCTCTGGCACACGCGCAGGTGCACCCAGGTGTCGTCCAGGGCTACGCACTCGGCGCAGCTGTAGGCGGCAGCCGGAATCAGGGTTTCCAGGGCCGCCAGGTGTTGACAAAGAGCCATCATTCAGAACCGTTAGGAAGGCAGAAATTCGCTTTCGGGCACCAGCCGCGTGGTGATGCGCAGGCCGCTCATCAGGGTTTTCTGCACGGGGCACTTCTGGGAAATGACTTCCAGGCGCTGCCGCTGCTCGTCGGTGAGCGGGCCAATCAGGCGCAGCTCCTTGGTTACTTCTTCCAGCATCTGGCCAGGCTGCTCACACTGTTCACAGTCGTGCTCGTGCACGCGCTGGTGGGCCAGGCGCACCTCTATGGCTTCGAGAGGCCACTTTTTCTGGTTGGCATACAGGCGCAGGGTAATGGCAGTGCAGGCCCCCAGCGCACTAAGCAGCAAATCGTAGGGCGTGGGGCCCAAGTCTTGGCCGCCTACCTCGGTGGGCTCATCGATAATGTAGGTATGGCGGCCAGCCTGCACGTCGGCCTGCAAGGCCGCGGCCCCGACGCGCACCAGCACGTGTTTATCTGGAAACATGGCGAAAGTAGTAAACCCCGGCCGGCACCTGCCGGCGGGCAGCAATGCTAAAAGATAGGCATTTCCGCCGCTTCAACCCAATCCGGCGCCCAGCTTACCGGCCATCCTGGGTGGGTGGCAGGCCCAGGTCGAAGCGGATGTCGCGCATGCAGCGGAAGTGCCCCTGGGGGCATTTGGCGTAGCCGATTTTGGAACACGGCCGGCACGGCAGGTCGCGCACTTCCAGTACCCGAAACTCGGTGCGGTACGGGTACATGCCAAACTCGGGCACGGTGTTGCCCCACACGCTGAAAATCTCCTTGTGGAAGGCCGCAGCAATGTGCATCAGGCCCGTGTCGTGGCTGACCACCAGCTGGGCCTGCCGCACCAGGGAGGCCGACTGGTTCAGGGAATAATGGCCGCAGGCGTTGTAAATCGGTGCCTGGGCGAAGGCGTGAGTGGGCGAGTTGCGCAGGGCTTCTTCCACGATGTGGCCGGTGCTTTCGTCCTCGGGGCCGCCGAGCAGCACGATGGGGCGGCGCAGCTGGGCGCACAGCTCAATGATCCGCTCGGTGGGCAGGCGCTTGGTGGCGTGCTGGGCCCCGATGGCAAAGGCTACGTAGCCGCGCTGAAACCCGCCGGGCAGCGTCTGCAGGTCGACTTCCTGATCGGGCGGAATGAAGTAGTCGAGGCCCTGCCGGTCGTCGACGACGCCTAGCGGGGCGGCGGCGGCCAGGTAGCGCTCCACGATGTGCACCCGCGGCAGCATGTCTACTTTGGCATTTACCAGCAGCCACTTTTGCCAGTTCAGCTTGTCGAAGCTGGCCGACTTCACCCCCAGGCGCAGCTTCAGAATACTGGTGCGCAGGTTGTTGTGCAAGTCCACGACGAAGTCGAACTGCTCCTGCCGCAGCTCGGCCACCAGCTCCGTGAGCGTGCCGGTCAGATAGTGGGCCTTATCGACGTAGGGGTTGGGCTCGATGAGGCTGCGGTAGGCCGGCTTGGTACAGTAATGCACCTGCGCGCCGGGCAGCTGCTGCTTCAGGGCCCGCACCACGGGCGTGGTCAGGACAATGTCGCCGATAGAGGAAAAGCGGACTACCAGAATCTTCATTACCCGAACAGTGAGTCCTTGTATTCCAGCGGCGGCTTGATGTTGGCCTTGCGCGCGGCAAAGTAGGCGGCCATTTCGTCGGCGCTCAGCGCGTTAAACGTCATGTCCTTGGTCAGGCCGCCCTTGCGCCCCATCATCACGCCGTAGCGCATGTCGGCGTAGCCGTTGGTGTGGTGCGCGTCGGGGTTGATGCTGAGCTTCACGCCCTGGTCGAGGGCGTAGCGCACCCAGCGCCAGTCCAGGTCGAGGCGCCAGGGGTTGGAGTTGATTTCGATGATGACGCCATGCTGGGCGCAGGCGTCGATAATGGCTTTGTGGTTGATGGGGTAGCCTTCACGCCGCAGCAAGAGCCGTCCGGTGGGGTGGCCCAGCATGGTGGTGTAGGGGTTGGCAATGGCCCGCAGCAGCCGCTCGGTGGCTTTGCGCTCGTCCATTTTCAGGTTGGAGTGCACCGAGGCCACGATAAAGTCGAAGCTTTCCAGCACGGCGTTGGTGTAGTCCAGCGAGCCGTCGCCGAGAATGTCGCTCTCGATGCCCTTGAAGATGCGGAACGGAGCCAGCTCCTGATTGAGCTGGTCGATTTCGCGCTGCTGCTGCCGCACCCGCTCGGGGCTCAGACCGTTGGCGTAGTGGGCGGCCTGCGAATGGTCGCAGATGCCCAGGTACTCGTAGCCCTGGTCGCGCAGAAACTCGGCCATCTGGCGCAGGGTGTGGCTGCCGTCGGAATAGGTGCTGTGGTTGTGCAGGGAGCCGCGCAAATCTTCGTCGGTAAGCAGCTGGGGCAGCTTTTTGGCTTCGGCCAGGGCAATTTCCCCCAGCCCTTCGCGCAGCTCGGGCTCCACGTACTGCAGGCCGGCCTTTTCGTAGATGGCGGTTTCCTGGTAGAATTTCTCCTGCTTCACCAGCTGCCGCAACGAGCCGGCCCGCCCGCCCGGGGTCAGCGCTTCGGTAAGGTGGGCCTCGGTGGCCGAAAGCAGAAACAGCTGGTTCACGAAGTTTTCCTTGCTGACCAAGTGCACCTCTACCTTCACGCCCGACGCCGTGGCCGTGCCGCGCCAGGCGAAGGGGCCCGAGCGTTGGGGGTCGGGCGTGAGGCCTTCCAGCGCGTTGAGCAGCGCGTGGGCCTGCCGGGGCTGGGCCGTGGCGGCGACCAGCACGATGGTTTCCACGATTTCGAGGCGGCGGCGCACTTCCCCGGCCACGGCTACCGATTCGGTGCGCAGGGCCTCGCGCAGGCGGGCGGCCAGGTCCTCGGCCAGCGTTTCGGCCTGCGGGTACAGCAGCTTGCCCTGGCTTTCCTGGTTGAACTCCAGGGCGGCCAGCAGCGCATCCTGGGTTTTCTTGCCGAAGCCCTTGAGCTTGCTCACCTCGTCCCGCTCGGCGGCGTCGCGCAGCTGCTCGGGGCTTTCGATGCCCAGCTCCCGCCACAAGGCCCGGATTTTCTTGGGGCCGATGCCTTTGATGTTGAGCATCTCCACCACCCCGGACGGGGTGATTTCCAGCAGCTTGCGCAGCTCCTCAAACGTGCCGGTGTCGAGCAGCTCGGCTACTTTGGCGGCGGCCGTCTTGCTCAGCCCGGTCCGGTCGGGCAGGCCGGTGCGGTCCATGTCGGCCACGGGCAGCTCCAGGCGTTCCAGCGTGGCGGCGGTGCCTTCGTAAGCACGGATCTTGAACGGGTTTTCGTCGTGCAACTCCATGAGCGACGCGGCGAGGCGGAAAGCACGGATAAGGGCGCGGTTGTCCACTTGGTTTCTGGTTTGTAGTTATTGGTTTTTGGTTGGTGATGCTAGGCCCAAAGGCCAAAAACAAAAACCCATTACCCAAAAACCCTGAGGCAGCGGCCCGCCAAAGGTACGGGCCAAAGTCGTACATTCGCTCCTACGGCCTCCTGCGGGGCTTCGTCCAGGTTTTATTTCTTTTTTCGCCCGTTTGTATGCGCTTACTCGCTTTGTTGGCTTCCCTCAGTATGTTTTTGCTGGCTAGTACCTGCAATTCCGACTCCCGCGCGTCTACGCCCAAGCTCAAGCAGTTGGAAGGCACCTGGCTACACGCCCACGAGGAAGACCAGGGCGACATTCGCGTGTACCGGCCCAACACCTACGCCTTTCCCCCGTCGCGGGGCCGCACGGGCTTCCAGTTCGACCACAACGGCCTGTTTACTCAGTACGACATTGCCCCCACCGACGGGCTGGAGGGCCGCAAGGGCCAGTGGAAAGCCGAAAGCACCACCACCCTGCTCATCAGCCTCGACGATAAAAAGGAGCCCGACTACAAGCTCGAAATCGTGTCGTTGGAAAACGGACTGCTGAAAGTGCGCCGCCTCGAGTAAAAAAACGCGCGGCCGGGTGCAACCATTCCGGCCGACATACTATCCGGACTATATATCCGTTGACCGTTGCCCACCCTCTTATAGCCCTATGCGCCTTTTTCTCTCCCTGTTTTCGGCCACCCTGCTGCTGGCCGGCTGTCAAAAAGAGTCGGATTCTGCCAGTCCGCTCCTGACCTCGGCCACCTTCGAGGCCCAGGTGCAAAGCCGCAACTAGCTGGAATCGTGGGAGGAAGCGCAGCCGGGCAGCGACGTAAGCATCTACCGGCCCGACACGTACGCCTTTCCTACCTCGTGGCCCCGCCACGGGTTCCGCTTCGACCCCAACGGCGTGTTCGTGGGCCGGGGCCCCTCACCCACCGACGGCATCGCCATTTACCCCGGCCTGTGGACCACCCAGGACAACCGCACGTTCCGCATTACGCCCAGCGGGCAGAGCACCAGCTATGGCCTGCAATTGCTGTCCCTGGAAAACGACAAGCTGCAAGTGCGCCGCGTGGAGTAAGGTGAGTTAGTGAGTTAGTGAGTTAGTGAGATGGTGAGTTGTCGTGCAATCCGCGCTATTAGCGTACTTCGCGCCGTCAGAACGACAACTCACCATCTCACTAACTCACTAACTCACCACTTCACCTTTGCAATACTGGCTTGTAAAATCTGAACCCAGCGCCTATTCCTGGGACGACTTCACGCGCGACGGCCACACCGACTGGACCGGGGTGCGCAACTTCCAGGCCCGCAACTACCTGCAGCAGATGCAGCCCGGCGACTTGGTGCTGTTCTACCACAGCATGACCGAGAAGTCGGTGGTGGGCATTGCCGAAGTAGCGGCTCCCGCGGCCCCCGACGCTACGGCCGAAGCCGGCTCCGGCTGGGTGGCCGTGCTGCTGCGCCCCCAGCAGGCCCTGGCCCGCCCCGTGCCGCTGGCCCACATCAAGCAGGAGGCGCGCCTCAGCCAGATCGGGCTGCTGCGCCAGTCGCGCCTGAGCGTGATGCCCCTGCGGGCCGAGGAGTTTGACGTGCTGCTGGAGCTGGGCAGCTAAGCTCGCCCGCCCCGGCCCGGTGCCCGGCCCCGCAAGGGTCGGGCTTTTTTGTGCCCGCTTGCGGCCTACTTTGCCGCGGCGGTGTGGAAAATGGCCGGCCGCTGCATCTGTTTAGCACCGGCCGCCGACTATCTGTTGGCTTCGTCGTATCTTCCTTAAAATGATGCTGTCACGGCCGAGCTGACTTTTTACTTCTATGATCCGAACCCTACTCAGCTTCTGTTGGCTCCTGCTCTGGAGCGGCCTGCACCCGGGCGCGGGCTGGGCCCAGGCCTTGCCCGCGCCGCCCCCCGACGCGCCCGCCCAAACGGCCCGCGTAGAGCTGGATTTGCAGTCATCGTCGAGCGAGGTGCAGGTGCTGGCCATTCCCGAAGACAGCAGCATCGTGCTGCTGATTGAAAAGGAGCCCACGTTTGCGGGCAACAGCACGTTCACCTTCCACAAGCTGGACCAGCAGCTGCAAACCCGCTGGACCAAGCCGCTGGAAGTGCCCGACCGGTACTATCTGTCCCAGATCTGTAACGAGGGCACGATGGTCTACGCCCTGTTTCACGACGATTTTCTCAGCAACAAGCTCTGGGTGGCGGCCCTCAACAGCCGCACCGGCGAAGTGCGCACCACGTCCTACGACACCAAGCTGGTGCACGAAGCCATCAGCATGAAGGCCCTGGAAGGCAACCTGTTCGTGACGGTCCAGATTGAGCAGCACCTGACCGTGCTGCTGCTCAACCTGCGCTCGGGCGAATTCACCTTTCTGCCGGCCGTGTACGAGCCCGCCGAAAGCCAGCTCACCTTCCTGGCCGACTCGCTGGCCAACCAGGTGAAATTCGTGGTCAGCCAGACCAACGGGCTCAAGTCGCGCTTGCAGGTCAAGCAGATTTCGCCCCAGGGCCAGCTGTTGCACAGCGAGTTTGTGCAGGCCGAAAGCAACCGCAGCCTGCTCACGGCCCAGCTCAGCCCCGGCGACTCGTCGCGCCTGATGATGGGCACCTACACCCTGCGCGACAACCGCTACTCCCAGGGCCTGTTTGCCACTAACCTCACCCTGGGCCTGACCCCGACGGGGGCCCGGCCGCCGCTGCGCTTCTACGATTTTCTGCACCTGAAGCACTTCTTCGACTTCATGAGCCCCAACCGGCAGGCCCGGCTGCGGCAGCGCGGCGCCAAGCGGCAGGCCGCCGCCCGCGAGTTTCGCCTGCACTACCGCCTGCTCATGCACGACCTGATACCCAGCCCCGAGGGCTACGTGCTGGTGGCCGAGGTGTATTACCCGCAGTACCGCTACAACGGCTACGGCTTCGGGGTGATGGGCAGCATGCGCAACTTCGACGGCTACCGCACTACCCACGCCATTGTGTGCGGCTTCGACCACAGCGGCACGCTGCTCTGGGACAACACTTTCGTGCTGAAAAATACCGAGCGCTACCGCCTGGAGGAAACCGTGCGCCTGCGGCCCCTGCCCGACAACCGCCGCTATGCCCTCACCTACCTCGACGAGCACCGTATCCACTACAAAATCATCGACCGCACCGCCGCTTCCCCCAACGACCTGCAAGTGCCGCTGCTGACGACGCTGAAGCCCGGGGTGAAGGAAAAATCGACCAGCACCTCCCACACCGATATGCAGGCCTGGTACGGCAGCCGCTTCCTGGCTTTCGGCTACCAGCACGTGCGGGGCAGCGGCTGGAACGGGCGCGACGTGTTCTTTATCAATACCGTTGATTTCAACTAAGCCCGAACGGCGGGCCCGGCCCTGCGTATGGAAAGAGCAGTCTGATCTTTTTGCCTTTTTTTACGCTATGAAAAACCGAATCCTGACTCTCTGGGTCCTGGTGGCGCTGCTGGCGGCCACCGGCTGCCGCACCAGCGGCCCCGGCACCCCGGCCCGCACTGTGGCCGAGTTCTTCAGCAAATACGAAAACCGCTCCGGCTTCAAGGCCACCGACTGGTCGGCGGGCCTGACCACCCGCCTGCTGCTGCTGAAGCTCGGCAACCTGGGCGGCGACAACGAGCTGACCCAGGCCATATCCTCGGTGCGCAGCGTGAAGGTGCTCACCTTTTCGCCCACCACCAGCGGCGCCCGCGAGCTGGTAGCCGAGGGCCTGACCAAGGAAGTCGACGGCCTGCTGGCCAACGAGCGGTACACGCCCCTGCCCGTCGCGGCCGAAGCCGGCACGACCGTTATGCGCTACTCCGCCCGCCAGAGCGGCGACAAGGTGAAAGAAGTGGTAGCCACCGGCAACGTGCAGGGTGCCCCCGAATCGTTTATGCTGGTGGCCATTTCCGGCGACTTCACCAAAAGCCAGGTCGAGAAGCTGGTCAAGTTCCTGCCCAGCGTCAGCGGGGAGCTGGCCCGGTAACATTCTCACGTATTGCCTTCCGGCAAAAGCCGCTACGCACCCCGTAGCGGCTTTTTTATGGCTCCTTCGTACGGTGTTGCCCCCGCCGGCCGGCAAGCGGCCAACTATCCGTTGGCATCCCTCCCGCATTCCGGAACGCCCGAAAAGTGTTTTCGAAGGTCATTCCGGAATCCGGAACGGCCAAAAAGTTCTTTCGAAGGCCATTCCGGAATTTGGAATGCCCAAAAAGTTCTTTCGAAGGCCGTTCCGGAATTCGGAATGCCTAAAAAGTTCTTTCGAAGGCCATTCCGGAATCCGGAATGACCTTCGAAAGCAGTTGGGTGTCTACTTGGCACGCGGGAGCCCCCGAAGCGGCTACCCGGCCGCGCAGCCCCGGGGGCGACGACAGCGCGGGGCACAAAAAAAGCGCCTCCCCGCATCGGGAAGGCGCTTTTTGCGTTGCCTGAGGCCACGATTTACATCGCGGGAGCGGGCGTGATGACGAACTCAAACTTGAACTCGACGCGGCGGTTTTTCGACATGCCAGCGGCCGACGTGTTGGGCGCGGCGGGCTCACCTTCGCCCCGGCCTTCGGTGATGACGCGGGTGTCATCGACCTGCTTGCCCGAGAAGTAGCGCTTCACCGATTCGGCGCGGCGCTCCGACAGGCCCTGGTTGTACTCGTCCGTGCCGCGGCTATCGGCGTGGCCGATGATGCGCAGGCTGTACTCGGGGTGGGTTTTCAGGGCGTTGGCAATGCGGTTCAGGGCCGGATACGAGCTGGGCTCAATCACGGTGCTGTTGGTTTTGAAGCGCACGGGCACTTCCAGACGCTTGATGGCGGGGTCTACCACGAGGGGGCAGCCGTTGGCATCTACGCGGGTGCGGGCCGGGGTGTCGGGGCACTTATCCACGTTGTCGAGGATACCGTCGTTGTCCTGGTCGAGCACCAGGGGGCAGCCGTTGGCGTCTACCTGCGTGCCGGCGGGGGTGTTGGGGCACTTATCGTCCTGGTCGCGCACACCGTCGTTATCGGCGTCGGGGCAGCCGCGCAATTCGGCTTTGCCGGCCACGTCGGGGCACTGGTCGTCGCCGTCGCGCACGCCGTCGTTGTCACGGTCGGGGCAGCCTTCGAGGTTGGCCAGGCCTTTCTCGGTGGGGCACTTGTCCTGGTAATCCGGAACCCCGTCGCCGTCACCGTCGAGGGGGCAGCCGTTCTCATCCACCGAAACGCCGGTGGGCGTATCGGGGCACTTGTCTTTGCGGTCCGGCACGCCGTCACCGTCGGTGTCCTTGGCCTTGCCAAACGCAACGGTCAAGCCCACGGTGTGCTGCAAATACCGGTCGTCGATCTTGTCGTCGTCGCGGATTGGCTCGCCGTCGAGGTTGGCGTTGAGCGGAATGTGCTGGCCGGTTTGCACGAACAGGCCCACCGCGTCGCTGATGCGGAAGTTAATACCGGCTGCGCCGAAAGCGTCGAAGTAAGTTTTGTCCTCGTCAATGCGCTTACCCCGCACCGAGCCTTCGCGGCTGGTGTAGGCAATGCCCGGGGCGAGCAGCAGGTATGGCTGCACCACGGCGTCTTCTTTCAGCGCCCAGCCGTTATTGAGCTTCAGCTTCAGGGCCAGGTTCACGTTCACCACGTTGGTGTTGAAGAACGTGGCGGGGCTTTGGCTGCCTTTCAGCTCTACATAGGCACCCTGCAAGCCCAGATCGAGGCCGGGGGTGAGGTAGCGGTTGATGCTAATGCCGGGGCCGAAGTGGTTGTTGCCGCTCTTGAAAAAGTCGGAACCGAGGCTGCCTTTGTACTGGTACATGCTGCCGTAGAGGCTCACGGCCGTCTTGCGGTCGGCGGTCTGGGCGTGCCCGCGCGGGGCCGCCGCCAGCAGCGTCAGTCCCAGGGCCAGATAGGAGGTTAGAGAACGTTTCATGGGAACGAATTTGGATGGAAAATCAGCTTCGTTGTGGACATAACGAAGTCAGCCATGCGCAAACATAGCTACCCGTCTATACTTTTTACCAGGCATAAGGTTGCCCTCAGCGGGTCAGAACGCTACTTTACGAGGAGCGGCACCTGGGCTTTCTACCTGCTTTTCAGCGGGTCGCGTGCCCAAAAAGCTCCCCGTAAAAAATCCGGAATATTTCACTCTACCGGGAACGGCGCCTACCAAAAAGAGCCGCCCGAGAAGTCGGGCGGCTCTTTTCCGCTTAGGGTACTGACGGGGAATATTACCCCCGGTTGGCGGCCATCAGCCGCTCGATGTCGGCGACTTCCAGCGGGATGTTCTTCATCAGGTCCTCGTTGCCGGAGGTAGTGATGAGAATGTCGTTTTCGAGGCGGATGCCCAGGCCCTCTTCCCGGATGTAGATGCCCGGCTCGCAGGTATACACCATGCCGGGCTCGAACACGCGGTACTTGGCACCCACGTCGTGCACGTCGAGGCCCAGGTAGTGGCTGGTGCCGTGCATGAAATACTTCTTGTAGAGCGGCGCGGCCGGGTCCTGGTTCTTCACGTCGTTTTCGTTGAGCAGGTCGAGCTTGATGAGCTCCTGCTCCATCGTGCGGCCCACTTCGGCGTGGTAGTCCTCGATGTTGTTGCCGGCTACCAGGCGGGAGGTGGCGTGCTTCATCACGCGCAGCACGGCCTCGTACACGGCGCGCTGCCGCGGGGTGAAGGTGCCGTTCACGGGGATGGAGCGCGAAAGGTCGGCGGCGTAGTTGGCGAATTCGGCCCCGAAGTCCATCAGCAGCACGTCGCCGTCCTTGCACTCCCGGTCGTTGCTCACGTAGTGCAGGATGCAGGCATTGGCGCCCGAGGCGATGATGCTGCCGTAGGCCGGGCCGCGGCTGCGGTTGCGCACAAACTCGTGCAGGATTTCGGCTTCAATCTCGTATTCCCACACGCCAGGCCGGATAAAGCCCAGCAGGCGACGGAACGCTTTTTCGGTGATGTTGGCCGCCTCGCGCATCAGCCGGATTTCCTCCTCGCTCTTAATGGCGCGCAGAAAGTGCATGATGGGGGCCACGCGGCGGTACTGGTGCAGCGGATAGGCCGCGCGCAGCTGTTTGCCCAGGCGGGCGTCGCGGGTTTCGACCTCCACCACGGCCCGGATGTGCTCATTGGAGTTGAGGTACACGTTTTCCGCCTCGTTCATCAGGGCCGGCAGCACCGACTCGAACGAATCGACCCACATGATGGTGGCGACGCCCGACTGGGCGCGGGCCTCGGCCTTGGTCAGCTTGTAGCCTTCCCACACCAAGATATGCTCACTGGTTTCCTTCAGGAACAGGATTTCGCGGTGCTGGGGCAGCTTGGCATCGGGGAAAATCACGAGGATGCTTTCCTCCTGGTCGACGCCGGAGAGGTAGAACAAATCGTTGTTCTGCCGGAAGGCCATGGTCCCGTCCGCGTTGGTGGGCATGGTGTCGTTGGAGTGGAAGATGGCCAGGGAAGCCGGGGGCAGCTGCTGGACGAAGTTGCGCCGATTCTGAATAAACAGCTGCGGATCGATGGGACCGTAACGCATAGGAAAGGAGTTGTTGGGCGAGGAAAGACGCGCGGCAGGCGGGTCGGCTGCAAGTTAAATAGATTGGCCACACGCAGGCGAAGGTCATTCCTCGCTCTGTCCGGAATGACGTTCTATCTGCCGGGTTGCTTGAACCTGAATTGCTAGGCGGTATCTTTGCAAACTGCTACTCGTCTATGCCTGATCCTGTTGCCCGCCGCGCCGTTCTGCTGATTCAAACCGCCTTTATCGGCGACGTTATTCTGGCTACGGCCCTGCTGGAACACCTGCACCACACCGAGCCCGACACGCCCGTCGACTTTCTGGTGCGCAAGGGCAACGAGGGCCTGGTGCAAAACCACCCCCACGTGCGGCAGGTGCTGATCTGGGACAAGAAGCAGGACAAGTACCGCGGGCTCTGGCAGCTGCTGCAACGCATCCGGCAGGCCGACTACCAGCGCGTCGTGACCTTGCAGCGCTTTGCCTCCACGGGCTTCCTGACGGCTTTTTCGGGGGCTCCCGAGCGGGTGGGCTTCGATAAAAACCCGTTTTCCTTCCGCTTCACCCGGGCCATTCCCCACGTGATTGGGTCGGGCGTGCACGAGGTGTCGCGCAACCTGCACCTGCTCGACCCGGCCTACGACGGCCCCCTGACCATGCCCCGCCTCTACCCCAGCGCGGCCGACGAGGCGGCCGCCGCCCAGGCCGCGCAGCAAGCCGGCGGCCGGCCCTATATCTGCATCGCGCCGACCTCGGTGTGGTTTACCAAGCAGTTTCCCCGGGAGCAGTGGCTGAAGCTGCTGGCCGCGCTGCCGGCCAAGTACGCCGTGTTTCTCATCGGGGGCCCGCCCGACGTGGCCGAGTGCGAGGTCCTGCTGGCGGCCAGCGGCCGGCCCGGCGTGGTGAACCTGGCGGGTAAACTGTCGTTGCTGGCCTCGGCGGCCCTGATGCGCGGGGCGGTGCTGAACTACGTCAACGACTCGGCGCCCATGCACCTGTGCTCGGCCCAGGGGGCGCCTACCTGCGCCATTTACTGCTCCACGGTGCCGTTTTTCGGGTTTGGCCCCCTGAGTCCCTTCTCGCGGGTGGTGGAGTTGCGCGAGGAGCTGGCCTGCAAGCCCTGCGGCCTGCACGGCTACCGTAAGTGCCCCCTGAACCACTTCCACTGCGCCTACGGCATTGAAACCAGCCAGCTGCTCAGCGCCCTGGCCGAAGCGGAAGCGGGGTAATGTGGTTAGAATGTGGTTTGAATGTGGTTTGAATGTGGGGAATGAATAAGGACGAATGGCATTTTGAGCTTCAGGCGGTGTTCATTCGTCCTTTTGCGCAATACGAAACGTCCCTTTACCCTTTACTTACAAAGCCCCGACGCCTGAGCAGAAGCCTGGGCACGTTTCCCATATCAGCACATTTTCCACATTTCTCACATTCCACCACATTAGCACCTCAGCACATTCCTCACATTCGCACATTATCCTCTCCTTTGCGGGGATGAAACCAGCGGCGCGGCTTGCTGGTTAGTATCTTTTCCGGCCCAGCTTCTTTTTCGGGTGGCCGGCTCCTGTCCTCAAGACCCCAACTAATGTCTGATTACGACCTCTACGAGTTGCCCAACGGCATTCGGGTTCTGCATAAACAAGTACTGCACACCAAGATTGCGCACTGCGGCTTTCTGCTGGACATTGGCTCCCGCGACGAAAAGCTGCACCAGCTCGGCCTGGCCCACTTCTGGGAGCACATGGCTTTCAAGGGCACCGAGAAGCGCAAGAGCTTTCATATCCTGAACCGCCTCGAAACCGTGGGCGGCGAGCTGAACGCCTATACAACCAAGGAGAAAATCTGCTTTTACGCCTCCCTGCTCAGCACCCACTTCGAGCGGGCCTTCGAGCTGCTGACCGATCTGACGTTTCACTCGGTGTTTCCGGAAAAGGAAATCGAGAAGGAGCGCGGCGTGATTCTGGAGGAAATGAGCATGTACCAGGATGCCCCCGAAGACGCCATTGTGGACGACTTCGACGGCGTGATTTTCCCGAACCATTCCCTGGGCCACAACATTCTGGGCACCCGCGAGAGTGTGTCGGGCTTCGCGCAGCAGGACTTCTTCCAGTTTCTGGCCGACAACGTGCGCACCGACCGGCTGGCGTTCAGCTCGGTGAGCAACCTGCCCTTCAAGGAAGTGAAGCGCCTGGCCGATAAGTACCTGGCCCCGCTGCCGGCCCAGCTCGGGGTCCGGCCCCGCACGCCGTTCACGGCCTTCCAGCGGGTAGAGCAAACCGAGCGGAAACCCATCAACCAGGCCCACTGCATCATCGGGGGGCCGGCCTACGCCATCAGCGACAAGCGGCGGATTCCGTTTTTCATGCTCAACAACCTGCTCGGCGGCCCCGGCATGAACTCCCGCCTGAACCTGGCCGTGCGCGAAAAGTACGGTTTGGTCTACACCATCGACTCGACCTACAGCCCCTACACCGACACGGGCTTGTTCGGCATTTACTTCGGCACCGAGAAAAAGCAGGTGGCCCGCACGATTTCGCTAGTCAACAAGGAACTGAAGCTGCTGCGCGAAAAAACCCTGACCACCAACCAGCTGCACGTCGTGAAAGAGCAGCTGATGGGCCAGCTGGCCATGTCGGAGGAAAGCAACAGCGGGATGATGCAGCTGCTGGGCAAAAGCACCCTGGATTTGAACCGGGTGGAATCCATTAACGAGGTGTTTGCCCAGATCCGCCAAATCACCGCCGAGGAGCTGCGCGACCTGGCCAACGACGTGCTGCGCGAAGACAACCTGAGCGTGCTGCAATATTTGCCGGAATAGAGTTTTAATGTGCTCAGGTGCTAATGTGGGGAATGTACTAATGTAGAAGTCGTGTCATTGCGAGGCTAACGGCCGAAGCAATCCGTCCGCTGCTGGTGACAAACGCCCTTTTATCAGAAAGCCCTTTCTTACACGCCGGTAGGAAAGGGCTTTTCACATTAGAAGGCTCAGCCCATTTCGGAGGACGGATGGCCACGGCTGCGCCTCGCCATGACACTCTTCAAGGACGAAAACTCACCATCTCACCATCTTACCATTTCACCGCTCCACCGCATGCGCGTATTCGGCCACGTGGGCACCTACCGGCCCGGCGACTTATTCGCTTCCCGGGCCGCGCTGAGCCTGGCGGGCCTGCACCGGCCGCTGCGGGCCGGCGTCAGCGGCACGGCGACCGAGGGCGTCGACTCCATCGTGCTGGCCGGGCAGTACGAGGACGACGTGTTTGGGGAAGACCAGATTCTCTACGCCGGGCACGGCGGGCGGGACCCACACTCGGGCCGGCAAGTAGCCGACCAGCAGCTGACGCCCCGCAACGTCGCCTTTCACAAAAGCCTGGAAACCGGCCGGCCGGTGCGGGTGCTGCACAAAGTAACCACCGACGACGGCCTGACCCCGTACCGCTACGAAGGCTTGTACCAGGTGCGGGCGGCGCAGTACGTCCGGGGCCAGTCGGGCTACCAAGTTTGGCTGTTTACGCTCCGCCCGGTGCTGGGCTAAGTATACTGGCTGGGTTGATTTGCCGTTATTTGCGCCCTCGTCTGCGTTTCCTCTTTTTGCCTGAACCGTCTGCGGCATGCCTTTCACGCCCGCTCATCCCGCCCTTATTTTGCCCCTGCTGCGCCCCTGGCACCGCCACCTCTCGGCTACCGCGCTGGTGCTGGGCGCCATGAGTCCCGACTTCGAGTACTTCCTGCGCCTGCGGCCCGACGGCATCTATGGGCACACGCTGGCCGGGGTTTTCTGGCTGGATCTGCCCCTGATTCTGGCCTTTGCCTGGCTGTTTCACCGCCTGGTAAAGCTGCCGCTGGCCCAGAGCCTGCCCGACGTGCTGCGCAAGCGCCTGCTGCCGCTGGTGGGGCCCGCGTGGCCCCTGCGCCGCCTGGTGTCGGGGCCGGTGCTGGCCGGGGCGCTGCTGGGCTGCGCGTCGCACATCGTCTGGGACTGGTTTACCCACGATGACGGCCTGATGGTGCTGAACTGTCCTTTTTTGCAGCAGACGCTGCCGGGGTTCGGGCAGGGCTGGCCGCTCTACACGTTTTTGCAGTACGGCAGCACGTTCGTGGGCCTGGGCAGCATTGTCTGGTACGTGCTCCGGCTGCCGGCCCGGCCCACTTCCCCGCCGCCCCCCACCCGCACGCGCTTTACGTTCTGGCTGGCCACGGCGGCGGTGCTGGTGCTGCTCTGGGGGCCTTTTATGCTGTATTCGGCCCACATCTGGCCCTTTGATGCCAACTCGGTGCTGGTAACCGGCATGAGCGCCGGCCTGGTTGGCATGCTGGTGGCGGCCGGCACGCTACGCCGCCGCCTGGCACCGCCGCCCGCCGTTTTTCCCTGATTCACTTCCCTTTTTTACCTTTTCCCGCTGTGCACCCCGACGACCTGCAGACCTACGCCGAACACCATACTTCTCCCGAGCCCGACCTGCTGCGCCGCCTCAACCGGGAAACCCACGTGCAGGTGCTGGCCCCGCGCATGCTCTCGGGCCACCTGCAAGGGCGCGTGCTGAGCATGCTCAGCCACATGGTGCGGCCCCGGCGCGTGCTGGAGCTGGGCACCTTCACCGGCTACTCGGCGCTGTGCCTGGCCGAGGGTCTCACGGCGGATGGCGAGCTGCACACCGTGGAGCAAAATCCCGAGCTGGAAGCCCGCATCCGGCGCTACGTGCAGGAAGCGGGCCTGGTCGGGCGCATTCACCTGCATATCGGCGACGCCACGGCGGTGCTGGGCACCTTAATTGAAACCTGGGATTTGGTGTTCATCGACGCCGACAAAATCAACAATGCTCACTATTACGAGCTGGTGCTGCCGCAGGTACGCCCCGGCGGCTTTATGTTGATTGACAACGTCTTGTGGAGCGGCAAGGCCCTGCCCTCCTACCCGCTAAAGCCCGCCGACAAAGACGCCCACGCCGTGCGGGCCTTCAATGATTTTGTGCAGCAGGATGAACGGGTAGAAAACGTGTTTCTGCCCCTGCGCGACGGGCTTTTGATGGTACGCAAACGATAATGTAACTTGCCGTGGTTAAACATTTAAGCTGACGCCGCGTCTATTGGGCTTCAGGCCCAATAGAATGATGAAGAAAGTAACCTTATTGCTGGTGTTGCTGCTGGCTACGCTACCCGTATTCGCGCAGACCTATCCTATCTCCGGGCGCGTAGTCGACATCACCGACCAATCGCCGCTGATTGGGGCCAACGTGCTGCTCACGCGCGTGCCCGACTCGGTGAAAACCGGGGCCGCCGTAGACCCCACCGGCCGCTTTGAGCTGACGGCCGCCCCCGGCCGCTACGTGCTGACGGTGTCGTTTCTGGGCTACCAGACCCTGCGCCGCCCGGTGGAAGTCGCCGCGGCGCCCGTGGTGCTGGGTACGCTGGCGCTGGCCACCAGCCAGGTGAAGCTCAACGGGGTAGAAGTAGTGGGCCAGGCCGCCGCCGCCGTGCAGAAGGGCGACACGACCCAGTATGACTCCCGGGCCTTCAAAACCAACCCCGACGCCAACGCCCAGGATCTGATTACCAAGATGCCCGGCGTAATCGTGCAGGACGGCAAAGTGCAGGCCCAGGGCGAGCAGGTGCAGCGCGTGCTGGTCGACGGCAAGGAGTTTTTCGGCAGCGACCCGGACGCCGTGCTCAAGAACCTGCCGGCCGAGGCCATCGACAAGATTCAGGTGTATGACCGCCGCAGCGACCAGTCGCAGTTCACGGGCTTCAACGACGGCAACACCGAGAAAACCATCAACATCGTCACCAAGCCTACCTTCCGCAACGGGCAGTTCGGGCGCATCGTGGCCGGCTACGGCCCCGACGCGGGCCGGGACAAGTACCGGGTGAGCGGCAACATCAACTCGTTTAAGGGGGCGCGCCGCTTTTCCGTCGTGGCGCAGTCCAACAACGTGAACGAGCAGAACTTCGGCACCGACGATTTGCTGGGCGTCATCGGCACCTCGGCCCAGGGCGGCGGGGGCCAGCGGGGCGGCGGGCGGCAGGGCGCGGGCGGCAACGCCGGCAACCGGGGCGGCGGCGGAGGGGGTGGCAACGCCGGTAACTTCCTGGTGAACCAGGCCAGCGGCATTTCGACCACCCACGCCGTGGGCCTGAACTACTCCGACAGCTGGGGCAAAAAAACCGACGTGCAGGCCAGCTACTTCTTCAACCTGAGCGACAACGTGGCCAACAGCGCGACCAACCGCCTGTATAACGTGCAGACGCGCGGCCGCACGCTGGGCTACGACGAGGCCTCGACCGGCTCGGCGCGCAACATCAACAACCGCTTCAACCTGCGCCTGGAGCACAAGTTCGACTCGCTGAACTCCCTGCTCTGGCAGCCGCGCGTTACGATGCAGAACAACACGAGCGACAGTAACCTCGACGGGCGCACCTTCCTGGGCGCTTTCTCCGAGCAGTCCGACAGCAGCCAGAGCACCAACCTGAGCAAGTACCACTCGGCCCAGATGGGCCTCACGCTCACCAACCAACTGCTCTACCGCCACCGGTTTGCCAAGCGGGGCCGCACCTTCTCGCTGGGCCTGAACACGACCTACAACAACCGCGACGCCGACAACTTCCTCTACTCCGAGAACTTCGACTTCACTTCCCGGCCCACGGCCACGCCCTCGTTTACCAACCAATACTCCCGCCTCGACCAGATTGGCTGGACCTGGAACGGCACGGCCAGCTACACCGAGCCGCTGAGTCTGAAAAGCCAGCTCCAACTGAATTACACGATAAATTACGCCCCCAACGACTCGGACAAAAAAACCTACGAGCTGCTGCCCAACGACGGCCGCGACCTGAACGAGCAGCTCAGCAACGTCTTCACCAGCCGCTACACCACTAACTCCGCGGGCCTGACCTACCGCTACCAGTTCCAGAAGCTGGAATGGTCGGTGGGCGGCTCGCTGCAGTACGCCCAGCTGCACAACGAGCAGGAGTTTCCCCGCTCCGTCACCACCGACCGGCCTTTCTGGAGCGTGCTGCCCACCGCGCAGCTGCAGTACAAGTTTTCGCGCCAGCAAAACCTGCGCGTCAACTACCAGGCCCGCACCCAAAACCCGAGCATCAGCCAGCTGCAGGACGTGGTGAACAACTCCAACCAGCTCCAGATTCGGACCGGCAACCCGAACCTAGCCCAGGAATACACCCACAACCTGTTCGTGCGCTACTCGGCCACCCAGCCCGAAACCTCCCGGTCGTTTTTCGCTCTGGTGGGCGGCTCCTACACCGACAACTCCATTGCCAACAGCACTTTGGTGGTGCGCGAGCCGACCCGCATCGAGGGCACCACGGTGGTAGTACCGGCCGGGGGTACCATCATCCGGCCCGTCAACCTGAACAACGAGTATTCGCTGCGCTCTTTTGCCAACTACACCCTGCCGCTGAAGCTCATCAAGTCGAACCTGAACCTGAACGCCTCGGCCACCTTCAGCCAGACGCCGGGCTTCGTCAACTCGCGGCTGAACTACAACCGCTCCCCCAACTTCGGCCTGGGCGCGGTGCTGAGCAGCAACATCAGCCCCGAGCTGGACTTCACGCTGTCGTCCAACTCGTCGCAGACCTACGCCCGCAACACGGTGCAGAGCCAGAGCAACAGCCAGTATTTCCGCCAGAACACCACCCTGCGCCTGAACTGGATTCTGGTGAAGGGCGTCACGCTGCAGTCGGATGTAAACCACGTGGCCTACCGCGGCCTGACGGCGGGCTACAACCAGAACTTCGTGCTCTGGAATGCCAGCCTGGGCAAAAAATTCCTGCCCAAGCAGCAGGCCGAGCTCAAGCTGTTTGCCTTCGACTTGCTGGGCCAAAACAACAGCATTCAGCGTAACATCACGGAAGCGTACACCGAAGACGTGCGCACCAACATTCTGCAGCGCTACTTCATGCTGATGTTTACCTACAACCTGCGCAACTTCGGCGGCAGCGGCGCGGCGCCCACCGACGCCCCGCGCGACGGAAACAGGCAGTTTGGCCCTCCCGGTGGCCGTCCGCCCGGGGGCGGCGGGGGCCGGCCCGGCGGCGGATTCGGCGGCTGATTCCGGCCGGAAAGCCCGCAAAACAACGGTACCCACGCGGGGCCCCGGCTTGCTGAAAGTAGGGGCCCCGCGTGGTTTTTACCGGTCTCGTTTTGCACCGGCGGCCGGGAGCCGGCGGCGGCCGGGCGTTACTCAGCCCTGAAAATTGTGCCTTTTCGGGGCTTTTGCTGCCTCATCCACCGTTTTTTCGCCTACTTTGTAAAGGTGAAATCTGGCACGCATTAGGATAGAAGCCAGAAAGCCCGCTTTGCTTTCTATGAAACGACTTGTACTCACCCTGCTTTGCCTGCTGCCCCTGCTGGCGGCGGCCCAAAGCGTGGCCGTTCCTTCCGACCTGTATTTTGCCGGCCTGCACCTGCGCCTCACCGACGGCGGCCGCGCGGCCGTTCAGCAGAAAGTGGACGCCATCCGGCGCTACCAGCCCTCGTTTCAGGCCCGCGTAAACCTGGCCGACGCCTACTTCCCCATCATCGACCGGGTGTTTCAGACCGAGGGCGTGCCCCAGGAATTTCGCTACCTGGTGTTGCAGGAAAGCGGCCTGCAGGGCGAGGCGCAGTCCATCCACGACGCGGTGGGCTACTGGCAGTTCAAGCGCGAATCGGCCACGGAGCTGGGCGTGGTGGTAAACGACGTGGTGGATGAGCGCAAGCACATCGTGGCCTCGTCGCGGGCGGCGGCCCGGTATTTTCTGCGCAACAACAACACGTTTCACAACTGGGTCAACACGCTGCTCAGCTACAACCTGGGCCTGACCGGGGCCAAGCCCTACACGCTGCCCACCGATGCCAACGCCACGGAAATGGAGATTTCCGAGCAGACGCACACCTACGTTCTCACCTTTCTGGCCCACAAGGTAGCCTTCGAAACCGCCTGCGGCCAGAACCCCAAGCCCCCGATGCTGCTGGCCGAATTTCCGGCCGCAACCGGGCAGCAGCTTTCCGCGCTGGCGGCTTCGCTGCAAACCAGCCCCGAGGAACTGGCCAAGCACAACCGCTGGCTGCTAAACGACGGCCCCGTGCCCTCCGACAAAGCCTACACCATTCTGGTGCCCGTGACGGACCCGCTGCAGCTCACGGCTATGGCGGTCCAGCAGAAAACAGCCGCCGCCGGTCAGCTGCTGCACGAGCCCAAGCCCGACCCGCAGAACGCCGAGTTCGTGCAGGTCAACGGGCTGCGCGCCATCATTGCCCTGCCCGGCGACACCAAGGAAAGCCTGGCCCAGCGGGCGGGTTTGAAGATGCGCAAGTTCATGCAGTTCAACGACCTGTTTGCCTTCGACAACATCGTGGTGGGTCAGCCTTACTTCGTGCAGAAAAAGAAGGATAAGGCCGCCGTGGAGTACCACGTGGCCCTGCCCGGCGAGAGTGTGGCCATCGTGTCGCAGAAATACGGGGTGCGGGCCAAGTCGATCTGGAGCAAAAACCGCATGCCGCGCAACGAGGAGCTGCGGGCCGGCCGCATTCTGTGGCTGCAACACACCCGGCCCAAGGAAGTAGCCATTGAGTACGCCAAGAGCGACAACGCCGCCGCACTGGCCGCCTTCGAGCGGTCGACGCCCCCGGTAGCGGCGGCTCCGGCTCCGGCCAAGCCCGCCAAGAAAAAGGAGAAGGCGAAAGACGAGGCCGAGCCCTACACCGGCACGACGGCCGCCGCCAGCCGCATTCTGGAGGACGCGACGGAAGCCGCCGACACGGTGGCCGTGAGCCCCGACAACGCCCTGGTAACGCAAACCGACAGCGCGACGGACGACCACATGGAGAATCTGAACGAGCTGCCCCAGGCCGCACCTAAACCCACCGTGCGAATCCCGGCAACCACCGATAAACCCGTGGCCCAAACGCCCAAGAAGCCGCTGCCCACGACGGCGCCCGTGGCCGATGAGCCCAGCCCGGAGCCGGTAGCCGCCGCTTCGGCACCCGTCCGAACGAGCCCGGCAACGACCAAGACGACGCCCGCACCAGCTCCAGCAGCCCCAGCCGCGGCTCCGGCACCGCAGCCGCAGCCCCCGCTGTATACGTCCTCCGCCAGCGTGGAGCCGGTACCGGCCTCGGGCCTGCATACCGTGCAGAAAGGCGAAACGCTGTATGCCGTGGCCCGCAAGTACGCGCTGCGCCCCGCCGACCTGATTGCCTGGAACAATCTACCCGCCAGCCCGTCGTTGCGGCTGGGCCAGGTGCTGCGTGTGGCCGCGCCAGCGGACGGCACCACCGTAGCGGCAGCGCCGGCACCGACGGAGGCACTGGCGGCGGCCGAGCCGGTAAAGCACACCGTCGCCACGGGCGAGTCGATGTACGGCATTGCCCGCAAGTACAACGTGAGCATCAAGCAGGTGATGGAGTGGAATAACAAGGCGGACTCCAACGTCAAGCTGGGCGAAGTCCTGGTTATTAAACCCACGAAATAGCCAGCAGCGGCCGTTTTCACGCACTTTTTCCGATTTTTATTTAGCTGCTTTCCGAATGCGTACCTTCTCCCAAGTTCTTTTCTTTGCCGGACTGCTGGCGGCGCCCCTGGCCAGCCGGGCCCAGCAGTCGGCCCCGGCCCCTACCCTTTCCGAAGATTCCGTGCGGGTGATGTCGGGCCTGGTGCAAACCAGCGTGCGGCAGCTGCGCGACATTTACTTCGAGCCCAGCGACGCCCGCGCCGTGCAGCTGATCGACAAGGCCCTGCTCGAAATTCCGACCCTGAACCAGCGCCTGAGCCACTACACGGCCAGCCTGCCGCGCGAGCAGCAGCAGCAGCTGGCCCAGCGCCTGCGCCAGCACCCCTGGCAGATTGAGCTGCAGACGCTGATGCGCAGCCCGCAGTTTCGCGGCTTCGATGCCCGCGCCGCCAAAAACCCCGACCTGAAAGTGGCCGCCGAGCGGCTCCACGCCTCGGGCTTCGTGGGCACGGCCAAAATCACGCCGCCGGTGGCTGCCACTCCCGCTCCCGAGCCGATGGGTACCATTTCGCTGCCGCCAGCCAAGCCTGCCAAGAAAGCCGCCGCCAACTCCCTGGCCACGACCAAGCCCGGCGCAACCACTGCGGCGACGCCTTTCAAAGTAGCCCCGCTGGCAACTACGCCGGCCAAAACGCCGGCTCCGGCCACCGCGCCCAGTGCCCCGGCGGCTGCGCCGGTGCGCCATACGGTGCAGAAAGGCGAGACGCTGTTCAGCATTTCCCGCCACTACGGCGTTACGCCGGCCCAGCTCCAGGAGTGGAACAACAAGCCCACCGGGGCCGTCCGCATCGGGGAAGTGCTGGTGCTGAACCCGGGGAAGTAAGGTGTTTGACCAACAAAAAAGGGCCGCTACTACAGCGGCCCTTTTTTATTGGTCAGAGTGCGTTTCAGGCGGCCACGGCCACCGGCGGGGCCAGGCGGGCAATGCGGCGGGTGCGCGACTTGAGGAAAGCCACCACTTCGGCCTCGGACTGGTACTGCTCGCCCAGGTTGACGAAGTGCCGGGCCAGCAAATCGTAGCGGCGCGTCATTAGGAAGGCGAAAATGTGCAGGAAGTGGATACCGTCGAATACTACGGCCTGGTGGTGGGTATACTGGTCCAGGTTGGTTTGGAAGTGAGCCGGGTGCTCGGTCCAGTGCAGGGCCGGCTTGAGGTGGTGGCTGATGTGGTAGCCGTCGTTCCAGCACTTGTGGTTGTATTTGGTGTTGATGCAGGTTACGCTGTTGGTGTAGCAGTTGCCCGGATCGGCCGAGTCGATAAAGGCGTGCTGGCTCCAGTTGCCGAGCATCATCACGGCCCGCGTCACGACGACGGGCAGCACCAGCACGGCCAGCGTGGCGGGCAGGTTCACGAAAGCCAGCCCGAGGCAGGCCACGAGGTAGACTACCTCACCGCGCAGCAGCCGAAACCGCAGCTTGGGCTTGCTGGTGCGCCCAAAATACAGCACCAGCTTCGGAATGCCCAGCAGGAAAAAATCGGCCAGGTAGCGGCCAAAGCTGGCTACCGAGTCGCGCTGGTAGTACATGGTGGAGCTTTCGTCGTCGGGCAGGTTGTTTTCCGGGTGGTGCATGCCCAGGTGGTGGGTAAAGTACGTCTCCGGCGTTTGCCCGAACAGCGGCCCGATAACCCAGGGAATGTAGTGGTTGAGGCGGCTGTACTTCTTCTTGAACAGAATCCGGTGGCTGGTGCAGTGCAGCATCAGACCAAAAGGACCCTTGAAGTAAAACGTGGTCAGCAGCAGATACAGCCCGAACGTGCCCCACCACCAAGCCGCGGAAAGGCCGGGCACGAACAGCAGACCCGCCAAGGGCAGCAGCGTCGCCGTTATTTCCAGAATGAGGTACACAAACGGCAGGTCGCGCTTGTCCTGGATAAATTGCAAAAACCAGGCGTCGAGCCGGGAAAGCGGGGCCGCCGGGTCGTAGACCGGGTCGGTAAGGGAAACCAAATACTTCATGCGCAGATACTGACCGAACCGCTCGGCCGGGAATGACGACAACCACTAAATAGAAACCCGAAGAATACGGCTATAAGATTGCGGGTCCGAGAGCCGCGTAGCACGCCTAAAGAATATGAAATACCGCCAACGCCGGAATTGAACTGATAATTAAGCTTCTAACGTAAAGCGTGAGGAATAAGTACAATATTGGCGGCAAGATAACCAGATTCTTACGGCGGAGCTTCTCTGCAATTTCTGCCGGCCCGGCGGATGCACCTCCGCAAACCGGGCCGGCGGGCCGGCGCAGCCATTTCCCGCCTGCCAGAGGCGGCAACGGCCCCTTCTACTTTTCGTGAGCCCAGCCGGCGCTTTCTTCCTCGGGGAGGATGCCGACGGCAGGGCAGCTTTTCTGGCTTCCCGGGCCGGGTCTGGTCTGCTCGTCCGGGCGCACCGAAGGTAAAACCTACGGCGTAGCCGGTGGCAACGACGCTGCGGCCGGAACTTCTTGGCCAAGATTCCCTTTCTTCCTCCATGCTACAACGTCTTTTGCTTACCGGCTACCTGGCATGGGCCGCCGCCACCGTGCTGCCGGCCCAAACCAAAACTACCCCTGCCCCGCCGGCCGCCGTTACCAGCCTGCAGGCCCACGCCGCGCAGTACTTTGCCGATCTTAGTCAGCGCTACCGGGAAATCTACTTTGCCCCCAGCGACGGGCGCGCTATTGCGCTGCTGAGCACGGCCATCACCGAGTTTGGCGCGCGCAGGAAAGGTTTGGCGGCCGAAGCCGAGGAGCTGAAGAAGCTGCCCGTAAACAAGCAGCAACCCATCCGACTTTCCCTGCAGAGCCCGACCTGGGCCAAGGATCAGCAGGCGTTGCAAGCCAGCACTGCCGCCGCGAAGATGCAGGCGCGACGCCAGCGTAACTCCGCCCTGGAGGCTGCCTTTCGCCGCTTCGAGGCCGCCCAGCTCGCCGTGCTGCCTGCCCCGCTGGTGCCCGCCGACTAAGTAAGCACCTGTTTGACGGGCCAGAAATACCCTTACCAGAAGGGCGGCACCCCAGGCCGCCCTTTCCTGTTCGTACACAAAATCCCTTGCCGCGCAATCTTTCCCGGCCCCGCATTTGGCGGTAACTTTACTTTCCGCTTCGGACCCTAACGGCCCGGGGCCAGCTTGCCCATGCCCGTATTCTCGCACCTACACTGCCATACCCAATATTCCCTGCTCGACGGCCAGGCCAGCATCAGCGCCCTGATGAAAAAGGCCCAGGCCGACGGCATGCCCGCCGTGGCCCTAACCGACCACGGCAACATGTTCGGGGCCTTCAACTTCGTGGCCGAAGCCAATAAGTACAACGTGAAGCCCATCGTGGGCTGCGAGTTCTACTTAGTGGAAGACCGGCACAAGAAAAGCTTCAGCCGGGAAAAAGGCGAGCGGGACGTGCGCCACCACCAGCTCTTGCTGGCCAAGGACCAGGCCGGCTACCAGAATCTGGCCAAGCTCTGCTCCATGAGCTTCATCGAGGGCGTGTACTCCAAGTATCCGCGTATCGACAAGGAGCTGCTGCTCCAGTACCACGAAGGGCTGATTGCCACTTCGTGCTGCATCGGGGCCGAAATTCCGCAGGCGCTGCTGTGGAAAACCGAGGAGGAAGCCGAGAAGCAGCTCAAGTGGTGGCTCGACGTGTTCGGCGACGATTACTACATCGAAATCCAGCGCCACGGCATCGAGAACATCGACAACACCGGCAAAAGCCAGGAAGATTTGAACCAAGTGCTGCTGCGCTGGGCCCAGAAGTACAACGTCAAGGTGATTTGCACCAACGACTCGCACTACGTGAATCAGGAGGACTTTGCCCCCCACGATTTGCTGCTGTGCGTGAACACCGGCGAAGAGCACAGCATCCCGGTCGGCGACTTCCAGACCAAGTACTTCCGCCTGGTGTCGGGCGAAAACAAGGTCCTCTACGACCACCTCGACAACCTGCGCCCCCTGGCCGCCTCCGACGACCAGGTGCGGCGCCAGCTCATGCGCATCGACGAGGAAGCCCAGATGCCCAAGCCCCGGGCCCGCTTCGGCTTTCCCAACGACCAGTTCTTCTTCAAGAGCCAGGAGCAGATGAACCAGCTGTTCCACGACGTGCCGGAGAGCGTGGACAACACCAACGAAATCGTCGATAAAATCACGCCGCCCAAGCTGGCGCGTGACATTCTGTTGCCCAACTTCCCCATTCCCCCGGTTTTTGCCAACGCCGACGAGTTTCTGCGCGAGCTGACCTACGTGGGGGCCTTTGGGCCGAGTGCCGGCAAGGGCGTCGTGACGATGACCAAGCCGCCCCGCTACTCCGAGCGCACGCCCGAAATCGAGGAGCGCCTGGATTACGAGCTGCGCATTATCCAGACGATGGGCTTCGCCGGCTACTTCCTTATCACCCAGGACTTTATCAACAAGGGCCGCGAAATGGGCGTGGCCGTGGGGCCGGGCCGGGGCTCGGCGGCCGGCTCGGCGGTGGCCTACTGCGTGGGTATCACCAACATCGACCCGATTAAGTATAGCCTGCTGTTCGAGCGTTTCCTCAACCCGGAACGCGTGTCGATGCCCGATATCGACATCGACTTCGACGACGTGAACCGCCAGCGCGTCATCGACTACGTGGTGGATAAGTACGGCAAAACCCAGGTGGCCCAGATCATCACCTTCGGTACGATGGCCGCCAAGTCCAGCATCAAGGACGTGGCCCGGGCTATGGAGCTGCCCCTGCCCCAGACCAACGAGCTGGCCAAGATGGTGCCCGAGAAGCCCGGTACCACTCTGGCCGGGGCCTTCGCCGAAAACGCCGAGCTCGACTATATCGTCCGCGACATGGCCCCCGACAACCTGCGGGGCCACATTCTGCGCCTGGCCCACAAGCTGGAAGGCTCGGTGCGCAACACGGGCATCCACGCGGCCGGCGTCATCATCGCCCCCGACGACATCACCAAGTACATCCCGGTTTCGACCTCCAAGGACTCGGACCTGCTCATCACCCAGTTCGACGGCAAGGTGATTGAGAGTGCCGGGATGCTGAAGATGGACTTCCTGGGGCTGAAGACGCTGACCATCATCGTCGATGCCCTGGAGTTGATCAAGAAAAACCACGGCGTCGACATCAACATCGACGACATCCCGCTCGACGACCCCAAAACCTACGAGCTCTACCAGCGCGGCGACACGATTGGCACGTTCCAGTTCGAGTCGGAGGGCATGCGCATGTACCTCAAGGACCTCAAGCCCACCAACATCGAGGACCTGATTGCCATGAACGCCTTGTACCGCCCCGGCCCGATGCAGTTCATTCCGAACTTCATCAACCGCAAGCACGGGCGCGAGGTGGTTGAGTACCCGCACGAGCTGCTGGAGCCCATTCTGAACTACTCCCAGGGCATCATGGTGTACCAGGAGCAGATCATGCAGGCCGCCCAGATTCTGGCCGGCTACTCCCTCGGCGGCGCCGACCTCTTGCGCCGGGCCATGGGGAAAAAGGACATGAAGAAGATGGCGCAGGAGCGGGAGAAATTCTGCAAGGGCGCGGCCGAGCTGCACGGCATCAAGGAAAAGAAGGCCAACGAGGTGTTCGACGTGATGGAGAAGTTTGCGGCCTACGGCTTCAACCGCTCCCACTCCGCCGCCTACTCGGTGGTGGCCTACCAGACCGGTTACCTGAAGGCCAACTACCCGGCCGAGTACATGGCCGCCGTGCTGACCAACAACATGTCGGACATCAAGAAGGTGACCTTCTTTATCGAGGAAGCCCGCCGCCAGGGCGTGGCCGTACTCGGGCCCGACGTGAACGAATCCATCCTCAAGTTCAACGTCAACGAAAAGGGCCAGATCCGCTTCGGCATGGCCGCCGTGAAGGGCGCGGGCGAGGCCGCCATTGAAAGCATCGTGGCGGAGCGCGACAAAAAGGGCCCGTACACCGATATTTTCGACTTCTCCAAGCGCGTCAACCTACGGGCCGTCAACAAGAAGACGTTCGAAAGCCTGGCTTTGTCGGGCGCCTTCGATTCGTTTGAGCGTTACCACCGCCGTCAGTTCGTGGAAGCGCCCGGCGGCGACCAGAACCTGATTGATAAGGCCGTGAAGATGGGCCAGCAGTACCAGGCCGACCAGGATTCGGCCCAGCAGAGCCTGTTTGGCGGCGGGGCCTTCGGGGCCGTGGCTATGCCCCTGCCCAAGGTGGCCGACATGGAGCCCTGGCCCGCTACGGAGCAGCTGCGCCGCGAAAAGGAAGTGGTAGGCTTCTACCTCTCGGGCCACCCGCTCGACGACTTCAAGCTCGAAATTGACTCGTACTGCACCTGCGGGCTGGACAAGGTGGAGAGCTACAAAAACCGCGAAGTCACGGTGGCCGGGCTGATTTCGAACGTCATGTTCAAAACCACCAAGACCGGGCAGCCCTTCGTTTCCTTCAGCGTGGAAGACTACGAGTCGAGCCTGAACCTGGCGCTTTTCCGCGACGACTACACCCGGTTTTCGGCCCTGATTAACCCCCGCAACTACGACAAGGAGCAGGTGCCACCCATGTACATCCGCGGCAAGTACGCCCAGCGCTTCCGCGACTCCGACCAGTTCGAGTTCAAGATCCTGACCATGGAGCCCCTGTTCAACGTGGCCGAGAAGCTGGCCAACGGCGTGCGGGTGCAGCTCGACCTGCGCACCATCACCGAGCCCTTCATGGACCGGTTTATGGAAGCCGTGGAAGGCTGCGCGGGCTCCAAGAAGCTCGAAATCAAGTTTGCCGAGCCCCACGAGCACCTCACCGTGGATACCTATTCGCGGCGCTACCGCATCGAGCCCAAGGAGTTTATCCGCAAGATGCGGGCTATGGAAATCGAGGCCTGCCAGCTGATATAGGCGGCCGGCGGGGCCACCAGCGCGGGCCAGGTACGCCGACGGGCGCAAACTGCGCGGGCCGCCGGGCTTGCCGGCGAGAAACTATGACAAGCTGGCCGGATGAAACTTTCCGGCGCAAGTCTTGTTGAACTCGCAATCTGCTACCTTGCGGCCCCAAGTTTCGTAAGAAGCATTTTCACTGTCACACAAACCCCCTATTATCATGGGACATAAAGCCATCGAAATTACCGATGCTAACTTCGACCAGATCATCAACTCCGACAAACCCGTGCTCGTGGATTTCTGGGCCGAGTGGTGCGGTCCGTGCCGCATGGTCGGTCCGGTAGTTGAAGAACTGGCCGGTGAATACGAAGGCCGCGCCGTGATTGGCAAAGTTGACGTCGATTCTAACCCCCAGACCTCGGCTAAGTTTGGCATCCGCAGCATCCCGACGCTGCTCGTGTTCAAGAACGGCCAGATCGTCGACAAGCAAGTTGGTGCCGTGCCCAAGCACGTACTGGCCCAAAAGCTTGATGCCCAGGTAACGGCTTAAACTGTTTCGGCAGTCACTACCATAGAAAAAGCCCCGCTTTCCTCGGAAAGTGGGGCTTTTTCGTGCGCGCCAGACTGGCTGGCAACGCTAGAAGCTCTCATCGGGGTTGCCGGCCCGCGCCTCGGTCGGGGGCGTCTGGGTGGCTTTCACGCCGCCAAACAGCTTGAAGTTGGGAGCAAACATAATGGGCAGCGTGTAGGTCATGGCCGTGGGCACGTTGTACTCGCGGCCCGGCCGGAAGGCCGGCAGCGCGGCCACCACGCGCCGGGCTTCGATGTCGACCTCCGGGGCCAGGCCGCGCACCACGCGCACCTGGCTCACCCGCCCGTCTTCGCCCACCGTGTACGACACGTACACCTTGCCGGTAATGTTCTTGCGGCGGGCTGCTTTCGAGTACACGGTATTGCGGGCCAGGTACTGCATCAGGGCCGCCTGGCCACCGGGAAACTCGGCCGACTGCCGCCGGCGCGGGGCCCCGGCGTACAGCTCTCCGTCGAGGTTAAAAAACTTCAGGTTGGTACTGCGCCCGTTGTCGAGCTTCTCGATGGCGCTGAGCTGGCCCGTATCGTAGTAATAGCGCCACTCGCCGTGGGGGCGGCTGGCCACGTAGGTGCCTTCGGAGCGCTTCTGCCCGTTGCGGTGCACACTGATCCACTTGCCGACACGCTGCCCATCGGCGTACTCGCCCCGCTGGCTTACTTTGCCATCCTCGTACCACGACACGTACACGCCGTTGGCCTCGTCGTTGTGGTAGTGTACCTGGCCGGCCTTGTTGCCATTGGGATGGTACCAGGTAAAGAGCCCGTGGCGCACTGAGGGCTCCAAGCCGGTGAGGGTGCCGCGCAGCAGCAGGGTGCCATTCAGGGCGTAGTCGCGCATGGCGTAGCCGCTTTCCCCCTTTTTGCGGTCCACGATGCGGTAGTGCGTGGCGCTATCAGGTACGGTTTCTTCGTCCCGGGCATTCAGGTAGACGGCGGGCAGGCTTTGGGCCCGGACGACAGGAGCGCAGGCCGTAGCCGCTAAAAATGCAAAGAGAAGCGCTTTCATAGACTCCCGGATAAAAATCAGTGAAGGAAAGATACCTACTTACTCGCTGATAGCCAAGTACCGGGATACCAGTCATTCTCTCAACTATTGTACTCCGGCACGGCTCCTGTCTATACTGCGGAAAGCGGCGCACGGTTTCCAGGAAAAATACAGAATTACCCGCCGATAAGCACTTTCCCGTGACGGGTAACTGGTTCGGGCTTATGCGCACAAAAGGGCAGCCCGCCGGAAAGCTTTCCGGCAGGCTGCCCTTCGGTCAGGCGCACGCGGCGGCCCTTACTGGAGCTGGATAGCGCGGTTCAGGTTTTCTTCCAGCGAAATCAGCGTTTCGGTCCGCTCAATGCCCTCAATGAGCTGCACCCGGTCGTGGAGCACGTCGCGCAGGTGCTGCGTGTCGCGGCACACCAGGCGGGCAAACACGCCGTAGGCGCCGGTAGTAAAATGGATGCTGACCACTTCCGGAATCTCGCGCAGCTGTTCTACCACGCTGGCATACACCGAGCTTTTCAGCAGGTAAATCCCCAGAAAAGCGCTGACGCCGTAGCCCAGCTTCTGATAATCTATCTTTAGCGTAGCACCCTTCACGATGCCTAGCTCCTCGAGACGGGCCATGCGCACGTGCACAGTGCCGCCCGAAACATGCACTTTGCGGGCAATTTCGGTGTAGGGGATTTTGGCGTCTTCAATCAGAAGAGACAATATTTTGCGGTCGGTGTCGTCAAGTTCGTAATTACGGGCCATTTTTCAGCGGGTTGATTGCCTATTTCGCAAACATTGGTGGTTATTAATAAAAAGTATGTAAATATTATGCCATATACCTGTCATTATTTTATTTATTCAATCCAAATACTAAATTTGTTACAATCCAACGCAGACGGTGTTGGCATCTTGTAGGATGATGAAACTGGCAGACATGCCCTCCTCTCTCGGGGGTGGTGAATTGGGAGAAACTGGTCCGGCGGCCGGCTAACTACACCGTGGAGGTTCGAACCCTTCTTCTACAGCTGATTGGTTGGATAATGTGAGGAGGGAAAAACCGGGACGTATCTGGGTGGGTGCGTCCTCATTCAAGAGGCTGCATCTGGGTGGGTGCAGCCTTTTCTGTGTTTAACAGGCTGCTACAGAAGCATTCAGTTCGGCGCTTGCGTACTCCAATCGGGTGCAAAGAAAACTAAAAAACCCTACAAAGTAGTAGCCCGGCCATAAAAACCCCAGTGCGCAGTCGCTGCGGGAGGTAATATCCGGCCGGGCCTATCCTTAAAGCACCACGGCCCAACGAATAAGCTTCGGTGGGCCGTGGCTAGCTTTCCGTGCGCGGTACCTGGCGCGCGCAAGAAACGCCCCCCAGGCACCGCGACGCCGTTTTGGCGCCACAGTTAGCGCTTGGCAACGGGCTGGTGGTAGCGGGCCAACCCAGTTTCCAGGAACTGAATAAACTTGTTCACGTCCGACTCGTAGGCCACGGCCGAAGTCAGCAGCACCGGCTTTTCGAGGGTGCTGGCCGGGTCGAGCAGCACGTAGTACGGCTGGGCATTCATGTTGAAGCGGCTGATCTGAAAGTCCAGATTTTGTTCCCCCAGCGTTTTCTTGACCCGCTGGTCGCGGGTGGAAGTGTACCACTGGCTGGCGGGCAGCTCCGTTTTATCGTCGGCATAGAGAGCCACGAGGATGAAGTCGTTCTGCAGGTGTTTCAGCACGCGGGGGTCGCTCCACACCGAGGCTTCCATCACGCGACAATTGCCACAGTTGTGGCCCGTGAAGTCGACGAAGATGGGCTTGTTTTGCTGCCGGGCGCACACCAGAGCCTCCTGCAGCGTGAAATAGCCGTCCAGGTTGTGGGGCAGCTCCAGCTTATCGGCGAAGCGCGGGGTAGAGCACAGGGCCGAGCCGGGCGCAGTTCCGGCCGTTGAGCCGCTGGTTTGCCAGGCAAAATCCTGGCGGGTAGCGGGCGGGGCCAGGGCCGATAACCCGTTGAGCGGGGCGCCAAACAAGCCGGGCACCATATACAGCATAAAGGACAGGGCCACGGCGGCCAGCAGCAGGTGCGGTACGCTTACGCGGGTAGTCTCGCTGTCGTGGGGCAGGCGGATCTTGCCCAGCAGGTACATGCCCAGCAGGCCGGCCAGCACAATCCAGATGGCCAGGAACACCGGCCGGGGCAACAGGCCCCAATGGTACGACAAATCGGCGGAGCTCAGGAACTTGAAGGCCATGCCCAGCTCCACGAAGCCCAGCACCACCTTCAGGGTGTTGAGCCAGCCGCCGGAGCGCGGCATCGACTTCAGCCAGGTGGGGAACAGGGCAAACAGCACGAAGGGCAGCGCGAAGGCCGTGGAGAAGGCCAGCATGCCCAGCGTGGGGCGCAGCAGCTCGCCGTTGGCCGCCGCAATGGCCACCGAGCCCACGATGGGCACGGTGCACGAAAACGACACCAGCACCAGCGTGGCCGCCATGAAGAACAGCCCCGACCAGCCGCCTTTGTCAGCCTGCGCGTCGACTTTGTTCACCAGGCTGCTCGGCGCGTTGATTTCGAACATGCCCAGAAACGACATGCCGAACACCAGAAAAATTACGAAGGACAGCAGATTGGGTAGCCAGTGCGAGCTGATAACGTTGGCCGCATCGGCCCCGAACAGCAGGCTGAGCACCACCCCGACCCCGGTGTAGATGCTGATAATGGACAGGCCGTAGACGAGGGCCTTACTGATGGCCTCGCCCCGGCTGCGGCTGTTGCTGGTGAAGTAGGATACCGTCATGGGCAGCATCGGGTACACGCAGGGCATGAGCACGGCCACCAAACCGGCCCCGAAGGCCAGCAGCAGGTATTTCCACAGGCTCAGGCCCGTACCGGCCGGCTGATTGGATGCCCCGGCAGCCAGCGTAGCACCCGTTTCCGAGGTAGTGGCGGCGGTTACGGTTGCGGTGGTGCCGGCCGGGCGGGCGGCGGTGTCAGCGGAAGCTACGGCTACGGGAGCGGCAGTATCGGGAGTGGCAGCGGCGGGCAAGGCGGCAGTGGCTGGAGCGGCGGCAGCGCCGGGCTCGGGAGTAGCGGCGGGCACCACGGCGCCGGTGGCCGGGCTGGCCGCGGCGGGGGCGGCCGCCGGGCCCGTTACTTCAATGGGGCCGAAGCTCAGCGTCTCGTTGCCGGGAATGCAGCGGCCGTCTACGTCGGTGCAGCTCTGGTACTCCACGTCGGCCTTGATGGTGAGCGGACCGGGCTGCAACACCCGGATGCGCTGCCGGATCTGGCCGGTTTTTTCGAAGTAGGTGACGTCGCCTTTAAACACGTCGTCAAACTTCTTTTTGGCCCCTACCGACTTGGGCTTGCCCACCAGCGCGTAGCCGGGGCTCTTGGCGAAAGTGAAGGCGAATACCGTGGGCCCCAGGTCGGGGTCGAAGTCGGTGGCGTAGAGGTGCCAGGTATTCTCGATACGGGCGTTGACGATGACGTCCAGCTCCTCGCCTACCTTGGCCGTGGGCTGACTGAGGGCAGTGCTGAGCTTGGCCGGGGTAAGCACCTGCGCCGTGGCATTGCCCACCAATAGAAGCAAAAGCCAGAGCGGCAGCACTAGTTTTTTAAGAAAAAGCATGAAGCAGAATTAGAGCAACGACGACGTTGGAGAATAAACAAAGTACGGCAGGAAGTGTCACAATCTTATTATCAGGGCTGCTTACCGGGCCCGGAAGCCGGTCTGAATACCCATATACGGCCCGCCCCGGAGCCCGAATAGAAACTGAGCCGGAACCGCTTGGACAGAAACTCGTACTTTTGTGGTACCAAGGGAGCTGGGCCGCGTGAGCCCGACCCCCGGATCTATGGCCTTAAATATCCTTCTTACCGTTCTGCTGGTATTGCTGAACGGCTTTTTTGTGGCAGCAGAGTTTGCCTTCGTCAAAGTTCGAGTCTCCCAGATCGACATAAAAGCGCAGAGCGGCAACCGGCTGGCCAAGCTCGTGCAGAGCATGCTGCACGATTTGAACTTCTACCTCTCGGCCACCCAGCTCGGCATTACGCTGGCCTCCCTGGCCCTGGGTTGGATCGGGGAAAGCGTGGTGGCGGAAATCGTGATGGCCATTATCGACCAGTTTGGCATTACGATGACGCCCACCGTGGTGCACCAGATTTCGCTGGTCACCTCGTTTTCCATCATCACCATTCTGCACATCGTGCTCGGCGAGCAGGCCCCCAAAGTGCTGGCCATTCAGAAGCCGGAAACCACTACGATAGCCATTGCCGTGCCGCTGTGGGCCTTCGCCAAGATTACCTACCCCTTCATCGTGCTGCTCAACACGCTGTCGAACATGGTGGCCGGGCTCTTTGGCGGGCAGGTAACGCACGGCCCCGAGGCCCACTCGGCCGACGAGCTGCGCCTGCTGCTGGACCAAAGCAAGCAGAGCGGGGAAATCCAGGATTCGGAGCACGAGCTGATCGAGAACGTGTTTCAGTTCAACGACCGGATGGTGAAGCAGATTATGGTGCCCCGCACCAAGCTCTCGGCCATCGACGTGGACACGCCCCAGGACAGCATCCTGGAAATCGTGTACAATGAGGGCTATTCGCGCATCCCGGTGTTCGAAGACAACATCGACAACATCGTGGGCGTGCTCTACGTGAAGGATCTGCTGCAAATCATCCGGCGCAACGAGCCCATCGTGCTGTCGAAGATCATGCGGCCGGCCTACTTCGTGCCCGAAACCAAGAAAATCAACCGCCTGCTGCGCCAGTTTCAGCGCAAGCACACGCACATGGCCATCGTCTCGGACGAGTTTGGCGGCGTCAGCGGCATCGTTACCATCGAGGACATTATGGAGGAGCTGGTCGGCGAAATCCAGGACGAGTACGACAACGAGGTGCCGGTGGTGGAGAAGGTTTCGGAAACCGACTACCGCGTGAACACCGCCACTCCCATTTCCGACGCCAACGAGTACCTGCCCTTCCCCCTGCCCGAGGGCGACGACTACGAAACGGTGGGCGGCTTGCTCAACGTCATCTACGGCAACATTCCGGAAGTCGGCGACGTGGCCGTGCTCGACAACTACGAGTTTCGGGTGCTGAAACGCTCCCGCCGGGCCGTGGAGCTGGTGCAGCTGCGCGTGACCACCCGCGAGGAGCGCGAAACCACCGACGAGGCCCTGAGCCTGTAATTGCCCAAAGCTACCCAACGCAAAAGGCCCGACTGCTGAGCAGCCGGGCCTTTTGCATTACGTGCCGGCAGGCTTCATTCCGGCCGTAGCCAGCTGGCGTAGAGCACGTAGTTGTCGGCCGTGCGGGCCAGGTTGGCGCGCTGCTCCTCCGTGACGGGCTTGATTTTGCGGGCCGGTACCCCAGCGTAGAGGTAGCCGGGCTCACACTGCGTGTTTTCCAGCACCACGGCTCCGGCCGCCACGATGCAACCCTGCCCCACCACCGCGTTGTCCATCACGATGGCGCCCATGCCGATGAGCACGTCGTCCTGGATGGTGCAGCCGTGCACAATGGCTTTGTGCCCGATACTGACCCGGGAGCCCACGGTGGTAGCGGCTTTCTGGTAAGTGCAGTGCAGCACCGCTCCATCCTGAATGTTGGTTTTGTCGCCAATCCGGATGCGGTTGACGTCGCCGCGAATAACGGCGTTAAACCACACGGTGCAGTCGGCCCCCAGCTCCACGTCGCCGATGATGGTGGCATTGTCGGCCACAAAGCAATTGGCGCCCAGCATGGGCAAAATACCGTGAACGGGCAGAATCAGAGCAGGCATGTGGTGAGATGGTGAAGTGGTGAAATAGTGAGGTGGTGAACTGGTGAGTTGTTGTTCAAGCTGCGCCATTGGCGCAACACGCGCCACCGGAACGAAAAACTCACCATCTCACCACTTCACCATCTCACCTGGTGAGCATACGTTTCCAGGTGCCTTTTTGCACGTTGTACTTTAGGGTGCTGGGCAGGGCCTGCCAGAAGTACTTGTTGATTTCGACGGCGAAGCTAGGCTGCATGTAGCAGTTGATGGTGCAGCCCTCGCACTGCGGCAGGCGGCCTTCCAGGGCAATCATGCGGCCGACTTCGGGCGAGTGGTACAGGTCGTGCAGCCGGCCCTCAATGGGAAACTTCTGCTCGCCCAGGTGGTAACAGGGCACCACCAGCTCGTTGCTGGGCGAAATAACCAGTGTGGTGCTGGCGGCCCGGCACACGGGCGCGGCCACGTGGTTGCCGCCATCCTTGCGCAGCTGAATAAAGGCCTCGTTGAGGTACACGCCCCGCTTTTTGCCGAAAGCCGAGAGGTAGTCCAGCTCGGCGGAACTCAGCTGCTCCCCGGTTTCCACGCTGTTGTACTCGAAGGCGGGGTTGATGATGAGCATCAGCCCATTGGGCTGGGCAATATCCCGGTACACGGCCTCCAGATCGGGCAGGTTTTCGCGGAACACGGTGAAAAGAATATCCGGCCGCTCACCCAGCTCCTTGGCCACCCGGATGCTTTCCAGCACGAAGTCGTAGCAGGCCACGCCGCGGCCTTTGTCGTGCACCTCCTTCTCGGAGGCGTCGAGCGAGAAGTGCAGCATATCGACCTTACCCCGCAGCTTTTCGGCGTATTTCGGGTACAGCAGGCAGTTCGTGGTCAGGGTCGTGATAAAGCCCATATCGTGCGCCAGACCCACAAACTCGTGAATCTGCCGGTGCAGCAGCGGCTCGCCGCCCGTGAAATCGACCACGCTCACGCCCAGCCGCTTCAGGTCGCGCAGGTTCTGCTCCACGTCGGCCAGCTGAATGTAGGGCGAAGGTTTCTCCCAGATGTCGCAGAACGAGCAGCGCGCGTTGCACCGGTAAGTAACGTAGTAATTGCACAGGACCGGATGACGAACTAGACGCATAGTGAGGCTAAAGGTACGCAGGAGTCGGCTGGGTGCCGACCTGGCAAGCAGTGGCTGGTAACCGCATGCAACCAATTCTGTTCAGCCTGGCTCTTCTCTCCACACCTTCCATATCTATGCACCCGCCCATGAAAGTATCTACACTGTGTTTTGTTGCTGCGCTTACTAGTGTTGGCCTTGGTGCCTGCAACAAGGAAAAGGTCGAACAAAGCGGCGAATTTGACCAAAGCACTATCCTTTTCGGCTCGTTCTACGGTGAGTGCGCCGGGGAAAATTGCGTTGAAATCTACAAGCTCGATACGAAGGCCCAAATGCTGCAGGAAGATACCCAAGACACCTACCCCAGCAGCAGCGCCCCCTACAGCGGCACGTTCGTCGCCCGCAGCCCGGCCGATTACACGCTGGTGAAAGACTTGATTCAACAAGTACCCGCCGATCTGCTGCGGGAGAAAAGCACCGTCATTGGCTCTCCGGACGCCGGCGACTGGGGCGGGTATTACGTGGAAGTAACCCAGGCTGGGCAGCGCCGCTTCTGGCTGATCGACACCCAAAAGCGCAACCTGCCCGCTTATCTGCACGCTTTCGTGGATACGCTGGAAGTGCGCCTCGATAAGCTGCAATAGTGGCTAGTGCTGCAACTCCCCACGAGCCACGTTCCACTGCGTGGGTGTGGCCGCCAGCGCCTCTTCGGTAGCTGGCCCGTAGTGTTCCAGGTAATAGTTGCAGATGCCTTTCAGCGGGCAATTGGGGCAGTCGGGCTTGGCGAAAAAGCAAATGTGCTGGCCGAGCCAGTAGTTGTGCTTGTGAAAGTTGAGCAGCACCAGCGCATCCGGCGGCAGCTGGCTCAGCAGCACCTGGTGCGCCTTTTCCACCGACACCTTGGGTCCGATCATGCCCACGCGCTGGGCCACGCGGTGCACGTGCGTATCGACGGGCAACACTGGCTTCTGATAGTTGAACAGCAACACCAAAGAAGCCGTTTTGAGGCCGATGCCGGGCATGTCCGTCAGCCAAGCCAAACCCTTCTCCAAAGGCCAGTCCGCCAGAAAATCCAGCGTAAAGGCGCCCTGCTCGGCTTTGATGCGGCGCAGAATCTCCTGAATCCGCGGGGCCTGGGTGTCGGGCCAGCGCGTCGTCCGGATGGCGTGGGCCAGCGCGTTGGTCGGCGCGGCCAGCACTCCGTCCCAGTCGCCGAAGGCCTCCAGCATCCGGTCGTAGGCCAGTTCCTCATCACGGTGCGTAGTGCGGTGCGAAAGCAGCGTGCTGATCAGCTCCCGCATCGGCGTGCGGCGCGGCGCGGGGTCGAGCGGGCCAAAAAACTCGTTCAGGATAACGTGGTCCTGCCAGGTCTTGTCGGCGGGGGCCAGGGAATAGGCGTCGGTCATGGTAGCTTGTACCCGGGCTCACCGGGTCAGGTTACAAGCCCGGCCATTAATCGGCGCTCAATTCCTCTCACCGAACAGGCACAAAAAAAGGCGGTACCCGTGGGCACCGCCTTTTTGGAAAGGAAGCGGGAAGCTTAGATCTGGCCTTTCTCGGCCGCTTTCTTCAGCTTTTCGTTGGCGAAGATGGCAACCTCCACGCGGCGGTTAGCAATCCGGCCAGCTTCGGTCGAGTTGTCGGCTACCGGCTGCTTCGAGCCGTAGCCCGTTACCGTGAAGCGCGAAGCGTCTACCCCTTGCTGCTGGGCGTAGTTGGCCACGGCCTGGGCCCGGCGCTGCGACAGAGGGTCGTTGATGGCGTCCGAACCGCTGGTATCGGTGTGGCCTTCCACGATGACGTTGGTGTCGTTGTACTTGATGAGGGTTTTAGCCAGCTCCATGATGTTGTCCTGGGCCGTCGAGGTCAGGGCAGCCGAGTTCTTGGCAAACAACAGGCCCGAATCGAAGGTGATTTTGATGCCTTCACCTACCCGCTCTACACGAGCACCGGCCATTTCCTTTTTCAGCTCGGCAGCCTGCTTGTCCATCCGACGGCCAATCAGGGCCCCGGCACCGCCACCAACGGCGGCACCAATGATGGCGCCTTTGGCCGTACCCGACTTACCGCCGATTACGCGGCCCAATACGGCACCACCGGCCGCGCCACCCAAACCACCGATGATAGCGCCTTTAGCCGTTTTGCTCCAAGGCTTCTTTTCCGTGGTAGTCGTCTGTGCCTGGGCATAATTAGTGCCCAGCAGCAGCACTGCCAGCATCATTGCGAAATACGAACGAAGGGTTTTCATTGTCTTGTGGTTTTTGTGTTTTTGTTGTGCTGTAAATATGCAGAGTTTTTCATTTTCAGCTGCCGCACCGCACATTTACTGTGCGACTAACTGGGTGTTGCCTGGCAATTTGCAACCACCTTGCCAAACTGTAGGTGACGGGCAAAAAATCTGTCGAAACCCACTTTTTGGCCTAAAAATCACCTTTCTAAAGACATTTATTTTTCTAGCAAACGACTATACCACCGCTTTTATTGCCGCTGAATAGTCCTTGCTTGTTGCCGTACAGATCATACGGCTTTACTTTTCTGCGCTTTATCTTTTTCTATTATTTTTCATGTCAAGCCGGAGAGAAATGAGTTGCCGTTTTAGTTTAACCAGCTGATTCAAAAACAGCTTGCTTCTCCAGGCTTCCTAATTAAACGTGCTTATTACCAGACACCGGAACATAAAAAAAGGCCGCACAGAAAATGTGCGGCCTTTCCTATTTAAGCTATTGAGCCTGAAGCTTACAGGGTGCCGTTTTCAGCAGCCTTCTTCATTTTCTCGTTGGCGAAGATGGCAATTTCTACGCGGCGGTTAGCCTGCTTGCCTTCAACCGTGGTGTTGTCGGCCACGGGCTGCGACGAGCCATAGCCTTTGGTCGTGATGCGCGAAGCATCGACGCCCTGGGCGGTGGTGTAGTTGGCCACGGCCTGGGCCCGGCGCTCCGACAGAGGCTGGTTGATGGCGTCCGAACCGGAGTTGTCGGTGTGGCCCTCTACAATAACGTTGGTGTCGGGGTACTTTTTCAGTACCTCCGCCATTTTCTGGATTTCGCTCTGGGAAGCAGCGCGCAGGTCCGATTTGTTGGTATCGAAGAGGATGCCCGAGTCGAAGGTGATTTTGATACCCTCGCCCACCCGCTCGACGCGGGCGTTTTTCATGTCGCGCTGCAGCTCTTCGGCCTGCTTATCCATTTTACGGCCAATCAGGGCGCCACCCGTGCCGCCCACGGCAGCACCAATGATAGCCCCGGCCGCCGTACCCGACTTACCACCGATTACGCGGCCCAGGACGGCACCAGCCGCAGCGCCGGCACCAGCGCCAATGAGGCCACCTTTGGCCGTTTTGCTCATGCCGGTTTTGCGGGCACCGGTTCCGTTATTGGTCGACAGGTCGGGCTGGCTGGCGGGCTGCGACGAGGCGCAAGAGCCCAGGAACATGGTCAGAGCCATGAAAAGCGCCAGAAGGGATTTGGGAGATTTCATCAGAGAAGAATTGGTGGAAAAGAAAAAGAGCGGTTTTGCTTACGGTCCGGATGTGCTTACTTGACTTCTTGGCAAAATGTTCGCCAAATATAGGCGGCTGGCTATACCCAGCTCAACCACAGGTGAAAATTTAATGCCAGGAAATTCAAAAGCCCGTTTAGTGCGCCGAACACGCACTAAACGGGCTTTTTCCAAAAAGCTTGCCGAAAACTTGGCCGGGCTTAGCGCAGCGTCGGCTGGGGCTGAGGCACAGCTACTTCTGCGGGGCGCAGCATGGTGAGCAAATCGGTGAGGCGCTGCTTGAGCTGCTTACGGTCCACGATGAAATCCAGGAAGCCATGCTCCAGTACAAACTCGGAGCTCTGGAAATCCTTGGGCAGGTCCTTGCCGATGGTTTCCTTGATAACCCGGGGACCGGCAAAGCCGATCAGGGCGCCGGGCTCGGCAATATTGAAGTCGCCGAGCATGGCGAAGGAGGCCGTTACGCCGCCCGTGGTCGGGTCGGTCAGCATCGAAATGTAGGGAATACCGGCTTCGGAAAGCAGGGCCAGCTTGGCCGAGGTCTTGGCCATCTGCATCAGCGAGTAGCCGGCTTCCATCATGCGCGCCCCGCCCGACTTGGAAATCATCAGGAACGGGATGCGGTGCTGGCGGGCGTAGTCGATGGCGCGGGCAATCTTCTCGCCGACCACCGAGCCCATCGAGCCCCCGATAAATTTGAAGTCCATGCAGGCTACCACCAGCTCCAGGCCGTTGAGCTGGCCGTGGGCCGTGCGCACGGCGTCTTTCAGGCCGCTGCTTTTCTGGGTGGCGGCCAGGCGCTGCGGATACGCTTTGGTATCGACGAAGTGCAGCGGGTCGCCGGAAGTCAGGTTCTCGTCCAGCTCCACGAACTGGTTGTGGTCGAACAGGATTTCGAAGTACTCGGCCGAGTCGACCCGGTCGTGGTGGTTGCACTTGGCGCAGGTGTACAGCAGCCGCTTGTGCTCGGCCATGCTGGCCACCGTTTTACACTCGGGGCACTTATACCACAGGCCGTCGGGCGTCTCCTTCTTCTGCTCCGTCGGGGTGACGATGCCTTTCTCTACGCGCTTAAACCAAGACATTGTTATTAGTAAGAAGTTAGAAGCTGCAAGGTAAAACGAGGAAAGGCGGGCAACCCGGATCCGGATCTACTTTCAGCACAGGTGTGGTTTGCAAAGGTAAGGCAGCCGCCGCATACATTGCTACGCCCGGGCAGCCGACTTAGCGGGCTTTTACGCAAGCGTGATGGATTGGTCGAGATACACGTCCTGAATGGCGTTGAGCAGCGCCACGCCCTCGGCAAAAGGCCGCTGAAACGCCTTGCGGCCCGAAATCAGGCCCTGGCCCCCGGCGCGCTTGTTGATGATGGCCGTGCGCACGGCTTCGGCCTGGTCGGTGGCACCCCTGCTTTCCCCGCCCGAGTTGATCAGGCCGATGCGGCCCATGTAGCAGTTGGCCACCTGGTAGCGCGTCAGGTCGATGGGGTTGTCGGAGGCAAGCGTGTCGTACATGGCCGGGAAGGTCTTGCCGAACTTCAGGGCCGCGAAGCCGCCGTTGTTTTCGGGCAGCTTCTGCTTGATGATGTCGGCCTGAATGGTCACGCCCAGGTGGTTGGCCTGCCCGGTGAGGTCGGCGGCCACGTGGTAGTCTTTGTCGGCCGTTTTGAAGGCGTTGTTGCGGGTGTAGCACCACAGCACCGTGGCCATGCCCAGCTCGTGGGCCCGCTCGAAAGCCTGGCTGACTTCGATGATCTGGCGGTTGGATTCCTCGGAGCCGAAGTAGATGGTGGCGCCGATGGCCGCCGCGCCCAGGTTCCAGGCTTCTTCCACCGAGCCAAACAGGATCTGGTCGAACTTGTTGGGGTAGGTCAGCAGCTCGTTGTGGTTGATTTTGACCAGAAACGGAATCTTGTGGGCGTAGCGGCGGGCCACCGTGCCAAAGGTGCCGAAAGTGGTAGCCACGGCGTTGCAGCCGCCTTCCACGGCCAGCCGGATGATGTTTTCGGGGTCGAAGTACATCGGGTTGGGCCCGAACGAGGAGCCGGCCGTGTGCTCGATGCCCTGGTCGACGGGCAGGATGCTCAGGTAGCCGGTGCCGGCCAGGCGGCCGTGGTTGTAGAGCTGCCCGAGGCTACGCAGCACCTGCGGCGGGCGGCTACTGGGCACAAAGCAACGGTCCAGAAAGTCGGGGCCGGGCGAGTGCAGCAGGTCTTTGCTGATGGTTTTGCATTCGTGCTGGAGCAGTGCCTCGGTTTCGGCACTCAAGGAGGTAAGAGAAGCCATGGGTGGACGTTGGGGTGGGAGGAGGATGCAGGTAAGCGTGGACAAATATAGACCGAAAATCAAACCCCGGCGGGCCGCGGCTGGCAGATCCGGGCTGGCCTCGCTACCTTGCTCCGGGGAAGTGGACCCGTTCCAAATCCGCTTCCCGCCAGTGCTTCTCTAAGATACTACCTGCGTGAAAAAATCCTCTTCCCTGCTCCTGGCCGCGGCCATCGTGGCGGCGTCTACCCTGCCCGGCTGCGTGGCTTCCAAGAAATACGACGACCTGCGGGCCCGCCAGCAGGCTACCGAACAAGGCAAAGCCGAAGCTGAGCGCCAGCAGCGCCAGGCCGTGGCCGAGCTGAAAAAAACCACCGACGAGCTGACCGAAATGCGCCTGACCAACAAGCGCCTCTCGGAAGACTCGGCCCAGACCGGCAACGCCCTGCGCCGCACCCGCTCCCTCTACACCCAGCTCACCGACAGCTACGACAAGCTGCTCAAAAACAGCGACCGGGCCATGGCTGATAAGTCGGCCGACTACAACAAGGTGGCCAAGGACCTGGCGCGCCGCGAAGCCGAGCTGGGCGAGCTGGATACCAACCTGCGCCGCAGCAAGGCCGACATCGACAAGCTGAATGCCGACCTGAAAGTGCGCGAAGCCAAGCTGGCCGAGCTGACCCAGGCCCTAGCCGACAAGGACAAGGCCGTGAACGACCTGCGGGCCAGCGTGAGCAACGCCCTACGCGGCTTCCAGGGCACCGATTTGCAGGTGAAGATGAAGGACGGCAAGGTGTACGTGTCGTTGTCGGAGCAACTGCTGTTTAAGTCGGGCTCGACCAAAGTGGACCCCAAAGGCCAGGAGGCGCTGAAGCAGCTGGCCGCCGTGCTCAAAAACCAGCCCGACGTGAACGTGGTGGTGGAAGGCCACACCGACAACGTGCCCTTCAGCCGCCCCACGGCCGCCATGCAGGACAACTGGGATTTGAGCGTGCTGCGGGCCACCGAAATTGCCCGCCTGATTACGGCCGGCGGCGTCGAGCCCCAGCGGATTACGGCCTCGGGCCGCAGCCAGTACATTCCGGTGGCCCAAAACGACTCGCCCCAGAACAAGGCCCTGAACCGCCGCACCGAAATTATCCTGACGCCCAAGCTCAACGAGCTGCTCAAGATTCTGGACTCCAACTCTACTACCTCGACTTCGGGCAAATAACCTCAGCGTCAGTTGGTTTTAGCGGAGCAAAGCAGTATTTTAAGTGCATAAAATAGGACAAGGCAGCTAGCGGGCTGCCTTGTTTTTTGTCGCCCAGCTTATCCTTTTACCTGTAACCGACTTTCTATGCTCAACCGATTATTGTTCTGCCTCTTGCTGCTCAGCCTGCCTGGCTTAGGCAGCCTACCGGTGCAGGCCAGCCACATTCTGGGCGGCGACCTGACCTATACCTACATCGGGACCAGCACCAGCCCCAATGCCTACAAGGTGACGGCCCGACTGTACCGGGAGTACACGCTTACGCCGGTCAACTTTGGCAATGAAATTACGCTGTCGGTGGGCCTAAACGGCTGCCCCGGGGCTACCACTGGCAGCTTCACTGCGCTCCTGCAGCGCGTCTCAACCGTCACGACCACGCCGTTGGGCTGCGTCGGCGACTTTAGCTACGAGAATATCGTGTTTGAAGGCACCGTGCTGCTGCCGCCGGGCCAGTGGACGATGAGCGTGAATGAGGAAAACCGCACCGGAGGCACGCGCAATGTGGTAGACTCCGGGATGTACGGCTTCCACCTGGAAGCCCAGCTGAATAACGCCAGCGGCCTACGAAACAACTCTCCCAAGTTTACTTCCTTCACGCTGCCGTACCTGTGCGGCAACCAGTCGCACCGCTACAGCTTCAGCACCTTCGAAGCCGATGGCGACTCGCTGGTGTACCAATCGGTGCCGCCCCAACGGCGGACCTCCTACGTCAACCCGTGCCCAATTCCGCTGCCGTACGTCAGCTACTCCGCCGGCCAGTTTCAGGACCCGGCCAGCGGGCAAACCGTTACCTATCCGGCCCGCACCTACTCGGCGGCCAATCCGCTGTTCTCGTTCCTGGTTGGGGGCGGGGTGGGCACGCCTTACTTTGGGCTGAACGCCGCCACGGGCGAACTGGTGGCCCGGCCGATTCTGAAGGAAACCGGCCCCTTCGTGGTGGCCGTGCGCGTCGATGAGTTTCGGAAGCTGAACGGCAGCTGGACCAAAATCGGCAGCGTGCTACGGGACGTCGTCTACTCGGTATTCAACGGCAGCGGCAACCGTAACCCCGTGCTCAGTAGTCTCTCCATCGGCAGCAGCCCCGCGCCCTTCCCGCTCGATTTGCCCATCGACGTAGCCACCGGCGAGCTGATTTCGCTGAACCTGACGGCCACCGACCCCGACGCCGGGCAAACGGTGCGCCTGAGCAGCGACGTGGCCAGCGTGATACCCGGCGCTTCTTTCCAGCCGACGGGCCCGAACCAGGGCCGCTTGACCTGGAGCGTACCCACCTCCCTGCCTTCCGGACTGTATTCGTTTACCGTGACGCTGGCCGACAACGGCTGCCCGCTCAACGGCACGGAGGTCCGGACCGTTATCTTCCGGGTAAGCCGCATCGTGCTGGGTACCACCCCGGGGCGGCAGCCCGTGGTGTTGGCGGCCTTCCCCGTGCCCTTCCACGACCGGGTGCAGTTTCAGCTGGCCGCCGGTTTCAGTGGGCCCGTGGTGGTTTCGGATGAGCTGGGCCGCCCGGTAGCCCGGCTCACCAGCCGGCCCGATGGCCTAGTGGTGTGGCAGCCGGACGCCCAGGTGCCAGCCGGCCTCTATTTTGCCCGCAGCGCCGACGGCCGGCAGGTAGCCCGCCTGCTTCGCTCCGACCAGCCGTAAGCCTGCCTGAAACCTCTGCGGCCCCACACAGCGCCAGACTCAGCCGAGTCTGGCGCTTTTCGTTTGCCCGGCGCGTTCAGCCCGGCGTTTGATCAGCGCGCCGCAAGGTTTGTCCCGGGAATAGTGGTATTGGTGTAATAAAATTCCGGGCCGCTGTGCTGGGCCCTACCTATGCTCCCAGTTACCGCAGGCACTGGCCAACTACACTGCGCCAGCGTCGCCTCGCCCCGTCTTCCCCACTTTTTCTCCTTATTCTCTAACCCATTTTCACTACCCGTATGCTCCGCAAACAACTACTCCGCTCTTTCCTGGTTGCCGCTGCCCTGGTGGGCGCTTCTTCTGCCGCCCATGCGCAGCAGGAGCAGAAAACGTACGCCGATGGCTCGCTGAACTCCCTGGGCATTGGCTCGGCCTTTTCCTACAACCTGTGGAGCTCGTCCTACATTGGCTTCAACCTGAGCAAGCAGAACTACTGGACCAGCGACTGGAAAAGCTTTTCGGATGGCGGCAACAACGGCGGCTCAGCGGTGGTAGGTGGCATTACCGGCTCGATGATGTTCCTGACGCTGCCCACGGCTAATGCCTCGGGCGGCGCGCAGACGATTACCGACGTGAACATGCCCAATCTGGTACGCATGACGCTGCACCCCGACGGCCGCCTACAGATTGGCAACAAACGCTCAGCTGGCACCCACCTCGATGCCAAGCTCTCGGTGTACGGCAAGGTTACGGCCACCTCGCTCTACATCCTGGCCGACAACCCTTCGAACTGGGCGGACTACGTGTTTGAGAAAGAGTACAAACTTACCTCCCTGCCCGAGCTGGAGGCCTACGTGCAGAAAAACAAGCACCTGCCCGAAGTTCCGACCACGGCCGACGTAACGGCCAACGGAGCCAACCTGGGCGAGATGAACGTACTGCTGCTCAAGAAAGTAGAAGAACTCACCCTGCACCTGATCGACCTCAACAAGCAAGTACAGCAACTCAAAGCCGAACAGACCACCGGCAAGTAACCCCAAGGCTCTTTATTTTTCTAAACAAGCACTTGGTGTATGAAAAGCCTCCACTCGCTATTACTGTTGCTGCCCCTTACCCTGGGCCTCAACGGCACGCTGCACGCGCAGCCCCCTTCGCCCTGCGGCACGGTGGCTCCCAACGACATGACCAGCCGCGACTTTGCGACCTGGGACTGGGAAACGCCCCGCTCTGGCCCCGCCGGCTCCCTGGCCTACTGCCGTACCTGGGCCATCCGGCGCACCAGCCAGAGCGACCAGAGCGTAGGCAACCCGGCCAATGCGCCCTGGGAATCGGCTACTTCGGGCGTTATGCAGCAGATTCTGATTAATAAGGACTACACGAAGGCCAAAGGCTGGGTGCTGCTGCGCGAAAACCTGGGTGCCTTGGTACCGATTGGCACGCCTTATTTTGTGCTGTACAACAAGTACACAGGCATGATCCGCACGTTTTTCTACGTGGACAACAGCCAGGGCGAATACATCAACGGGGCCGTGGTAACGATGAGCCACAGCAGCGTGAACCAGCGGAGCACCGGCGTGATGGCCCTGCGCAACGACCTGCTGCTGGCCCCCGATAAATACGCCTCCCGCACTGACCTCAAAGACGAGGTATTTGCGTACGTTACCAAGCTCGTCTCGCAGCAAGCGACCTGGATCATGGCCGAATTTTCCACGGCCTACGACCCCAATACCGGCGACAGTCGGTTTGTGGGCAACACGCTGGAGTTTGCAGTGCAGGGCATCAAAGAGTCTAAAATGGCGCTGAAGGGCGACCTGAACTTTAGCACCACGGCCCAGGAAGGCTATGCCATTGCTGGCAAAACCAGCGAGGTTATTCAGAACGAAACACCCCCGACGTCTTCTAACGCAGCCAGTGGCACCAAGAAATTCTTCGCTAATGGTAAAAAAATCCTGGGTTCCGTAACCAAGGACCAGGCGGTCAGCTTTTTTGAAAAAATCAGCACCAAAACCACCAAGCTCGCCAATAATACCAAGGCTCAGCACCCCGGCCGCAAAGCTATATTCGAGGGTATCGCCAGCATTACCAGTAACAGCGGAGGTTTGCTGAAAACCATGAAGAGCGTGCTGGAAGTGGCTGGCACTGCCAGCGCCGTCTTTGGCGCCATTGGCACGGTAGTGGGCTTTCTTTTTCCTTCGGATGATGCCGAAGCAGCCACCTCGCCCGGCTTTATCCCAACCGTATCGACCGGCTCTATCTCGCTGAGCGGTACCATCACCACTACCTACCCGCTAGCCAACGTGCTGATTCAGCTGCCGGGCACGCAGCACAACGCCAACGGCTCGACGCAGCCGTACTACGACTGCAAGCTGGGTATCTTCAGCCTCAAAAATACGCCGGTACTGAACAAACGGGCCTGGACGTGCGTGGTGGGCGAACAAACCGTGTACGACCCGTGCTACGATATGACGGCCGCTGGCTGCCAGGGTGGCTGGGTGACGCAACCCGCCTACGATCCGCTCGAATCGTACCAGATTGCTAACGACGTAATTGCCAGCTACAACAAAGCCGCCGGCTTGGACCTCTCGTCGGTGGAGGTAGCCCTGGTGGCCAGAAACACCGGCCCGTTGTACTATGCGGAGGGCTACTATGGCACAAACAACACCGATACAAGACAGATCCGGGATTATATGGAGGATCAGTTCAAGTCGGGCGTTATCGAGCTGATTCGGTTGGACAACAACGACAGCGTCCACACTTTTCAAACGCCTTTCGTGAGTTTGAGCTGCGCCAAGAACCTGTCGATTACCGTGAAGCCCGGCTCCCAGGTGTACTTGCGGGTGAAGGCCATTTTGCAGCGCTCCGACAGGCCGAATGACACGCCGCCTGTGTTTTATGTGCAGGATTACGCCGTGGATGTAAACGCCGGCAATGCCGTTGCAACCAACCCCCGGTTTGGCACCGGCAATGAGCCGCCCTTTACAAACCTGGCGACCCCGCTCGATGGCACCAAGATTGACGAGGACTTGAGCAACAACACGGGCAACGCCACACAGTTCACCAGCCCGTTCGTATTCCAAGCCTTCAATTCGGTTACTGCGGCCAACAATGGCTGGGCTCCCGACGGCGTCGACAACAGCATCACAATCAACCACCCTAGCACTACCACTGCCACCAAGCTCCTGGCCAACAATACAGTAGCCTTGGGCGAAGGATTCAGCGTGACTGTCGGCACCAATTTCGTGGCCCTGCCCACCCTGATTGAAAAGCTCACCTGCGGCCCGCTGCCAGTAGAATTTTCTCCCGTAGGCTCCTGCCCCTACAACGGCAATGCTTACCCCCGGGTGGCCCTGGCGGCCGAACAGACAAAAGAGGTGCCGCTCAACGACTTCACGCTCTACCCCAACCCCTCGCACGGGCAGGTGCAGCTGGAGCTGAACGCCGCGGCCGGTACCGAAACCACCGTGCGGGTCTACAACGTGTACGGCAGCCTGGTGCAAGACTTGCGCAAGCTACCCCGCGGCCAGAAGCAGCTCAGCCTGAGCCTGGAAGGGCAGCCCGCCGGCATCTACATCGTGCAAGTGACGATGGGTCAGAAAACCGTCAGCAAAAAGGTGGTGCTGCAATAAGTGCAATAACTTTCTGCCTTACCTAAACGGCCGGCTCCCACCTGGGAGCCGGCCGTTTTAGTTGGCCGGCCGCCACCATTCCGCGCTGTAGGCCCCGGCGGCCACGTCGACGCGCTGGCCGGGGCGGGGCAGCAGCAGCGGCACTTGCCGCGGCGGCGCGGCCCGCAGTAGCCGTTCCACCGGCTCGGTCCAGCCGTGAAAGGCCAGGTTGAACGTCGCCCAGTGCAGCGGCAGCAGCGCCCCGCCGCCCAGGGCCTGCTGCGCGGCCAGCGCGTGGTCGGGGCCCATGTGAATGTCGGCCCACAGCTCATCGTAGGCCCCGATTTCCAGCATCACCAGGTCGAACGGGCCGTACGCCGCCCCGATTTCCCGGAACCCGGCTTCGTAGGGCCCGGAGTCGCCGCCGAAAAAGGCGCGGTGCGTGGGCCCGAGCACGCACCACGACGCCCAGAGCGTATTGTCGCGGGTGAGGCCCCGGCCCGAGAAGTGCCGGGCCGGCGTGGCGGCCAGCCGGTGCGTATCGCCCAGGGCTACCTCCTGCCACCAGTCCAGCTCGGTGATGTTGGCGGCCGGCACGCCCCAGCGGCGCAGGTGGGCTCCCACGCCCAGCGGGCAGAAAAACGGCACTCCGGTGCGGGCCAGCACCCGGATGGCGGCGCGGTCGAGGTGGTCGTAATGGTCGTGCGAGAGCAGCACCGCGTCGAGGGGCGGCAGCTCGGCCAGCGGCAGCGGCGGGGCAAAAAACCGTTTGGGCCCAATCAGGCCCGAAGGCGAAGCGCGCTCGGCCCACACCGGGTCGGTGAGAAACCGTTTGCCGTCCAGCTCCAGCAGCGTGGAGGAATGGCCCAGCCACGTGACGCGCAGCGCGGCGGCCGGCACCGGCTCGGCCAGCGCGGCGGCATCGGCCCGAAACGGGCCCAGCGGCGTTTTGGGCTCCCGCTCCTCGGGGCCCCGCAGCCAGCGGCCCAGCATCCGGCCATAGTCCATCGACATACCGGTGGGCACTGTGTTCCGGTATTTTTTACCGTCAAACTGCGAAGGTGTTTTCATAGCAAAGCCGCAATGGTAAGGTCGGCTGGCTTACCAGACGCGCAGCTCCCGGCTTTACTTTACGGCGGGGCTTTTTCGGCCGTGTTACCTGAGCAGGCCCTTGACCGCGGGCAACGCCCGCGCGGCCCATTGCTGCATCTGCCGGCCCGAATAGTGCAGGCCATCGGGGGCAAACTGGCTGGCGTCGTCGGCGGCGGCCCGGGTCAGGTCGGTAATGTCGACGTAGGCAATGCCGGCCTGCTGGCACTCGGCGCGGGCCACGGCGTTGAACTGGTCAATTTCCGCGGCAATGCGGGCCGGGTCGTCGTGCTGCCCGTAGGGCGAGCGGCCCCAGTCCGGAATGCTGAGCACGAATACCCGCCCCGGGCGGTTGCCGGCAAACCGGGTGGCCGTGTGCAGCAGCTCCCGAAACTCGGTGCGGTAAGAGGCCAGCGGCAGCCGGCGGTACTGGTTATTCACGCCAATAAGCAACGACACCAGGTCGTAGGTGCGGGTATTGTTGGCCGCCTGAATGGCTTGCTGCAGCTCGCCGGTAGTCCAGCCGGTGCGGGCAATGATGTCGGGCGGGGCCAGGTCGTAGGTGCGGGTATTGTTGGCCGCCTGAATGGCTTGCTGCAGCTCGCCGGTAGTCCAGCCGGTGCGGGCAATGATGTCGGGCGGGGCCAGGTCGTAGGTGCGGGTATTGTTGGCCGCCTGAATGGCTTGCTGCAGCTCGCCGGTAGTCCAGCCGGTGCGGGCAATGATGTCGGGCGGGGCCAGGCCGGCCGTGCGGGCCAGCTGCACGCTCCACCGGTCGGCGCTGGGCACTCCTTCGCCAATGGTGTAGGAGTCGCCCAACGACAGAAAGGTGTTGCCCGAGGCGGGTGCATCCGTTGCGCCCACGCCGCCGGGCTGAGGTACCGAGGGCTCATTCTGGGTGCAGCCAAAGCCGAGAAAAAGATACAGAAGCAGCAGAAAGCGCATAGGCAGCAGAAATGAACCGGCCCCATATACGGCCCGCCCCGCCCCGCAGATTGCCCGCTACGCAGCCGGAGGAAATTCACGGGCGCTCCTATAAAATTCACGGGAGCTCGGATGAATTTCACGGGCGCTTCCATAAAAATCACAGGCAGCCGGGCAAAATTCACGGGAGTTCGGATGAATTTCACGGGCACTCCTGTGAATTTCACGGGCGGCCGGATGAATTTCACGGAAGCCCCCGTGATTTTTATGGCCGCTCCCATGATTTTTATCCGAGCCCGGATAAAAATCACCCGCCGTCGGATAAAAAAGAGGGGAAGCCGGATGAATTTCATCCGACTTCCCCTCTTTGTTCAGGGACAAAACCCAGTCTTAGCCGATGGCCTGCTTCAGATCCTCAATCAGGTCTTCCACGTCCTCAATGCCCACGCTGAGGCGGATCAGGGAGTCGGAGAGGCCGGCGGCCTTGCGGGCCTCGGCCGGAATGCTGGCGTGCGTCATGGTGGCGGGGTGGCCCGAGAGGCTTTCGACGCCGCCCAGGCTTTCGGCCAACGAAAACAGCTGGAATTTCTCCAGCACGGCAATGGCGTCCTCTTTCCGGTCGCCTTCGAGCACGAAGGAAATCATGCCGCCGAAGTCGTTCATCTGCCGGGCCGCCACCGCGTGGTTGGGGTGGTCCTGAAAACCGGGCCAGTACACTTTCTCCACCTTGGGGTGGGCCTTGAGGTACTCGGCAATCTTACGGCCGTTTTCGCAGTGGCGCTGCATCCGGATGTGCAGGGTTTTGAGGCCGCGCAGCACCAGGAAGCAGTCCTGGGGGCCGGGCGTGCCGCCGCAGGCGTTCTGGTAGAAGCTCAGGCGCTCGTGCAGCTGGTCGTCGTTGTACACCAGGGCGCCCATCACGGTGTCGGAGTGGCCGGCCATGTACTTGGTCAGCGAGTACACCACGATGTCGGCGCCCAGCGCCAGCGGGGTTTGCAGGTAGGGCGTGGAGAAGGTGTTATCGACCACCAGCAGGGCCCCGGCTTCCTTGGCCACGGCAGAAGCGGCGGCAATGTCGATGACGTTGAGCAGCGGGTTGGTCGGCGTTTCCACCCAGATCAGCTTGGTCCGCTCGTTCACCTTGGCCCGCACGGCTTCCATGTCGTGCATGGGCACGAAGTGGAATTTGATGCCCAGCGGCTCGTATACTTTGGTGAAGATGCGGTAAGAGCCGCCGTACAGGTCGTTGGTCGAAATCACCTCGTCGCCGGGCTGCAACAGCTTGATTACGCAGTCGGTGGCGGCCATGCCCGAGGCGAAGGCCAGGCCGTGCTGGCCGTTGTCGAGGGCGGCCAGGGCATCCTGCAGCTGGGTGCGGGTGGGGTTGTGGGTGCGCGAGTATTCGTAGCCTTTGTGGTCGCCGGGGGAGCGCTGCACATAGGTGGACGTCTGGTAAATGGGCGTCATGATGGCCCCGGTGGTGGGGTCAGGGTGCACGCCGGCGTGGATGGCTTTGGTACCGAATTTCATGGGGAACGGATTACGGAATCGAAAAGGAAGACGCGATGCTCAGCGTTGGGCGTCAAAGGTAAGAAGGTCGGCGACAGAAAAGTTTTCCTGCCATCATGGACTGCGCGTCCAAGCCCGGTATTTCAGGCGTGTCTTCATGACCAGATCCTGTTCGGCCCTCTCCTGTTGCAGGCTCGAAACCCCTTCCATTCTACTCCTGTGGGTGCTGCCCGGCACCCTCCTGGCCGCGCAGGCCGTCCCCACCAGCCCGGCAGACTGCCTCCCCAAACCGGCACCATCACGCAACCCCACGACGCAGGCGAAACCAACGGGCCGGCCGAGCCCCAGCTGGCCCTCGAAGCCGACGCCACCGGCAAACCCGAGGAAGAAGTGTAGCCTTCTGCCCCGTTCTTTCGTTTTACCTTCGGGCCGGCTGCTCTTAGCCGGCCCGATTGTTTTTGCGCCCTGCCTATGGCTTTTCTTAAAGAGCTTTTCCAAAAAAACGCCTCTACCCTGCTCTCGATGGGACTGCTGGTGGCCATGCCCGTTGTCGGCAGCACTTCGCTCACCATTCTGCTCTACAACTACCAGGATCTGCTACACCACCTGAGCCTGGGCCAGGTGCTGCTCTACTTCCTGCTTATCGGCGTCACGATGGCCTTCGCCCTCACGCCTACTACGTTTGTAGCGCTGGTTACGGGGTTTTACTTCGACTGGGCCGGGCTGCCGGGCATGGTGGTGGCCTACGCGCTGGCGGCCCTGGTGGGCTACGAGGTGGCCTCCCGCCTCGACCACGGCAAGATGACAACCTTTCTGCACCACTTCCCCAAGGCCGACGCCGTGATGCGGGAGCTCAAAAACGAAAGCCTGCAACTCATCATCCTCACCCGCATTTCCCCGGTGCTGCCCTTCGCCCTGATGACCTTCGTGCTGGCCGTAATGCGCATCGACCGGCGGCGGTTTCTGCTGGGCAGCGTGCTGGGTATGCTGCCGCGCAGCTTGTTCTTCTACTGGCTCGGCACCAAGGCCCAGGATGTGTTTGCCCTCGTGAATCACCCCGACACCGGCACGGCGGGCAAGCTGCTGCTGCTGGTCCTGGTCGTTATTTCCCTGTTCGGGCTCTACTACGTCTTCAATCGGGCCCTCAAGCGCGCCCTGAACCGGAGCACGACAGCTGAGTAGAAAATATTAAAACTGACTTTCAGCCTTTTGCGAGCCCTGAGGGCCTTTTTTCAGAATTATTATTGCCCCGGATTTGCGCGCGCCAATTTTTTGCCCGTATCTTTGCAGCACCAAAACGGTAAACGGTTGCATAGCTCAATTGGATAGAGCATCTGACTACGAATCAGAAGGTTTAAGGTTCGACTCCTTATGCGACCACAGAAAAGGCCCTCAGCAGCACGCTGAGGGCCTTTTTGTTATTTCCCTGTGGCAGTTTTGCAGAAATTATCTTCGGTTCGACTAACAAGTGCTTCTGTACAAAGCCTAAATTAGAGCTCCCTATTGCTAGTTCAATTCCACTTATCAATGTCCCTTCTGGATCGTATGCTTACTTCGCATCATTCCTGAATCAAGCTCGCCTACATATGTTAGGCAATGCCGCACCCCTTGCAGTCACCTTCAATTATTGCTCCTTTTTAGAACCAGGCCATATCGTAGCTTTAGCATGCTTAATTGAAGAATATCATAGGCATGGCTTGTCACCACAATTCGAGGGAGGCTCTAATAATCTGCAGTATTACCTAAGTGGGCTTCGACTATACGACTATTGGAAGCCTGATTTTGACAGGAGCCAGTACAATCGAGTATATTTGCGCAGTACCTTGTGTCTGTGGCAGATTAATAAGGACATGATCAATGCATATGCGGATCATGCTCGAGTCTTCTACGAAAGCATAGTTCCGGGCAATAGAAGCTTGGACGTCCTGTATGTCTGCTTAGCTGAGCTATTCAACAACGTACATGACCATGCCAAATCACCAGCTGGGGGCTATTGTGTATCTCAGTTCTACCCTAAGAAAAAGAAGATAGTAACAGCCGTATGTGACTTTGGTGTAGGAATCCCAAACTCCATCAACAAACTCTGGCAAAAGCGTGGCAAAAGCGCTTTATCTGACACAGATGCATTACGTGCTGCTTTGCGTAGACGAGTAACTACCCAGTCTACCCCACAAAACCGTGGCTTTGGCTTAAATACTTTGTCAGAAGCTGTACGTGGTCTAGGTGGAAGCTTGACAATCTTATCAAATTTCGCTATGCTTGTACAGACTTCAACAGGGGCCTTACAGCTAAGCACCCTGAACCATTTTTTCCCTGGCACGTTGATAGTAGTGTCCATCGACACTGACGCACTGCCTGAAGCTGAAGTCGAATTAGAAGAGTTTGACTTTAGTTTATAAGCGTTTTCCCACCTCCTAAATCATATATCGATATATGGAACCTGCAGTAGTGTATGTGGCTCACATTGTGGCTGGCACATCCACCAACGCCGATGGCTATAGCCTAAAAACGGTGTTAGAGAAATACTTCCGTGCAGGACAGATTGTACGTCTTTCGTTGAAAGGCGCTACTCCGATGTCTTCTTCTTTCCTAAACTCATCGTTTGGTGAACTCATCGAGAACTTTGGCGTTGATCGTGTGCGTGAACTTGTTAAGCTTGTTGACTTTAAGCCTTCTCAGGCTTTAGCAATCAAAGATTATATTGATAAGTTCTCCCGGCATTTCGCCTAGTTCTCTAAAAGAAAGAAGCCCCTTCGTAGATTACGAAGGGGCTTCTTTCTTTTAGAGAACTAGGCACCCGACTTGCAACCGGCCACTCAAACTCTATCAAGCGGCAGGCGCACCTAGTGATGTAGTCGACCGGCAATACTACTGAGAGTAGCTTCAGCCACTACACTACATCAGTGTTGACACAATCAAACTTCTGCAGGAGTACGCCCGCCGGTCGCCCGGCATACAGCGGTCTGTGGCATAATTCTGTGGCAGTTTTCGTATTGTTGCTTTCCATTGCTTTCCACTCAATGCAGAACAATAGCGTTTTCGAAGCCCTCAGCGTGGTATTCGATGGAAAGCAATGGAGACTAAATGTACCTGTTTAATCCTTATGCGACCACAGAAAAGCCCCTCAGCAGCACGCTGAGGGCCTTTTTTATTTTGCTGTATCTGCGTGTGCAGTAGTAGCTTCCGATGCATCTATACTTTATCCATCCATCTCAGTGCAGTAATGTTCCGTGTCCGAGCCGGTAGTTTCCTGTTCCTCCTCGCAGCATACAGCCTGCGCGCCAGCCTAGCGTGGGCGCAGAGCCAGCCCAAAGACGACCACTTGGTGCCGGTTGGCAATTACCTGACCAGCTACCCGGGCAGCAACATGGCCTTCCTGACGGGCATTGTCAATGATCTGCGCAAGCTGGCTACCTCTCCCTCCGACCAGAAACTGGCGCAGGAGCTGTTAAGTGATGTCGAATACCTACGCAACAAGCTGCTGACCCAATAATCAGTTCCTCTCCTTGCGCGCCAGCCGTACCGACGAGTCCCGCACGATGAGCTTGGGCTCCAGCACCACGGGCTTGAGGGGCGAAGCCGTGGCGGGCCGGTTCAGGAGCTTGAGCAGCAGGCGCACGGCGGTGCGGCCCATCTGCTCGCTGCGCTGGTCTACCGAAGTCAGCGTGGGCTCGGTCAGCTCGGTGAAGGCCTCGTTGCTGAAGCCGACCAGGGCTATGTCGTCGGGTACGCGCAGGCCCTGCTCCTTGGCCACCTGCATGGCCCCGACGATGGCCAGGTCGTTGGAGGCAAACACGGCGTCGGGGCGCTGGGCCATGCGCAGCAGCTTGCGCATGGCCTGGGTGCCACTTTTCAGGTTGATGTCGGCGTGGTGCGACACGTACTCGGGGCGCAGGGGCAGGCCGTGGGCCGTGAGGGCATCGACGTAGCCCTGGTAGCGGTTCTTATTGATGTTCACGTGCAGCGGCCCGCTGAAAATGGCAATGCGGGTGCAGCCCTGCTCAATCAGGTGCGACACGGCCTGGTAGGCGCCCAGGTAGTCGTTGAGCACCACCGCGCTGACGTTGGGGCCCTGAAACCCCTCAATGATCCGGTCGAAGAACACGAGCGGCAGGCGCTGGTCCTTCACCGCGTCGAAGTGGGCGAAGTCCTGGGTGGTGTTGGCCAACGACACCAGAATGCCTTCCACCTGGGCATTCATGAACAGGTCGATGTTCTTCTTTTCCTGTTGCACATCCTCGTCCGATTGGCAGATCAGCACGTTGTAGCCCGATTTGCTGGCTTCGGTGGCAATGCCGTGCACCACGTGCGGAAAGAAGTTGCCGGTGATGTGGGGCACGAGTACGCCCAGGGTTTTGCTGCGGCCCCGGCGCAGGGCGGCGGCCAGCTGGTTGGGCTGGTAGTTCAGTTCCTTGGCCAGGGCCCGCACCCGCTCCTTGGTGGCTTCGCTCACATCGTTGTGGTCGGCCAGGGCCCGGGAGACGGTGGAGGCTGAGAGGTTGAGGGCTTTTGCTAAGTCAGTAATGGAGGCCCGACGATTTGCCATGCGCGGAAAAAATTGATTGGACGTGTGCCGGGGCTCAAGATAGAGCCAATTTCACAGTCGAACCCGCGCGTGTATGAAATCTGCCTTATCTTTAGCCCACTTCCGGGGCGTAGCCGCTTCCGAAGTATACGGCAGATTCCGCCGGTTTGGCCGGCAGTTTTCCGCCTGACTTTCTTATTACTAGCCGGTCATAGCGGCGGTGGACTTGCGGGAGGCGGCCCGGCTTTCTTCCCGGAGTATTCCACGGCGCGGTGGCAGCTTTTTAGCCGCACTTTTCTCTCCTATTCTCCTTTCGTACCCTAATTTCTCTTCCTCAATGGCAGAATCAACGCTTACCGGCCTGCGCGCCGGCGTGCTCCACGGCGACGAAGTTCAATCCCTGTTCAAGGTGGCCAAGGCCCAGGGCTTTGCCTTGCCGGCCGTCAACGTGACGGGCACCAACACGGTGAATGCCGTGCTGGAAACGGCCAAGGCGGTCAACTCGCCCGTTATTATCCAGTTCTCGAACGGCGGGGCGCAGTTTTTCGCCGGCAAATCCATTGCCAACGACAAGCAGCAGGCCAGCATTGCCGGCGCCATTTCGGGTGCTCAGCACGTGCACCTGATGGCCGAGCTCTACGACGTGCCCGTGATTCTGCACACCGACCACGCCGCCAAGAAGCTCCTGCCCTGGATCGACGGCCTGCTCGCGGCCGGCGAAAAGCACTTCGCCCAGTACGGCCAGCCCCTCTACAGCTCCCACATGCTGGATCTGTCGGAAGAGCCGATTGAGGAAAACATCGAAATCTGCAAGCGCTACCTGGAGCGCATGGCCAAAATCGGCATGACGCTGGAAATTGAGCTGGGCGTAACCGGCGGCGAGGAAGACGGCGTGGACAACTCCGACGTGGACTCTTCGAAGCTCTACACCCAGCCCGAGGAAGTGGCCTACGCCTACGAGCAGCTGAGCGAGGTGAGCAACCGCTTCACCATCGCCGCCGCTTTCGGCAACGTGCACGGCGTGTACAAGCCCGGCAACGTGAAGCTGCAACCCAAGATTCTGCACAACTCCCAGGAGTTTCTGCGCCAGAAGCACAACATCGAGGAGGCCCTGCCCATCGACTTCGTCTTCCACGGCGGCTCGGGCTCGTCGCAGGAGGAAATCCGCGAGGCCATCAGCTACGGCGCCATCAAGATGAACCTCGACACCGACCTGCAGTGGGCCCTGTGGGACGGTATCCGGGACTACTACGTGAAAAACGAAGGCTTCCTGCAAGGCCAGATCGGCAACCCCAGCGGCGCCGACTCGCCCAACAAGAAGTACTACGACCCGCGCGTGTGGCTGCGCAAGGGCGAAGAAAGCTTCGTGACGCGTCTCAAGCAGGCCTTCGACGACCTGAACGCCATCAACCGCCGCCCCTAGTTGGCACACCCTTCTAAAAAAGCCCCCGTCAGATTTGGCGGGGGCTTTTTTTGCGCTTACCCCCTCCCGCTGACGGTGGTTTTTGGAAAAGTATCGTAGTTTACCAGTATACAGGTATGGATGAGAAGCCATAGAGTAATAGATTTGCAGGGTTGCTAGGTGAGTAGAGCCTTACCCGCCGCGCTGGTGCAGGTAGCAACCCTCACCGTCGGAATCCACTTATTGCTGGCCGGCCAGCAACACGCGCGGGAATACCCCGCCTAACAGAACGCACCCATGACGAACCGTAAGCAGCACATTGCCCAGGTAGCATTGCAGCTATTCGGCGAGAAAGGCTTCGAGCATACGCCCACGCAACTCATTGCCAAGGAGGCCGGTGTTTCGGAAGCCCTGATTTTCAAATACTTCGGCTCCAAAGAACAGCTCCTGGAGTTTATTATCAAGAACGGCTACAAGCGTATCATCGAGGCCAACCGGGGCTGGCTGGAGGAGCGCGACGCGCTGGGCCTGATTCACAGCGTGATTGAGCTGCCCTACAAGCTGGTCAAGGAAGAGCCGCACTTCTGGAAGCTACAGTCGCGCCTGACCAACAACGACGTGGCGCAGAAGCAGCACGAGCGGTTTTTGCAGCCCGTGCCGGCCCTGCTGCACCGCGCCTTCGTGAAGCTGGGCTACGCCGAGCCGGACAAGGAAGTCAGCCTGCTGCTGCTGCTCATCGACGCGCTGTGGAAGATTCAGGCCCAGAAAACCGACGAGCAGATCCAGGAAACCCTGGACTTCATCAAATCCAAGTACCAGGACCAGGCGTAGCGGCGGCGGGTGAGCAGTACGACCAGGCCGGACCAGCAATGGGCCGGCTTTTTTGCGCGCGAAAACCGGGCCGGTTTTGCAGCCGCAACTCGGTGGTCAAAGAAGCTGATTATTGGATCATTTATAGTATTATAACTCATATTTTGAAATTATAACAACCAAGCAAGCTATTCAACAAAGTTTTTTGCGTGTTTTTTAACCGCAGGATGATGTGCCGTAAAAGTAAAAACCGAGCCAGCTGTGCGGGCTAAACCAGGCGGGACAGGTGTGCTGTAAGCGTGTAGCTGACTCGCGAATCAAGGGCACCCGGCTTATTCATCCGGGCTTGCAGCTTGCTTTTCGCCCGCCCAGCAGGATATATTTGGCTACTCTGCTCCTGTTGCTACCGACCTTTTTCTCTCGCCGCGCAGCTTCGCCTATTGCCCGCGCCGTCGCCTAGCTCCCCTTCACTTTTCCCGTCCGGCCCTGACTTTCTAAGCCCGTACGCTCGGCCAGCTTCCGCACGTCTGTTCTTTCCACTTCCAACCCCACCAACGATGAAAAAGACCTTTACCATGCTGTGGCGCGCCGCGGCTTTCCTGGCATTGTGCCACGTTCCGGCCAAAGCCCAAACTTACCAGCAAGTCTGGGCCGATGAGTTCAACGGCAGCATCAGCTCCAGCTGGGTGTTCGAAACCGGTGGCGGCGGCTGGGGCAACAACGAAAAGCAGTACTACCAGCGGGCCAACGCCACCGTGAACGGCACGGATCTGATGATTACGGCCCGCCGGGAAAACGTGGGCGGCATGCCCTACACCTCGGCCCGGATGAAAACCCAGGGGTTGAAGCAGTTTACCTTCGGCAAGATTGAGGCCCGCATGAAGCTGCCCCTGGGCCAGGGCCTGTGGCCCGCCTTCTGGATGCTGGGGGCCAATATCGGCTCGGTGGGCTGGCCGGCCTGCGGCGAAATTGACGTCATGGAGCACATCAACGCCGAAAACAAGGTGTACGGCACCGTGCACTGGGACAGCAACGGCCACGCCGAATACGGCGGCAACATCATTACCTCGCCCGACGCCTACCACGTGTACTCGGTGGAATGGGAACCGACCTACATCCGCTGGTTTGTGGACGGCGTGAAGTACCACGAAATCAACATCAGCGGCGGTACGGGCGGCACCGAGGAGTTTCAGCGGCCCTTTTTCCTGCTGCTGAACCTGGCCGTGGCCGGCAACTGGCCCGGGCAAACCGTGGACGAAAGCAAGCTGCCCGCCACCATGTTTGTGGACTACGTGCGGGTGTACCAGAAAACCAGTACGCCCCCGCCCACTTCGTCGGTGACCATTCAGGCCGAAAGTTATAGCGCCATGAACGGGGTGCAGCTCGAAGGCTGCTCGGACACCGGCGGCGGGCAGGACGTGGGCTGGATTGACGCCGGCGACTGGCTGGCCTACAACGGCATCAACTTCCCGACTTCGGGCACTTACACCCTGGAATACCGCGTAGCCAGCCCCGCGGGCGGCACCTTGTCGTCGGATCTGAACGCCGGCTCGATTCCCCTCGGCAACGTGGCCGTGCCGGCTACCGGCGGCTGGCAGAACTGGACCACGGTATCGAAAACGGTCAACGTGAATGCGGGGACCTACAACTTCGGCGTGTTTGCCCAAACCGGCGGCTGGAACCTCAACTGGATCCGGATTACCAAAGCCAGTGCCGCCCGCCCGGCCAGCCCCACGCTGGCCACCCCCAGCCCCCGCCTCGACCAGAACCTGGAACTGTACCCCAACCCGACTACCCGCACCCTGCGTTTCCGCGCCGAGGCCAGCCTGCTCGGCAGCCAGTACCAAGTGGTCGACGTCACCGGCCGCACCGTGCTCAGCGGCCAGCTCGCCACTGCCGACCTAGACGTTTCGGCGCTGCAAGCCGGGGTGTACACGCTGCGCCTTTCCGCGGACGGCCAGGCCAGCGTGACGCGCCGCTTCGTGAAGGGAGCAGAATAGTGGCCAGCTTACGCCCGCCCCGTTGAGCACCGCCGCGGAATGACGTTCTGGAATAGTGCTTGAAAACGCAAAAAGTCCGTTCCCAGACTGGGAGCGGACTTTTTTGCATTACCAAACCAATTCTAAATAATCGTGCTCAAGCCCAGAGCAATGTTGTTTTTGTGGAGCTGGCAGTCCAGAATGTCCAGGATGCCGTAGGCCACGAAGCTGCCCACCTGCTCGGTGGTGTAGGGCGACTTGGCGTTGAGCTCCGGCGTCAGCACACCTTGCTCCAGGGCGTTGTCCACGGCCTTTTTCACCGAGTTGGCTTCTTCCTGCAACCCGAAGTGCTCCAGCAGCATGGCCGCCGACAGAATCGTGGCAATGGGGTTGGCAATGCCCTTGCCCTTGGCCTGCGGATAGGAGCCGTGAATGGGCTCAAACAGCGCCACTTCGTCGCCGACGGAGGCCGAGGGCAACAGGCCCAAGGAGCCGGCAATGACGGAGGCTTCGTCCGAGATAATGTCGCCGAACATATTCTCGGTGAGAATCACATCGAACTGCCTGGGGTTCAGAATTATCTGCATGGCCGCGTTGTCGACGAACAGGTAATCGACCAGCACTTTCGGGTACTGCAACGCCAGATCCTGCACCACTTCGCGCCACAGCCGGGAGGTTTCCAGCACGTTGGCCTTGTCTACCAACGTCAGCTTGCCCCGGCGCGTTTCGGCGGCCCGGAAGGCGCGGTGGGCAATTCGCTCGATTTCGAAGCGGCTGTAGGTGCAGTTGTCGTAGGCTGAGCCGTCAGCATTCCGGCCTTTCTCGCCGAAGTAGATGCCGCCGGTTAGCTCCCGAAAGATGAGCATGTCGGCACCCTGAATCCGGTCCTTTTTCAGCGGGGAGTGCTCCAGCAGCCGGTCGTAGGCCGTTACGGGCCGAATGTTGGCGTAGAGGCCCAGCGACTTGCGCAGGCGCAGCAGCCCTTGCTCGGGGCGCACCTGGGCGCTGGGGTTGTTGTCGTATTTCGGGTCGCCGATGGCCCCGAGCAGCACGGCGTCGGCGGCGCGGCAGGCCTCGAGCGTGGCTGCCGGGAGTGGGTCGCCGGTGGCGTCGATGGCGCAGGCGCCCATGAGCTGGTAGTCGAAGACGAACTCGTGCCCGAACTTATCGGCCACGGCCTTCAGGGCCCGCACCGCTTCCTGACACACTTCCGGCCCGATACCGTCGCCGGGCAGCACCACGATTCGTTTGCTTAAAATACCCATTTGCGCAGCTGTTCGTAGGTTTTGATGGCGTCCCGTTGGCTCACCAGATAGTCGATGTCGTCGTAGCCGTTGATGAGGCACTCCTTTTTGTAAGCGTCCAGCTCGAATCCGATGCTGGTTTCCCAGACTGGAATCGACAAGGTCTGGCTGGGCAAATCCACTACCAGCTGGGTTTCGGGCTCCAGCTCAATTTGCCGAAACAGGCCCTGCAACACTTCCTCCGACACCTGCAACGGCAGCAAGCCCGTGTTCAGGGCGTTGCCGCGGAAAATGTCGGCGAAGTAGCTCGAAATAACCACCTTGAAGCCCGCGTCATACAGGGCCCAGGCAGCGTGCTCCCGGCTGGAACCGCAGCCGAAGTTTTTGCCCGCCAGCAGAATCTGGCCCTGGTAGCGGGAGTTGTTGAGTACGAAATCGGCCTTGGGCTGCCCGTCGGGCTGGTAGCGCCAGTCGGCAAACAGGTTCTGGCCAAACCCCTCCCGGGTGGTGGCCTTCAGGAAACGGGCCGGGATAATCTGGTCCGTATCGACGTTTTCGATGGGCAGCGGGACGACGCCCGAGCTTAGCGTTTGAAATTTTTCCATGGGTGGGACGAAATGGAAGTGAGCGGTTAGCCGGCGTCAAGTGAAAGGAGAAACCAGTTTCCGGTAGCTGGCTGGTCCGGCGGGCCCGAGGCCGGCTCCCTAGCCGGTTCCTCCTCTCGCTTGCGTACCGTGCGACGCGAGGGTCGCGGCAAAGTGGCTGGGTTGGGTTTGGTTAATTCTATCAGGCCGTCATGTCGAGCCCTAGCGAGACATCTCGCGTGCTGTGGTAATCAGATTACTCTTGCAACGTCAGCACGCGAGATTCCTCGGCTGCGCTCGGAATGACGTTCTGCTTTGTTTCCTCGCCCAAATACTGGGTGATATCGACAATGCGGCCTTCCACGGCCGTGATGGCGGCCACCAGCGGGCTGGCCAGCAGGGTGCGGGCCCCGGGGCCCTGGCGGCCTTCGAAGTTGCGGTTGGAAGTGGAGACGCAGTAGGCGCCGGCCGGAATCTTGTCGTCGTTCATGGCCAGGCAGGCCGAGCAGCCGGGCTCCCGCAGCTCAAAGCCCGCTTCGGCCAGCACTTGGTCGAGGCCTTCGGCTATGGCCTGCTTTTCCACCAGCTTGGAGCCGGGCACGATAATGGCCTCCACATGCTCGGCCTTGTGTTTGCCCTTCACGTAGGCCGCCACGGCCCGCAGGTCCTCGATGCGGGAGTTGGTGCAGCTGCCGATAAAGACGTAGTTGATTTCCTTACCCAGCAAGGATTCACCGGGCGTGAAGCCCATGTAGGCCAACGACTTGTCGAAGCTGGCGGCTTCCCCGTCGGTGCCGAGCACCGGGATGAAGCTGCTGAGCGCAATGCCCATGCCGGGGTTGGTGCCGTAGGTTATCATCGGGGGTATGGCGGCCGCGTCGAACGTTAGCTCCGACTCAAACGCGGCGCCTTCCTCCGAATACAGCGTTTGCCAATACGCCACGGCCTGCGCCCACCGCTCGCCCTGCGGGGCGTAGGGCCGACCTTGCAGGTACTCGAACGTGGTGGCATCGGGGGCAATGAGGCCGCCGCGGGCGCCCATTTCGATACTCATGTTGCAGACCGTCATGCGGCCTTCCATGCTCAGGCCGCGAATGGCGCTACCGGCGTACTCCACGAAGTAGCCCGTGGCCCCGCCCGTGCCGAGCTGGGCGATGATGTAGAGAATAACGTCCTTGGCCGTTACGCCGGGCCGCAATTCGCCGTCCACGGTGATGCGCATGCGCTTGGGGCGGCTGATGAGCAAACACTGCGAGGCCATAACCTGGGTGACCTGGCTGGTGCCAATGCCGAAGGCAATGGCCCCGAACGCGCCGTGGGTCGAGGTGTGCGAGTCGCCGCAGACGATGGTCATGCCCGGCTGGGTGACGCCCAGCTCCGGCCCGATGACGTGCACGATGCCCTGGTAGGGGTGGCCCAGCCCGAACAGCTCCACGCCGAACTTCTCACAGTTTTCGGTGAGCTTATCCACCTGGGAGCGGCTCAGCGGGTCCTGAATCGGCAGGTGCTGGTTGCGGGTCGGCACGTTGTGGTCGGCGGTGGCCAGGATTTGCTCCGGTCGGCTCAGCGGCAAGCCCCGCTCCTGCAGCTCATCGAAGGCCTGCGGGCTGGTGACTTCGTGAATCAGGTGCCGGTCGATGTAGAACACCTCCAGCCCGCCGGGAATGGTTTTCACCACGTGGGCATCCCAGATTTTATCGAATAAGGACTTGGCCATGAGAAGCTATTTTGAAGCCTTGGGAGCGGTATTTTCCGCCGGCCGGCTGCTCTGGCGGGCTTGTTCGGCGGCGTAGCTTATCCAGTCGGGGCAGCGGGCGGAGCGGGCGGCCAGGCGCGGCTCGACGTTGCTGTGTTGCAGGGGCAGGTTCATAAGCGGCAAGCGAATTAGGAGGCGGCGACCAGGTTTTCCTGTTCCACCAACATGTGCAGGTCCGTGTCGACTACTTCCTTCTGGCGGTCGGCCAGTTGCAGGAAGGAGGCGTAGGCCTTGTTGAGGGCGTTTTTGTCGAAGTCGTAGCCAATTTTTTGCAGGCGGTACGCCAGGGCGGCGCGCCCCGAGCGAGCGGTTAGTACAATCGACGAATCCGCCACGCCCACCTCGCGCGGATCAATGATTTCGTACGTCTCGCGGTGCTTGATTACGCCGTCCTGGTGTATCCCACTCGAATGCGAAAAGGCATTCGCGCCCACAATAGCCTTGTTAGGCTGCACGGGCATGCACATCAGCTGCGACACCATAGCCGAGGTTTCGGCCAGGAGCTGCGTGGTGATGCTGGTATCCAAATGGAGGTAAGGGTGCTGGCGCAGAATCATCACAACCTCCTCTAACGCCGTGTTGCCGGCCCGCTCCCCTACCCCATTGATGGTGCATTCAATCTGCCGGGCCCCGTTCAGGGCGCCGGCAATGGAATTGGCCGTGGCCAAGCCCAAGTCGTTATGACAGTGCGTGGAAAGCGTCACGTTGTGCACGCCCCGCACGTTTTCGTACAGATATTTGATTTTGGCGCCGTACTCCTCGGGCAAACAATAGCCGGTGGTATCGGGAATATTCAGCACCGTAGCGCCGGCCCGGATGGCGGCTTCGCACACGCGGGCCAGGTATTCGTTGTCGGTGCGGCCGGCGTCTTCGGCGTAAAACTCTACGTCTTCCACGAAAGACTTGGCCAGCTTCACGGCGGCCACGGCCCGCTCAATGACTTGCTCGGGCGTGGAGTTGAGCTTGAACCTGATGTGGGACTCCGAGGTGCCGATGCCGGTATGAATCCGCGGGTAGCGGGCGTGCCGCAACGATTCGGCCGCCACCCGAATGTCGTTTTCCACGGCCCGGGACAGGCCGCAGACCGTGGCCTCGCGGGTTTGGGCCGCAATGGCCGCCACGGCGGCAAAGTCGCCCGGACTCGATACGGGGAAGCCCGCCTCAATCACGTCGACACCGAGGAGCTCCAGCTGCCGGGCAATGACGAGTTTTTCGTCTTGGTTGAGCTTGCAGCCGGGCACCTGTTCCCCGTCGCGCAGGGTCGTATCGAAGATCTGAATTTTCTGGGCAGTCATATATCGGAGTACTTATAGCGAATTGCTGTTTGCAAGTACACCGGCAAAGCGCGGCCGGGAAAACGAATTTTCGGCACGCCTACTATTTCCAATAACTGGTTTTTAAATTTCAACTATCTGATTATTAACATTTTTACAATCAATAGAATACAGTGGCTAACGGTAAATCAGCTGTCATCCTGAGCAGCGCGGAGGACCTTCCTCCATGTTCTGACCAAGGTTATTTAACGCACAAAAGCCCTTTACTACCGGCGCGGTAAAGGGCTTTTGTGCGTTGGTATAAGCTGCAGTGGGATAGGTGAGGCAGGTCCTTCGCACAGCTCAGGATGACAGGATAAATAACATCAGCACGCGAGATTCCTCGACTTCGCTTGGAATGACGTTCTACTGTATGGGTCACTTACACCAACAAACTCAGAAAATCCTGCTTGCCGTTCAGGTACTCGTAGGCGAAGCCTTCCTGCTGCATCCGTTGCTGGATTACCTCGATTTCGTGGGGCTTCTGGACTTCGATGCCGACGAAGACCGGGCCTTTTTCCTTGTTGTTTTTCTTGATGTACTGGAAGTGGATGATGTCGTCGTCGGGCTGCAAGACCTGGCTTACGAAGCGGCGCAGGGCCCCGGGGCGCTGGTTGAAGGTCACCATGAAGTAGTGCTTCAGGCCCTGGTGGCGCATGGCCCGCTCCTTGATGTCCTCCATGCGGGTAATGTCGTTGTTGGAGCCGCTGAGCACGCACACCACCGTTTTGCCCCGGATTTCGGCGGCGAACTGCCGCAGGGCCGAGATGCTGAGCGTGCCGGCCGGTTCCAGCACGATGCCTTCCTCGTTGTACATCCGGAGCAGGTCTTCGCAAACCTGGCCTTCGGGCACCAGCACCACGTCGTCGAGCAGCTCCCGGCACATCTCGAAGGTCAGGGCGCCGGGGCACTTCACGGCCGCGCCATCCACGAAGCTTTCGATGTGCGCCAGCGCCTGCCGCCGCCCGGCCCGGATGGCCTGCTGCATGGATGGGGCGCCCAACGGCTGCACGCCTATCAGCTTGGTGTTGGGGCTGAGCTGCCGAAACACGCTGCCCACGCCCGAGGCCAGGCCGCCGCCCCCGATGGGCATGAACACGTAGTCGATGACCTGGGGCGCGGCCTTCAGGATTTCCAGCCCGACGGTGGCCTGGCCCTCGACAATGGCCAGGTCATCGAACGGGTGGACAAAGGCGCTACCCCGCTCGTCGCAAAACTGCCGGGCCGCCTGAAACGTGTCGTCGAAGGTGGCGCCGGTCAGGATAACTTCGACCTGCTCTTTACCGAATAAACGGACTTTGCTCACCTTCTGGGCGGGCGTGTTGGCCGGCATGAAAATGTAGCCCTTCAGCCCCAGCAGCTGGCAGGCGTAGGCCACGCCCTGGGCATGGTTGCCGGCGCTGGCGCACACTACTTCCGGCCGGTGTTGCTCCCGGGCCAGCTGGGAAATCTTGTTATAGGCACCCCGGATTTTGTAAGAGCGCACCACCTGCAAGTCTTCCCGCTTCAGGTACACCGCCGCGCCGTAAGTAGCCGATAAGCCCAGATTTTGCTGGAGCAGGGTTTCGTAAATCACGCCCTGCAAGGTGCGGGCGGCCTGCTCCACGTTGGCGAGCAGCACGGCGGGGGCTGAAGGGGCTATAGTGTCGTTAGGCATCGGCTTCGGCGGTTTTCTTCAGGGAGCGGAGCTGGCGCACCGTCGCGCCGGTCTGCCAGAGCTCCGACTCCCGGACTTCCTGCAACTCGGCTTCGAGCTCCTTGCGGTAGTTGGGCGTGGAGCCGCGCTGAATGGTGCGCTCGGCTTCCTTACCGGAGGCCACGCTGTCGTAGAGCTCATTGAGCACGGGTAGGGTAGCTTCGCGGAAACGGCCCTTCCAGTCGAGGGCACCGCGCTGGGCCGTCACCGAGCAATTGCTGAACATCCAGTCCATGCCGTTTTCGCCGACCAGCGGCACCAGGCTCTGGGTCAGCTCTTCCACGGTTTCGTTGAAAGCCTCGGAGGGCGAGTGGCCGCGCTGGCGCAGCACCTGGTACTGGGCCTCGATGATGCCGGCTAAGGCGCCCATCAGCACGCCCCGCTCCCCGGTGAGGTCGGAGTATACTTCGCGCTTGAAGTCGGTTTCGAACAGGTAGCCCGAACCGACGCCGATGCCCAGGGCAATGGCTTTTTCCAGGGCCTCGCCGGTAGCATCCTGGAACACGGCATACGACGAGTTCAGCCCGCCACCCTGCAGATACAGCCGGCGCAAGCTCGTGCCGCTGCCCTTGGGCGCCACCAGAATCACGTCCACGTCGGCGGGCGGGATGATGTTGGTCTGGTCGTTGAAGGTGATGCCGAAGCCGTGGGAGAAATAGAGGGTTTTACCCGGCGTGAGGTGGGCTTTCAGCGTGGGCCACAGCGCAATCTGGCCGGCGTCGGAAAGCAGGTTGGCAATGATGGTGCCCCGGGCGGCGGCTTCCTCGATGGAAAACAGCGTCTCACCTTCGACCCAGCCATCCTGCAGAGCCTTTTCCCAGGAAGGTGAGTCCTGACGCTGCCCGATGATGACGTGAAAGCCGTTGTCGCGCAGATTCAGCGCCTGGCCCGGACCCTGCACCCCGTACCCAATCACGGCAATGACTTCGTCCTTCAGATAGGCCTGGGCCCTGAACAGCGGATACTCGTCGCGGGTAATTACAGTTTCTTCTACGCCGCCAAAGTTGATGGTTGCCATGATGGTGATTGTTGGGGGTTGGTTGATGATTGTTGAGTTGATTTTTATCCAGCAGACCGTCATTCCGAGCGGAGCCGAGGAATCTCGCGTGCTGACGTTGCCACACTAATTAGTCATGCTGCATCTGTCGTCCGCGCAGCCGAAGCATCTCTCCCGCTTCGTTGCAGTGCCGAGTGGTTAGCATTGCACGCGAGATTCCTCGGCTGCGCTCGGAATGACGGTCTGACGACGCGGGCTACATCGAAAACACCTCGTCGCGGTTGTTCAGAAACTCGTTTTCCACGACTTCCGAGCCGGGCTCGGTGCGCTCAAACTCGCGCAGCTTGCGGTTGAACCCGTCGCTGTGCTTGATGATGGCAATGCGGGCCGAGCGCACGAACTCGATGAGGCCGTAGGGCTGCAAAACCTTGATCAGCATGTCGGTTTCCTCGCGGTGGCCGGTGGTTTCAAACACGGTGTAGTCCTTGCGGATGACCACGACCCGGGCCCCGTGCTCCCGCAAGAGGCGCTCCACGGAGGCTTTTTCGGCAATGACGTCGGTGGGCACCTTGTAGAGGGCCATTTCCTGCCAGATGACTTCCTGGTTGGTGTTGTAGTAGACCTTGAGCACTTCCACCTGCTTTTCGATCTGCTTGGCAATCTTGCGCACCACGTCCTCCGTCTCGTGAATCACGATGTTGAAGCGGTGAATTCCCTCGATTTCGGAGGGCGAGGTATTCAGGCTCTCCACATTGAGCTTGCGGCGCGAGAAAATGATGGCAATGCGGTTGAGCAGGCCAATCTGATTCTCGGTGTAGGCCGTGATGTTGTATTCCTGCCGGTCAATGGGGTGCTCACTCATGGCTGATGTTCGTTGTTTGTCCTGACCGTCATGTCGAGCCTCCGCGAGACATCTCGCGTGCTGACGTTGCCATACTAATTTGATTACCACTGCACGCGAGATTCCTCGGCTGCGCTTTGCTCCGCTCGGAATGACGTTCTATTTTAACCCCACCTCTCAGCGCAACCGGATTTCGCTCACGCTGCAGCCCTGGGGCACCATGGGGAAAATGTTGTTTTCCCGGGTCACCATGACTTCCAGCAGGAAAGAGCCGGGGTGCTGGAGCATTTCCCGCAGGCTGCTTTGCAACTCGTGGCGCTCCGCCACGCGGCGGCCGGCAATGCTGTAGCCGCTGGCCACCGTCACGTAGTCGGGGCTGGCGATGTTGACGAAGGAGTAGCGTCGCTCGTGAAACAGCTCCTGCCACTGCCGCACCATCCCCAGAAACTGGTTGTTGAGAATGATGATTTTGACCTCGACGCCGGTTTGCATAATCGTGCCCAGCTCCTGAATCGTCATCTGAATGCCCCCGTCGCCGATAATGGCAACTACGGGCCGGTCGGGGCGGCCAAACTTGGCGCCGATGGCGGCCGGCAAGGCAAAGCCCATAGTACCCAGGCCGCCGCTGGTGATGTTGCTGCGGGCGTGGTTGAAGCGGGCGTAACGGCAAGCCACCATCTGGTGCTGGCCCACGTCGGTTACCACGATGGCCTCGCCCCGGGTCAACTCGTTGAGCTGCTGAATTACCTCGCCCATCGTCAGCTCGTCGGAAGTCGGAAACAGCTCGTCCTGGATGACGGCGGCTACTTCCTCGGCCCGGTACTGCTCAAAGCGCCGCCGCCACTCCGGGTGCGTTTTCGCCTCAATAAGCGCCGTGAGCATGGGTAAGGTTTCCTTGCAGTCGCCCCACACCGGCACCGTGGTTGCCACGTTCTTGTCGATTTCGGTGGGGTCGATGTCGAGGTGGATGACCTGGGCCTGCTTGGCATATTTGTCGAGGCGGCCGGTGACCCGGTCGTCGAAGCGCATGCCGATGGCAATGAGCACGTCGCACTCGTTGGTCAGCACGTTGGGGCCGTAGTTGCCGTGCATGCCCAGCATGCCCACGTTCAGCGGGTGGCTGGTGGGCAAAACGCCAGCTCCCAGAATGGTCCAGGCCGCCGGAATGCCGCTTTTCTCGATAAAGGCGCGGAATTCCTCCTCGGCCTGGCCCAGCGTCACGCCCTGCCCCCAGAGCACGAAGGGACGCTTGGCCTGGTTGATCAGCGTAGCGGCGGCTTCCACGTACTCGGGCCGCACGATGGGCGCGGGCCGGTAGCTGCGGATGTGGTTACAGGGCTGGTACTCGGGAAAGTCGAACTGCTGGAGCTGGGCATTCTTGGTAATGTCAATCAAAACCGGACCCGGCCGGCCGCTGCGGGCCAGGTAAAAGGCCTTGGCCAGGGCCTCGGGCAGCTGACTGGCCTCCGTGACCTGAAAATTCCACTTGGTAACCGGCGTGGTGATGTTGATGATGTCGGTTTCCTGGAAGGCGTCGGTGCCGAGCAAGTGGGCAAACACCTGGCCCGTGATGCAGACCAGCGGCGTGCTGTCAATCTGCGCGTCGGCCAAACCCGTGACGAGGTTGGTAGCGCCCGGGCCGCTGGTGGCAAACACGACGCCCACCTTGCCCGAAGCGCGGGCGTAACCCTGGGCGGCGTGAATTCCGCCCTGCTCGTGGCGCACCAGCACGTGGTTGAGCTGCCTTTCGAAGTCGTACAGCGCATCGTAAATCGGGATGATGGCGCCGCCGGGGTAGCCGAAAACGGTGTCGACCCCTTCGGCCAGCAGGGCCCGCAAGGTCATTTCCGCGCCCGACATAGTTTGCCGCGCCGTTTCCGGGGCCAGCTGGGTTGTCTTGTCCTGCGTTAACATAGGCTTACGTTTGACGAACCTCAAGAATCGGTGATGCACCCGGTGCTGGCCGAGCCCACGGTGCGGATGTATTTGCGCAGCACGCCCCGGGGCGCCTTCACGGCCGGCGGCGCCCAACGGGCGCGGCGGGCGGCCAGCTCGGCGTCGTCCACCAGCACGCTCATCGTGTTGTTGGCCGCGTCGAGCACCACCTGGTCGCCGTTGCGGACCAGGGCAATGGGCCCGCCGTCGTAGGCCTCGGGGCTCACGTGGCCGATAACGAAGCCGTGCGTACCACCCGAAAAGCGCCCGTCGGTGACCAGGGCCACTTTGTCGCCGAGCCCAGCCCCGATGATGGCCGAGGTCGGCTTGAGCATTTCCGGCATGCCGGGGCCACCTTTCGGGCCCACGTAGCGGATAATGACGACCTGGCCCGGCTGTATGCTGCTCAGGCCCTCGTTGAGCTCTTCTTCCGAGTCGAATACGCTGGCTGGGCCCTCGAAGCGGGTGCCTTCCTTGCCCGTAATCTTGGCCACCGCGCCTTCGGGGGCCAGGTTGCCGTAGAGAATCTGAATGTGGCCGTCGGCTTTTATCGGGTTGGCAAACGGCCGCAGCAGGTCCTGCTCCTCGCCCAGGGCGGCAATGCCGGCCAGGTTTTCGGCCAGGGTCTTGCCCGTCACGGTGGGCAGGTTGCCGGTCAGCAGGCCTTCGTTGAGCAGGGTTTTCATCACGGCCGGCACCCCGCCCAGGGCCGACAAATCCTCCATCAGGTACTTACCGCTGGGCTTGAGGTCGGCCAGCAGGGGCACCCGGTTGCTCACCTGCTGGAAGTCCTGGAGCGTGAGCTTGACCCCGGCCGCGTCGGCAATGGCCAGCAGGTGAATCACGGCGTTGGTGGAGCCGCCCAGCACGGTGATGAGCACCATGGCGTTTTCGAAGGCCTCGCGCACCATGATGTCGCGGGGCTTAAGGTCCTTTTCCAGCAGGCGCAGCAGGTACTCGCCGGTCCGCAGGCACTCTTCCCGCTTCTGCTCACTCACCGCCGGGGCCGACGACGAAAACGGTACCGACATGCCCAGCACCTCGGCCGCCGACGCCATGGTATTGGCCGTGTACATGCCCCCGCAGGCCCCCGGCCCCGGGCAGGCATGCTGAATGATGCCGCGGTAGTCCTCGTCGGAAATGCTGTTCTGCAGCTTTTTGCCGTAGGCCTCGAAGCACGACACGATGTTGAGCTGCTGGCCTTTGAACGAGCCGCCCTTAATCGTGCCGCCGTACACCATCAGGCCGGGCCGGTTTAGGCGGGCCAGGGCCATCAACGAGCCGGGCATGTTTTTGTCGCAGCCCACCACGCAGGCCAGGGCGTCGTAGTTGTGGGCCCCGGCCATGGCCTCGATGGAGTCGGCAATGATTTCCCGGGAAACCAGGGAGTAGCGCATGCCCGGCGTGCCGTTGGTAATGCCATCCGACACCCCGATGGTGTTAAACCGCAGCCCCACCAGCCCCGCCGTTTGCACGCCTTCTTTCACGTGGTCGGCCAGGCCGTTGAGGTGCATGTTGCAGGTGTTACCATCGAAGCCGGTGGAGCAGATTCCCACGAAGGGCTTGCGCAAATCGGCTTCCGACAACCCCGAGCCAATGAGCATGGCCTGGGAAGCCGGTAGGCTGTCGTCCTGGGTGTAAATGCGGCTGTAGGTATTCAGGGCCATAGTTGTCGTAGAGCGCAGAGGTCAGAACTTAGAATTTAGAACTCAGCGCTGAGCAGGAAATGGAATAAGGGAGTACCACCAGAACGGGCTAGGCTCTGAGTTCTAAGCGCTGAGCTCTTACTTCCTGCCCGGTTACCAAGGCCTGGTAGCGGCTGGCCAGGTGGGCCCCGATGGTTTCGGCGTAAGGCTTGCTGAACACCACCTCATCCACCGACGAGACGCCGATAACTTCGGCGGCGGTGCCCGTCATGAAAGCCCCCTCGGCCCCTTGCAACTCGGCCGGCGTGAAGAACTGCTCGTGCACGGTGATGCCGGCTTCGCGGGCCAGGTCGATGATGGTGTTGCGGGTGATGCCGCGCAGGATGCTGCCGGCCGGGGCCGTGTAGAGCGCCCCGTTTTTCTCGAAGAAGAAATTGGCCCCCGGTCCTTCGGCCACGTAGCCGTTCATGTCCAGCAGCAGGGCTTCGTCGTAGCCCCGGCCCTTGGCCTCGGAGCTGGCAATAATGGAGTTGACGTAGTGCCCCGCTACTTTGGCCTCAATCGGGACGGCCTTGGGGTTGGGCCGCTCGTAGGGCGAGATGGTCAGGCGCAGGCTTTGGTCGCCGAGGTATTTGCCCCACTCCCACACGGCCATCAGCAGGTTGCCGGTCGTGGCGTGCTTCAGGCTCATGTTGGGCGTGGCCGCGTAGGCCAGGGGCCGGATGTAAGCGTCGGTCAGCCCGTTTTTTTCCAGCAGCTGGTAGCTGATCTGGGTCAGCTCTTCCACCGAGTAGTTCAGCGGCAGCCCGATGGTCTGGCAGGAATAGTGAAACCGCTCGTAATGCTCCCGGGCCTTGAAAATCTGGCAGCCGCGGGGCGTGTTGTAGGCCCGGATGCCTTCGAAAACGGCGTAGCCGTAGTGCAACGATTGGGCGTAGGCCCCGCAGGTGGCCTCGCTGGCCGGCACAAACTCACCATCCAGAAAGGCGACGGTGTTGCTGTTGAAATACATAAAACGGTGGTTAGAAAGTGGAAATAGGGTACTCGACAAGAAAGACAGGCAGTAAAAAGCCTTCCTGAGCGCGGGGCTTAGAAAGGCTGGTGGATAGCGCACAGAAGCAGTTCCTTCAGCCCGATGGCAGCGGAATAATGATGGGAAGGACGACCAGCAAGGCAGTGGACATGACAACAGGTTGTTTTTCGACGGAGTGAAGGCCGGTTCCCGCAATCCACTCCGATTCAGTTACATTGGTGGTCAGCAATTCCGCTGGCCGGGCCAGGGGCAGCCGCTACGGCCGGTTCGGGCAGTCCCCGGTTCCCGGCCTTTTCAGCAGCCTGAAGCCAAAGTCAGCAGCGGTTGTAACTTGCCCGGCAGCGGCGGCTGGTGGCCCGAAGCTGCACGCAAGTAGCAGTAGCACCCGGAACTCCGAAAAACAATATTCAGGCACTCCACTATTTCCAATTATTATGTTTTTATCTGCAACATATTGCAATACAACCACTTACCAAACACCGCGCTACAATGCCTAACGAAAGCATTGACCCTGTTTTTCAGTTAATTAAGTCGCTGACGCGCTCCGAAAAGCGGCATTTCCGGCTGTTTACCAACCGCCAGGGCTCCAACGAGGGGTTGAAGTTTCTGCAGCTCTTCGACGCCCTCGACGGGCAGGCCAGCTACGACGAGGAACGGGTGCTGGCCCAGGTGCCGGCCATCAAGAAAGTGCAAGTCGCCAACCTGAAGGCCAACCTCTACAAGCAGCTGCTTTCCAGCCTGCGCATGTACCACTCGGGCCAGAACCTCGATATTCAGCTCCACGAGCAGCTCGACTACGCCCGGGTGCTGTACAACCGCGGCCTCTACCAGCAAAGCCTGCGGATGCTGGAAAAGGTGAAACAAACGGCCCAGCAAGCCGAAATGCCCCACATTGCCCTGCTGGCCCTCGATTTTGAGAAGCTGATCGAGGCCCAGTACATCACGCGCAGCCTGCGGGGCCGGGCCGAGGTGCTGTCGGCTGAAGCCTCCGACACGGCCGGGCACGTGGCCCAGCTGCACGAGCTGTCGAACGTGGCCCTGCGCATGTACGGCCTCTACCTCAAGATTGGGCACGTGCGCCACCAGGAAGACTACGACACCATCACGGCGTATTTCCACGCGGCCCTGCCGCCGGTGGATATGGCCCGGGCGGGCTTCTACGAGCAGCTCTACTACTACCAGGCCCACGTCTGGTACCACACCATCACCCAGAATTTCCCGGCCTGCTTCCGCTACGCCCAGAAGTGGGTCGATTTGTTTGAGCACAGCCCCGCCATGAAGGAGCAGCAAACCATGCTCTACATCAAGGGCCTGCACAACCTGCTGATTTCCCTCTACAACCTACTGTACTACAGCAGGTTTATGGAGGTACTCGAAACCCTGGAGGCTTTTGCCGCCGACCCGGACCGGCGCACCAACCCCAACACGGAGATGCTGCTGTTTCTCTACATCTACACCAACCGCATCAACGCTCACTTTCTGCGGGGCAGCTTCACCGAGGGCCTGCAGATCATTCCCGGCCTGCTCGACAACCTCGACCGGTTTCAGGTGCAGCTCGACTCGCACCGCCGCCTGGTGTTCTACTACAAGATTGCCAGCCTGTATTTCGGCAGCGGCAACAACGATAAGGCCATCGAGTACCTCACCAAAATCATCCAGTTCCGCGACGTGAGCCTGCGCGAGGATATTCAGTGCTTTGCCCGCATCCTGAACCTGATAGCCCACTACGAAGCCGGCCGCGACGAGGCCCTAGAGTACCAGATCCGGTCGGTGTACCGCTTTTTGGGCAAGATGAACGACCAGCAGCAGATGCAGGTGGCCATTTTCCAGTTTCTGCGCAGCGTCGGCGACATTACCCCGGCCGAGCTCAAGGAGGCTTTCGTGCAGCTCAAGGAAAAGCTCATCAGCATTGCCGCCGACCCGTTTGAGCGGCGCCCGTTTCTCTACCTCGACATTATTTCGTGGCTGGAAAGCAAGATTGAAAACGTGCCCGTGCAGGAAATCATGCAGCGCAAATTCCGCCGTTTGAAATAGCAACGCACATAAAAAAATGTCCTGCCGGGCGCGGCAGGACGTTTTTTATATCAACGAATGTTTAGGCGCTGTGGTAGGCGGGCAGCTTGGTTTCGGCCAAGCGCTGCTCCATCAGGGTTTTGCTGGCCAACACGATGGTGGCGAAGCCCTGGGGTACTTCCGTGTAGCGCAACGACACCTGCGGATCGGTCCAGTTTTCACTCTTGGCGGCTACCCGCTGGCTGGGGCCGTACTCGGAAAGCAGTAGGTTGTGAATGCCTTTGCAGTTCACGTCGCCCATCACACGCAACTCAATCGAGCAAAGCTTGTCCTTATAGAAACCGTAGCTAATCCCGGTGACGGTGTAAGAGCCCACGCGCAGATTTTCGCGCTTGCTGGTGTAGTACACCGTTTGGGTGCTGGCCTCTACCCGCTCGGGCACTAGGTGCCGAAACTGGCGCACATCGGTACCCAGGGCGGCCCGGCGCTGCTCCAGCACGCGCCCGGCCTGGCCTTTCTGAGCTGCGACGGGGCTGGCCAGGGCCAGGGTAAGCGAGAATACAGCCAGGTACTTCATGAGCGCGGGAGGATAAAAGCGGCCCTTAAGATTAGTGAAAAATAATAATAAAAACTAGTTTCCCTATCCTTAGAAGCTGGCTTTCAGCCCGCAAGCTGAACGCTACGGCATTGCCTCGGCCACCCGAAATGGGCAGTTTGCATAGCTTCTCCAGCAGCAGAATTTGCCCCGGGGGCGGTGCTACCGATGCGCCAAATGGGTGACGGTCATACGCGTCAAGGGGCGGGCTGCGCGGCTGCGGCCTGGGGCTGACTCAGGCACAGGCGCTTAGGGTAATAGCAGGCCATCTTCAGGGCGCGGGGCGGGCTGCCGGGGCTGCAGCTACGGCCGGCAAAGAAGTAATTGCGGTCAGAGCGAATCCAATTAACAGGTGTACAACGTTTTTCATCGCGCGGGAAAAGAAGGTCAACGAGAAGCAGTTGTGAAATCCGGCGCGGCAACCGTAGATTGTATCCTGCCCGGCAACTGCCTTTTTGGGCCAACCGTGCTTTTGCTTTTCTCAGTGCCTCGTGCGGCTGTGCTAGTGTTGCGCGGCCCGTTAGTTTTTCAGCCCGCCGCGCGGACTTTCCTTCACTTTCCCTACATGCCCTTACGCTCTGCTCAAGCCCGCCTGCGCTGCCTCATCATCGACGACAACGAAATCAACCGCCTCACGCTCGAACATTTCGTCGAAATGACCGAGGCCCTGGAACTGGTGGCTTCCCTGCCCGACGCCGTGCAGGCCCTGAACCTGCTGCAGAACGGTACGGCCATCGACCTGCTGTTTCTCGACATCGAGATGCCCCGCCTCAGCGGCCTGGACCTGGTGCGCGCCCTGCCCCAACCGCCGCCCCAGGTTATTCTGGTTACCACGCACACCGATTTCGCGGTGGCGGCCTTCGAGCTGGCCGTGGCCGACTACCTGGTGAAACCCGTGGACTACGCCCGCTTCAGCAAGGCCGTCACGCGGGTGCTGACCGCGGCGGCCGCGCCCGAGCCCACGCCGCCCGCCGCCCCGGAATCGGAGCTGGAGGGCTCGGAGCTGTTCGTGAAGGTCAACAACAAGCTCGTCAAGCTTGATTTCAACGACGTGCTCTACATCGAGGCCATGTCGACCTACTCCGTGTTTGTGACGCCCCGCCACAAGCACATCGTGTACATCACGCTCAAGGCCCTGGAAGAACGGCTGCCATTCGCGCATTTCGTGCGCGTGCACCGCTCCTTCATCGTCAACACCAAGCGGATTGAGGCCGTGGAAGACAACCAGCTGCTGCTCGGGGAGCACGAAATTCCGGTGGGCAAATCCTACCAGGACGGCTTTTTCCAGAAGCTGCGTAGCCTCTAGCCTTCTTACTCCGCCTCGGGGCTCAGCTCCCGGGGCAGCTCTTGCACTACCTGGTCGAGGCGGGTGGTGAGGTAGCCGACGGCCGCCGTGCGGGTTTCGGTGCTGCCCACGCCCTGGCGGGCCTGCTCCAGCTGCTTCACGGCCTCGTCCACGCCTTCCACACCCAGTTGCACCAGGTTGGGCTTGATGTGGTGTACCAGCTCGGCCACGGTAGCCCACTGGCCGTCGGCGGCGGCAAAGCGGATTTGCTGCACCGTGTCGGGAATGTTGCGCAGGAAGGAGCGGATGATTTTATCCACGAACTCCTGCTTGCCCCGGGCCAGCTCGCGCAGGCCGGTCAGGTCGTAGCCCCGGCTGCCGCGGGCCGGCGCGGTGGCAATCAGGCTCACCAGCTTCTGGTAGAGCGAATCTTCCTCGAAGGGCTTGGCCAGGCAGTCGTTCATGCCGGCGGCCAGGTACAGCTCGTTGTCGGCCCGGAAAGCATTGGCCGTGAGGGCCAGAATCGGGACCTGGGCGCGCTGCCGCTCGGGGTGCTGCCGGATGCGGGCCGTGGCTTCCAGCCCGTTCATGTTGGGCATCTGAATATCCATCAGCACCACGTCGTAGTTGCTGGCCGCGTGCATCTGCACGGCCACCAGCCCGTCGGGGGCCTCATCGACTTCCACCTGCCACTCCTCCAGCATCAGGCGGGCCACCTCGCGGTTGATTTCGTTGTCTTCGACCAGCAGCACCCGGCGGCCGGCCAACGAGCCGGTATCCACGACTTCCTCCTTTCGCAGGCGCGGGGCTTCGGCCTTGGGCAGGGTCAGGGTGAAGGCAAAGGTGCTGCCCTTGCCCACTTCGCTTTCCACCCGCAGCGTGCCGCCCAGCTTCTCGACCAGGGCCTGGCTGATGCTCAGCCCCAGGCCGGTGCCGCCAAACCGCCGCGTGGTGTCGGCGTAGGCCTGGGTGAAGCCCTCGAAAATGCGGGCCACCTTGTCGGGGGCAATGCCGATGCCGGTATCCGTGACGCGGAACTCGGTGGTCAGATGGGTGTCGGTTTCGGCCACGAAGTAGCCGCCCACCGTGATGGTGCCGCTTTCCGTGAACTTAATGGCGTTGGACACCAGGTTAATCAGAATCTGGTTGAGACGGAACGGGTCGCCGACTACCCAGGAGTTGGGGCAGCTGTCGCGCAGCGGCGTGCCCTTGAACTCCAGGCCCTTGTCGGTGGCCAGCAACGCCAAGGGCTCCACGGCCTGGCCCATCGAGTCGCAGAGGTTGAAGGCAGTTTGCTCGAACTCCAACTTGCCGGAGGTGATTTTGGCCATGTCGAGCACGTCGTTGAGCACGCCCAGCAGGTGCTGGCCCGAGGAGCGAATCACGTTCAGCAGGTCCTGCTGGCGGGCGTCGAGGCGGGTTTTGGCCAGCTGTCCGGCCATGCCCAGCACGCCGTTCAGGGGCGTGCGAATCTCGTGGCTCATGTTGGACAGGAAGTTTTCGCGGGCCGTGGCCGCAGCCTGGGCCGCCTCGGTAGCTTTCTTCAGGTCCGTAATGTCGGTGCTCACACCCAACACTTCCACCGCACCGTCGGGGCGGCGCAGGGGGCGCTTGATGGTCTGGAACCAGAGCACCTCGCCCGAAGGCAGCGTGTAGGGGTCTTCCTTCTTGATTTCTTCGCCCGTGGCCAGCACGTGGGCATCGGCGGCGGTGTATTCCTGCTCTTCGCGGGCCACGGGGCTGTGCGGGTCCTGGCTGGCGCGCTGCCGATACGACTGAAACTCGCGCAGCTGCGTCATGGCGTGGTTGGTAAACACCAGCTGCCCCCGGCTATTGCGCACGTAAATCAGGCTAGGAGCCGTGTCGAGCACCTGCTGGGTGAATTTCTGCTGATCCAGCAGCCGCTGCTCGGCCTGCACCCGATCCGTAATGTCAAGGCCGTAGCCCAGCATAAACCGCAGCCCCTGGTCGGGCCCGACGATGGACTTGAAGTGCCGCTGGTGGCAGCGCGTGCCGTCGGGGTAGGGCGTAATGTCGTCCCAGCGCACCAAGTGCTGCTCCTGCCGGGCGCGGTCGAACATGCGGTGGCGCTGCTCGGCCAGGGTCAGCGGATAGTTGTAGCGCTGGCAGAATTCGGTAATGGTATGACCCATCAGCCAGTTGCGGGCCTCGGTATCGGGCACGGCGCTGGGGTTGGCGTAGAGGTAGCGCTGCTCCTCATCAAGCACGACAACCTCCACGGGCAGCTCGTTGAGGATGGTTTCGTAGAACTGGCGCTGCTCGGCCAGCTGCCCTTCCATCTGGCGCTGCTCCGTTATTTCCTGTAGGTACAGGTTGGTGTAGGCTTCGGCCACGAACGGCACCGCCGCCACCCGAAACAGCCGCTCCCGGAAGGCCACCTCCAGCTGCCGGGGCTGGTTGTGAGCCAGGGCGTCGGCGGCCAGCTGCTGCAAGGAGGCCCACACCGATGCCCGCTCCGCCGCGTCGAGGTCGTCGCGCAGGCCGCGCAGCACGGCATTGGCAAAAATCGTGTCGCCGTGCTGGTTGAAGCGCAGCACCGGGTTGGGGTTTTGCTCCGGAATGCGCGACATGGATTGCAGCTCGGCGGCAGCCTGGTGCTGGGCCGTCACGTCGCGGTAGCGCAGCAGCACGTTGGTCGAGCCGGGCTGCAGGGCCTGCAACGGCACCACGTCCCGGTCGAGCACCCGGCCGCTGGTCAGGCAGATCTGCACGCTGTGCGAGGGTTGGCCGCTGCGCAGGGCCTGGTCGAACTCGTGGGCCAGCTGCTGGGTCTGGTCGCTGCACAGGGTAATGGCGGCGCTGAGCTCGGCCACGGGGCGCTGCACCCACTGGCGGGTGGGCAGGGGCACGCCAAAGAAACGGCAGTAGGGCTCGTTGAGCAGCAGCACGGTGCCTTCCGAGCTAAGCAGCACGACGCCTTCCGTCAGGTAATCCGCATAATACGCCATGCGCTCATCGGCCACCTGCCGGGCGGCGTGGGCCTGCTGCAACGCCTGCTCCAGCTGCGCGATGCGCTCTTGCGCCTGAGTGAACTCGGCGAGGGTAGGAACAACGGCGGAAGACGAAATTTCTGACATGGTAAGCACTACGACATGGGGCAACTATGCAAGAAATAGAGTTTGCCGACAGCAAATAGGTTTTTTGGCTGAATCGGGGCCCCGGCCGTGCCAACGGCGGCCAAGGCTGGTTAAACGCTTCGGGGGCCGGGACGAACCGCCCGGCTAGCGCGTTGACGTTCCGCTATATAGGCCGGGCACGCTGCGTGGGCGGCGGACCCGGCCGCGCGGAAAAATAGGCACCCCAATGGTTGCGAGCCGCTCTATCCTCTATATTGAGGCCTCAAGCCTCTCGTGTGCGCCCTGCCGAATGGAAGCGTTCCTCCCTATTCTGTTTGCTTCCGTAGCCGGTCTGGGCCACGCCTTCGAGCCCGATCATCTGCTGGCCGTGGGCAACATGGTGTCGCGGCGCGACAGTACGGTGCTGGCCCTGCGCGACGGAATTTTCTGGGGCCTGGGCCACACCACCATGCTGGTGCTGGTGGGCTCGGTGGTGATTCTGAGCCGGGCCACGTTCCTGACCTCGGGCTACTTCGAGGCCGCCGTGGGCGTGGTGCTGGTGGCCATGGGCGTGAGTCGGCTGCTGAACTGGAACAAGCCGCCGGACATCCGGCCGGCGCGCTACCAGCACCGGCTGGCCTACACCGTGGGGCTGCTGCACGGCCTGGCGGGCAGCGGGGCGCTGGTGCTGCTGGTGCTGAGCGAGATTCGCCGGCCGCTGCCCAGCATTCTGTACATTCTCGTGTTTGGCCTCGGCTCGATTCTGGGTATGTTCGTGGTAGCCGGCCTGTGCCGCATCCCTTTTACCAGGCGCATGAAAATCAGCCGCCGGCTCAAGTTCAGCAGCATCCTGCTTTCGTCGGGGCTGTGCGTGGGGTATGGCGTATGGATGGTGGCGCAGAACGTGTAGGGTTTAGAAAATCTTTTTCCCACCTGTCATCCTGAGCTTGCGAAGGACCTTATAGGATAAGAACGATTACCGTAACAACGCTTTGTTCTGACGTGACAAGGTCCTTCGCAGGCTCAGGATGACAGGATAAACAAAGAACCTAGCCAAACAATCAACTCTCAACCAGCAGCAACCCCAAGCCATGCACCTGACTCCGAAAGACCTCGACAAACTGGTGCTGCACCAAGCCGGCTTCGTGGCCCAGAAGCGCTACGCCCGCGGCCTGCTGCTGAACTACCCCGAAGCCCTGGCGCTGCTGGCGACTCAGCTGCTGGAGTTTATCCGCGACGGGGAGGCCGTGACGACGCTCATGAACAAGGGCAAGCTGCTGCTGGGCTTGCAGGACGTGATGCCCGGCGTGGCCGACCTGATTCAGGAGGTGCAGGTGGAAGGCACTTTCCCCGACGGCACCAAGCTGGTGACGGTGCACCACCCCATCTGCCGCGAAACCGGCGACCCGGCCCTGGCCCTCTACGGCTCCGGCCTGACCCGCGCGGCCGCCACCATCCAGCCCGACAACCTGATCAACGACGCGCCCGGCGAGTACCAGCTAACCGAGGGCGAGTTGATCCTGAACGAAAACCGCGACACGGTGGAAATCGACGTGGTGAACATGGGCGACCGACCGGTGCAGGTGGGCTCCCACTACCCGTTCTTCGAAACCAACGCGGCCCTGCAATTCGACCGGGCCGCCGCCTACGGCTTCCGGCTCAACATCCCGGCCGGCACGGCGGTGCGCTTCGAGCCCGGCGAGCGGAAGCGCGTGACGCTGGTAGCCCTGGGCGGCGAGCGAATCGTGTATGGGGGCAACGGGTGGATTGATGGGCGGCTGAGTGAGGACTCTAAAGCTGAAGCCGTAGCAATGGTAGCAAAAGTGGACTTTCCACTAAACCCAAGAGACTGATGAGTGCCACCTCCCAATTAGTCAAAGAAATAGACCAAAGAATCCGCCAAGAGCTGTGGCTTGATTTTCACGTCCACTCTTATGACGGTACCAAGCTGGTAATAGCGGGCGGCAAAGATTTAACATACAGCCACGAACTGGAAATCATCTTCTCAGGCGTCTTCTTTGTTTCCGCCTTTTTTCAAGGCTGGCATTCCGACGTCAAAGCACCCGTTTTCTATTTACCAGACAATGTGCGGGAGCTGAACCTGCAATACGAAATCGAGCAAGGATACACCTTATTTGCATTCTGCACCGAAGAATACCGCAACGATGTGCTTGTAGCCGCTGAGGCTGTCAGCTACAATACGGATACTGTTTTTCACTACAAACGACCGGAACTGAAGGCCAACGAGCGGATAGCAGATTCTGTCATTCGCAACCGGCAGTAGTTCCTATACCTTTCAACCTTACACATATGCCCCTCCCCATTTCCCGCCGCGCTTACGCCGATATGTACGGCCCCACCACCGGCGACAAAGTCCGCCTGGGCGATACTGACTTGCTAATCCAGGTCGAGCAGGACTACACCGTGTACGGCGAGGAATGCAAGTTTGGGGGCGGCAAGGTCCTGCGCGACGGGATGGGCCAGGCCGCCGGTATTGGTCAGGACGAGGCCCTGGATCTGGTGATTACTAACGCCCTGGTGCTCGACTACACTGGCATTTATAAGGCCGACATCGGTATTAAGAACGGGCGCATCAGCGGTATTGGCAAGGCCGGCAACCCGCACATTATGCCCGGCGTGACGCCCGGTATGACCGTGGGCGTGACCACCGAAGTCATTGCCGGGGAAGGCCAGATTCTCACCGCCGGCGGCATCGACTGCCACATTCACTTCATCAGCCCCCAGCAGATTCCCGAAGCCCTGGCCTCGGGCCTGACCACGATGATTGGCGGCGGCACCGGCCCGGCGGCCGGCACCACGGCCACGACCTGCACGCCCGGTGCGTTCTACCTGGAAATGATGCTGAAGGCCACCGAGGCTTACCCGCTCAATTTCGGCTTTCTGGGCAAGGGCAACACGTCCAAGCCCGAGGGCCTGCGCGAGCAGGTGGAGGCCGGGGCGCTGGGCTTCAAGCTACACGAAGACTGGGGCACCACCCCCGCGGCCATCGACCAGTGCCTGACCATTGCCGAGGAGTACGACGTGCAGGTCTGCATCCACACCGATACGCTCAACGAAAGCGGCTTCGTGGAAACCTCCACGGCGGCCTTCAAGGGCCGCACCATCCACAGCTACCACACCGAGGGTGCCGGCGGGGGCCACGCCCCCGACATCATCAAAATCTGCGGGGAGCCCAACGTTATTCCCTCCAGCACCAACCCCACGCGGCCCTTCACGGTCAACACCATCGACGAGCACCTGGACATGCTCATGGTCTGCCACCACCTCGACAAGAACATTCCCGAGGACGTGGCCTTTGCCGAAAGCCGCATCCGGCAGGAAACCATTGCCGCCGAGGACATCCTGCACGACATGGGCGCGCTGAGCATTATTTCCTCCGATTCCCAGGCTATGGGCCGGGTCGGCGAGGTCATCACCCGCACCTGGCAGACGGCCCACAAGATGAAGCAGCAGCGCGGCCCGCTGCCCGAAGACGCGGCCGGCGCGGCCGACAACTTCCGGGCCCGGCGCTACGTGGCCAAGTACACCATCAACCCGGCCCGGGCCCACGGCGTGGCCCACGAAATCGGCTCCATCGAGCAAGGCAAGCTGGCCGATTTGGTGCTCTGGAAGCCGCCGTTTTTCGGGGTGCGGGCCGAAATGATCCTCAAGGGCGGCATCATCGTGCAAAGCCAGATGGGCGACGCCAACGCCTCCATTCCCACGCCCCAGCCCTCCTTTTCCCGGCCCATGTTCGGGGCATTGGGCGCGGCCATCGGCAAGGCCTCGATGGTGTTCGTGTCGCAGGCGTCGGTGGAGCGGGTGCGGGCCGATTATGGCCTGACTAAGCAGGTAGTGGCGGTGAAAAACTGCCGGACTATTGGCAAAAAGGACATGGCCCTGAACGACTACCTGCCCAACATCGAGGTAGACCCCGAAACCTACCGCGTGACCGTGGACGGCGTGCACCTGACCTGCGAGCCGGCCCGGAAACTGCCGCTGGCGCAGCTGTATAGCTTGTTTTAGTAGTTGTCTACCATCCCATCATGTCGAGCAAAGCGAGACATCTCGCGTGCAGTGGTAACTCAAATTACTACCACAACATCAGCACGCGAGATTCCTCGCTCTGCTCGGAATGACGTTCAAATTTGGTCTTTCTGCTAACTCATGTCCCAATTTGCCCGCCTGCTCCACCTCGTCGACTCGTCCATTCCGACGGGGGCGTTTGCCTATTCCTACGGGTTGGAAAGCAGCATTACGTTTGGGCTGATCCAGACGCCGAGCCAGCTGCGCCACTTTCTCTACTCCCATTTGCAGCAGATTGGCAGCCTGGAACTGCCCTTTATGCACAGCTGCTTCGCGCTCGGCCTGAGCCCGGAACTGCAACCCGTGGCCCAGGAATACGAGGCCCTGCTGCTGGTGCCGGCCCTGCACAAGGCCAGCGTGGTGCAGGGCCGCAACTGGCTTAAGCTGCTCGTTTCCTTTTACCCGGAAGCCCCACTGCCCGCCATCCAAACGTGGTTCACGGAGCAGGAAATTCCGCTGCACTTCACCCTGGTTTTTGCCCTGGGCTTGCAGCAGGTCGGCTTTGCCCTGGAGCAGGTCCAGACGATGTTTCTGCACATGCTGCTGCGCGACCAGCTCAGCGCCGCCATTCGCCTGGGTTTCCTCGGCCCGCTGGAAGGCCACCAGCTCCAGCACGATTTCTACGCCGTGTTCGAGCCTATATTGGCCACCCAGGCCGGCAAAACCTACCAGCAAGCCACCCGCTCCGCCTTCGTGCTCGACGCCGCCCAGGTCCTGCACGACGACATCTACTCCAAGCTGTTTCAGAATTAGCCTCGCCTGCCCTATTTTGACTGTCATCCTGAATGCAGCGCAGCGGAATGAAGGACCTTCCTCCCCTACCCCACTGCAGTTCATGACAATGTGCCAAGTCCCTTTGCCAAGCGCGTCAAAAAGGCTTGGTCACATTGAACTACGCTTGTCACTGAGGTGAGGAAGGTCCTTCGCAAAAGCTCAGGATGACAGGGTAAACAACGACAACTCACTCATTCACTAAATCACTAAATCACTCCTTCACCTCATGGCCTTTGTCGATAAGCTGGCCCTGCTGCTGCACGGGCACACCCACGAAGCCTACGAGTCGCCGGGCGACTTTGCGCAGCGCGAAACCCGCCGCCTGCCCTCCTACCGCAACTTCCGCCAGCGGGCCTTTACCGTGGGCATCGGCGGACCGGTGGGCACGGGCAAAACCGCTTTGCTCAAGGCCCTGTGCGAGCGGATGCGCCACGAGCACGAGCTGGGCGTGGTCACCAACGACATCTTCACCCGCGAAGACGCCGACTTTCTGATTCGGAACAGTGCCCTGAGCGAAGACCGGATTGTGGGCGTCGAAACCGGGGGCTGCCCCCACGCGGCCATCCGGGAGGATATTTCCCTGAACATGGACGCCCTGGAAGGCCTCATGCAGCGTTTCGAGAACAAGCTGGACTTCCTGTTCGTGGAAAGCGGGGGCGACAACCTGGCCGCCCACTTCAGCCGCGAGCTGGTCGACTACTCGATTTACGTCATCGACGTGTCGGGCGGCGACAAAATCCCGCGCAAGGGCGGCCCCGGCATCACCCAGTCCGATTTGCTCATCATCAACAAAATCGACCTCAAGGACCTGATCCGGGCCGACCTGGGCGTGATGGAGCGCGACTCGCGCAAGATGCGCGGCGAGGGGCCCTTCCTCTTCGCCCGCGCCATCGACGGCCACGGCCTCGACGACATTATCCACCACATCAAGGAAGCCAAGGCCCGGGCCCTGGCCTCGGTGCGCGAAGACCGGCGGTAGTAGTGCTCAGTGCCTGCCCTGGAACCCCAAAGCAGTGATTTTGCCGCCATGCGAGTTGAGTAACACAATCAATATTTTTTTTTCGATTGTGTTACTCAACTCGCACGGTAACAAGTTTAGTTGACGTAACCGAACGCCCGGAGTAGAACCGGTCCTAATACTTGCGCAGCAGCGGGTTATAACCCAGCATCTCCTCGGTAGCCAGCTCCTGCAATATCTGGTCACAGAACGGTTGCAGGGCCTCCCGGCTGTGGGCGGCGGCGCGCAGCAGGTACACGTCGGGCTTGGCCCGGGACACGGCCACCAGGCAGTTTTGGCTGCTCACCTGGAAGTGCGGGCCGGTACTGCCGGGCATCTTCTGCTCTTCCAGCCGGGCGGCCAGGCGTTGGAAAAGCCCGCTTTCCGGGTCGCCGACCAGGTAGAGCGAGAAAAAGGTCTGGTAGCCGGCGAAGTTGGCGGGCGAGGCGGCAATGTGGTGCCCGGGCTCGAAGCTGAGCCGGTCGAGCAGCACGAGCTTGTCGCCCCGGCTCACCCGCAGCTCGGAGTGGAGGCTGGTGAAGGCGAACTGCTCGCCCTGATCCATGCGGCCCGAGTGAAACCAGTCGACGAGCAGCAGGGTGGCCGTGGGGTGGAGCTGCCAGCGTTGCTGCTGCCGGTAGCGGCTCTGGGCCTGCAACACCACCGGGTCGGGAAAGACGACGGCCAGGGCCTCGGCGGCCACCGTGCCGGCCACGTGCTGCTCGGCCACGGCCCCGTCCGTCGATTTGAAGATCTTGGTATTGGCCTGGGTACTGACCACGAGCCGGGCCCCGGCCGCCACCCCGATGCGCAAGCGGATGGCGTCGCCGGCCACCATGCCGCCGCCGTAGCTGCTGAGCACCACGTGGCAGGCCGGCGTGGGCGAGCGGGGATTCAGCAGCTTCAGGGGTTGCAGGTTGTGGCAGCTGATGAGCCGGCTCCGGCCCCGCACCCGCGCCACTTCCACGGTACTCCAGTTCATACGAGTAGTTTGTTCAGCGCCCCGCCCAAGTCAACCGCGAACTGAGCTCGGCAAAGTAACTTGATTAGCGCAAGCTCCCGCATTGCCCCCCCCCGAAATACGGATGTCGGGGCCGTGGCACCCGCATGTTTTGGCACTAACCAGACCGCATACTGCCGGGCGGAGCCAACAAAGCTTCGGCCAGGTAGTCGGAGCTTCGGAGAAAGGACTGTGGAAAGCAAGAGCCAGAGTAGATAAGCAAAGCTCGCCCGTGGCGGGGCGACCAGCAAGCGCATTATCCGCGCACTTGTAACATCGGAGCCAACGGGCGGCTACACACCCAGCTGCCCCCGTTTCCCTTGCCCGGTCGGGCGCTGGCCAGGCGACTAACTACCATTTAGTACGTTTTCCGGCGCAACAAATCCGGAAAGGCGCCTGCAAAGCGGGGGCTGATTTGAGTACAGAAAAGCTTAACTCGAAAGCTGTAGGAAGCTGCGGAAGATTATCATAGTATTATATTCAAAACAAATCATTTTACATGAGAAACATCGTACGCCTGTATCCACCTGTCAGAAAACGAATTAAAGACGCTTTACCTCGTCTCTGGTTGTCAACCACCCAGAGCAAAAGCCTTCTGTTTCCCACTGCTGGGCTCCTGGCAGCTATCTGCGGGCTACCCACGACCGTAGTCGGGCAGCAACAATGCAACAGTGCCGTGACTACTCCACCCGCTAAAGCAACGGAATATCTGGTAGTCAATATCACCAATAGCTGTGTCCTGCAACAGCCAATCGACAACCGAAACGTAGCTCCTACCTTTTCGTTTTCCGCTCCCGCGCTCAATGCCGTTCCCAACAACCCCAGTGTAAACTACACTGAGGCTTTTCAAGCTGCCGCCGCGATAATTAAAAACAACGGTGGCCACGGGAAAATTATAATTCCAGCGGGCAGCTACACGGTTGGTCGGCAGACAAGCCCGAACAGGCACGGCTATTACAAATACGGGGAAGATATCCTGGATTTGACTGGGGTAGCAGATGTAACGGTAGAAGGAGAAGTGGATCCGCTGGGCAAACCCAGTAGTATCGTTCAATGGGCCGGGGGCCTTGACTACGGTTCGTTCGGCCCCGATGCTCATTCTACTGATATAAGAACAATAGCTAGTGGGGGAAAATTTATGCTACTCAAAAACGCCACGCAAGTCACGTTCCGGAACGTCGAGTTGAATGGCAATATCAAGCAGTTTAACGCCGGGGGCACCTGGGGAGACGTCGGCCGGCAGATTGAGCACGATGGCATCTTGGTCTGGGACAGTGATGCTGTTACACTAACCAATATCTCAGCCCACCATTTTGGGCATGATGGCATCCTCATCAACAATGCAACGCCCAATGGATTGTTTTCACCCCATCGGAGCATTGCCCTTCAGAATTGCCACTTTGATACCAACGGGCGCAACGGCCTCAGCTGGGTATCCGGCATCGGCTTGACGGCAACCAACTGTACCTTTAATCATAACGGTGACGCCTCGCAGCTGGAAAATCACCAGGGCGTGTACATGGTCAGTATGCCCATTGCCGGCTGCGACATCGAACCGGAAACCGGCGTCACAGCACAGGGCGCTTTTAACCACTGCCAGTTTCATGAGAATGGGGGCCCCGGCCTGGTTTCCGATGGTGAAGGGCGGCCCTATCGGGCCTCGTACATTCATTTCGAGTTCTGCTCTTTCCTGGGCACGACAGGTGCCCCAATTTTTGTGGAGCAGCCCCGGTTTTCGTACACCAACTGCCAGTTTTACGGGACGATTACCAGTGGCTACCGCGCCGATACGAGGGCGGAAGGCACGAACTACGTGAACTGTCTTTTCTCCGATAAATACGCCAAGGATGCTGCCGGCCTCCCGATTGCCGGGAATACGTATCCTGCCTACGGCCTCCAGCCAGGGTATGTACAGGGGAAGCTGCTTGATCTGAACTTCAGCAAGTGGAAGCGCGCCACCTTCGAGCGGTGCGAGTTTGTCGCGTACGAGTCAATCATTCTCAATTTTGGCGTGAACACACCCGATTATATTCTCATAAAGGATAGTTGCAGAGTTTCCCCTCCCTTGGATGAGTGCGCGATTTTCAAGGTGTGTCATTTCAAATACGGCTCAGCGGCCAGCACCACGGCAGCAAACTATCTGACTTGGGCGCCGGGAGCAGCGTTTGTAGGCAGCACGCAGTTCACGAATCTGGCTGCCCCCACCAACAACGCCGTGCAAAATTTTCGGCTTTTCTGGAACCGCATTTCCAGTGAAAGCAGCCTAGGCACAGTCAATCTTAATGCAGCGCCTAGCTTCTACGGGGTAGAGTGCCCCGGCCTGAAAATCGGTGACTCCCCTTCCGACCCCATTAAAGTGGTAATCGGAAACCAAAACACCTTGCAGGTTCAGCAGCAGGGATATTTAAAGACCGAGGCGGCAACCTCCATTGTGGTGGAAGATGGAGGGGTGTTCAGCTTGGTGCAGCATTCGCTGAGCGAGCTGAGAGGAAACATCACCATTAAGCACGGCGGCGTTATGAGAATAGGCTGGGATGATGCTACCGCCAAAATCTACGGCAACATCACGGTAGAGGATGGTGGAACTCTGCAGATTTTCCCCAGAGCCATTATTCATCTTTACGGCAGTATAGATGTGCAAAGTGGGGCAAATCTCTTTATTGCGTCCAGCAGTATTTATCCTGAGCTCTCCGCTTCCTTCAACCCCAACGGGACATCGGAGTACTGCGGCCATGTGTTCAACATTGCCTCCGGGGCCAACCTGCTAACCGATAGCCGCGTGAATTTCAGCGGCGTCAATCTGCACATTACGGGCGGCCATACCGGTATAACGCCGCACAGCCCGGCACCCACCTGCCCGGCTGCCCGCCCGGGTCAGCAGGCCAGTACGGGTTCTACAGCAACGGCCGATTCGCGAGGCACCGAAGAAATAACTGTTTACCCGGTGCCCTTCGATACGCAAACCATACTACGCTGGCCCGCCACGACGGGCAAAACGGTAGAGGTAAACGTACTGGATGGATTCGGGCGTACTGTGCAGAAGCTGACACTACCGGCTCAGCAAGGTTCTGTGGAGCTGGGTAACGACTGGAAGCCCGGGCTATATTTGATTCAGGTACAATCTGTGGAAAGGACCACTACGACCCGCGTAGCTAAAAACTAGGCTCTTTTACAAGCACAAAAAGGCTCCTCTACAATAGAGGAGCCTTTTTTCTGTGCCACACTTTCCTGATCGTTCTTATCAAAAGCTTGGCACAAATGTAAAATGTGCTGACAAGCCAAGAGACGAAGGCCGGCTTAAATCCGGCACCCGCGCCACTTCCACGGTGCTCCACCACATTCCTTACTTGTTCTGGGCGCCCTGCTCGATCCAACAGCGAATCAAATCCCGCTCCTCCTGGGTCATGTTGGTTTTGTTGTTCTGGGGCATCGTTTTGGTGACGACCACGCGCTGCATGATCTTGTCCTGGAGGCGGATGATGTCCTCGGGTGAGTCGTATTTCACCCCGTTCGGCGCCGATTTGAACACGTCGTCGGTGGGGTTGGAGGAATGGCACCGCACGCAGCGGTTTTGCACAATGGCGTTGACCTGGGTGATGCTCACATTGGGCGTGCAGGCGGCCGCGCCGCCGGCTTCCTCCCTCTTGGGGGCCGAGACGAAGGCCACGGCCAGCAGAAACAAGACCGAGGCGGGCAGAATCCAGGTGGTGGCCTGCTTCTTTTCGCGCAGGTTGAGCCAGTGCTTCACGCCCGCCACGCCCAGGGAAATGGCGGCCAGAATCAGCCAGGGCTGCGAGTGGCCGAAGGTGCTGGGGAAGTGGTTGCTGACCATCACGAACAGCACCGGCAGGGTGAAGTAGTTGTTGTGCAGGGAGCGGGTCAGGGCATTTTTGCCCAGCGTGGGGTCGAGCGGCTGGCCCAGGGTGGCGGCCTTCACCATGGCTTTCTGGGCCGGAATGATGGTGAAGAATACGTTGCCGACCATGAGCGTGCCCAGCATGGCCCCGAAGTGAATGTAGGCGGCCCGGGCGCTGAACACCTGGCAGTAGAAGAAGGCAAAGCCCACAATCACCAGAAAGCCCAGCAGGGAAAAGGCCGTCATGTTCTTCACCAGCGGCGACTTGCAGAGCACGTCGTACATCAGCCAGGCCACGATAAAGGAGCCCACCCCGATGGCCACGCCCGTGAGCGGCGCAATGTCGAGCACCTTGGGGTCGATGAGCATGGAGCCGGCGTTGAAGTAGTACACCACGAACAGCAGGCTGAAGCCCGAAAGCCAGGTGAAATAGGCCTCGTACTTAAACCAGTGCAGGTCGCGGGGGATTTCCTTGGGAGCCAGCTTATACTTTTCCAAGTAGTAAAAGCCCCCGCCGTGCACGGCCCAGAGGTTGCCGGCCAGCTCCTCGCGCACGTTATCGGTGCGGTTCAGGGCGTTTTCCAGGAACACGAAGTAGAACGAGGCCCCAATCCAGGCAATGCCAAAGGTAATGTGCATCAGGCGCACCACGATGTTCATCCATTCCAGCAAATGCCCTTCCCAGGGGGTGCCTTTGATGAGAATGTAGAACACGGCCAGCACGTAAATAACCGTCAGCAGAATAAGAAGATAGGAGAAGCCTTGCATAGTCAGGCCATTTTCCCCTAGCTTACCGCCCCTTTTGTCGACTTTGGCGAAGCGTTGCAGTGCGTACGTTGCTCCCAGCAGCAGCACGAGGCCGAGCAGGAAGGCGGAAAAAAGTAAAACTTGAGTCATGCAGGGTAAAACCGGGCCCCAGCGCGGGGCCCCTGGAAAGGGTGGGAGAAATAGGATTTTTCAGTCCAGAACGCCGCTTTCCGGCAAAGAATCCGCGGTAGCAGCCTGCTAAGCGGTTTTTTTGGTCGCCGGGCAACCGAGTGCACACCCGTGCCGCGAGGGGAAAGTCGTGGAAAACTGGCTTGGAAAAGCCTCCAATGTAAAGAGAAAGTACCTTTCGTATGCCAGAGGTAGCCATAAAAAGCCAGCGCGTGGTCTTGCCCCAGGGCGAGCAGCCCGCCCTGGTGCTGATCGAAAACGGCCGCATTGCCGCCGTGTTGCCGGTTGACGCCCCCGTCAGCTGCCCCGTGGTCGACGTGCAGCACCGGGCCGTGCTGCCCGGCGTCGTCGACCCGCACGTGCACATCAACGAGCCGGGCCGCACCGAGTGGGAAGGCTTCAACACGGCTACCCGCGCCGCCCTGGCCGGCGGCCTGACTACGCTGGTAGACATGCCCCTGAATTCGGCCCCGGTCACGACGTCGGTTGCCAACTTCGAGCTGAAGCTGGCCGCTACGCAAGGACAATTGCACACCAACGTGGGCTTCTGGGGCGGCATCGTGCCCGGCAACGCGGCTGAGGTAGAAAGCTTAATTAAGCGCGGCGTATTGGGTTTCAAAGCCTTTCTGACCCACTCCGGCATTGACGATTTCCCCAACGCTACGGAAGAGGATTTGCGGCAAATCATGCCCATCCTGGCCCGCCACGGCCGGCCCCTGCTGGTGCACTGCGAGCTGACCACCGACGACGCCGCGTGGAAGCAGCACGATAAACGCTCCTACCAGAATTACCTGGCCTCGCGGCCCAAGCACTGGGAAGACGACGCGGTGACACTGATGATTCGGCTCTGCGCGGAGTTTCGCTGCCCCGTGCACATTGTGCACTTGTCGTCGGCCAACTCTATTGCCCCCATTGCGGCGGCCAAGGCCCAGGGCCTGCCGCTGACGGTGGAAACCGGGCAGCACTACCTGTTTTTCAACGCCGAGGACATTGCCGACGGTCAAACCCAGTTTAAGTGCGCCCCCCCGATTCGGGAAAAGGCCAACAACGACCAGCTTTGGCAGGCGTTGCAGCAGGGCATCATCGACTTCGTGGCCACCGA